>QMIT01000007.1 GCA_024434115.1 Chloroflexota bacterium
CCCACGCAGCAGAATCCCGGCGTTGTCACCCGCTTGGGCTTGATCCAGTTCCTTGTGGAACATCTCGATGCCCGTCACCACCGTCTTCATGCTCTCATCCCGTAAGCCGATGATCTCGACTTCTTCACCCTTCTTCAACGCACCGCGCTCGGCACGTCCCGTCACCACCGTGCCACGACCCTTGATCGTGAACACGTCTTCAATCGGCATCAGGAAGGGCTTTTCAATGTCCCGTTGGGGCGTGGGAATCCACGCATCCACCGTGTCCATCAGCTTCAGAATCGGTTCGTAGACGGGCAGACTGACATCATCGGGGGCTTCCATCGCCTGCAACGCACTCCCGCGCACAATCGGCGTGTCTTCCGGGAAGCCATAGCTGCTCAACAACTCGGCCAGTTCCAACTCGACCAGTTCCAGCAGTTCGGCGTCATCCATCATGTCGACTTTGTTGAGAAACACCACCATCGCTGGCACTTCCACCTGCCGTGCCAACAGCACGTGTTCGCGCGTTTGGGGCATGGGGCCATCCGGGGCTGACACCACCAGAATCGCACCGTCCATCTGCGCCGCACCCGTGATCATGTTCTTGATGTAGTCGCGGTGACCGGGGCAGTCCACATGGGCATAGTGCCGTGCATTCGTCTCATATTCCACGTGCCGAATGTTGATGGTGATGCCACGTGCCTTCTCTTCTGGCGCATTGTCAATTTCGTCATACCGCATATACTGCGCCATCTTCTTCAGTGACAGGGTCTTGGTGATCGCCGCCGTCAAGGTCGTCTTGCCATGATCCACGTGACCAATTGTCCCTATGTTTACATGTGGTTTCGTTCGTTCAAACTGGGCCATTGGAATGACCTTCTCCTCTAAACTGTTTTTTATGTCTACAAGTATGGAGATACAGCAATTTGGGCCATATCTAAAATCTATAGATTAAAAAAGCCTACGATGGGATTTGAACCCATGACCTCATTCTTACCAAGAATGCGCTCTGCCAACTGAGCTACGTAGGCAGTCCGGTGAAAACTCACCTGTGGGCCGAGCAGGACTCGAACCTGCGAAGGCGTCTGCCAGCGGATTTACAGTCCGCCCCCTTTGCCGCTCGGGACATCGACCCATATTTGGTTGTTAACGATACTGCCAAAGCCGGCGATGGGACTTGAACCCATGACCCTTCGCTTACAAGGCGAATGCTCTGCCAACTGAGCTACGCCGGCGCTTTCGCCTAATATCAGGCCATTGGCATTTGTCAAATCGCCATTTGTTAATACAAGCGAGATTTTAGCGGAGGCAGAGGGGGGTTGTCAATGGTAGTTTGGGGCGATTAGGTCAAACAAAAAGGTTTCCAGTTTCAAAAGTGAATAGGGACGGTTTTCGTATATCTCTCGTCAATTTGAATAAAAATTAACCTTTGATCTTGTCAAGCGTCCATTTTATTTAGTACGCTTGCGTACCATCATCAGAGGAGATGAAAGGGAATATTGGTTGACCACTTTCCGCATTGAAATACGGTTGCGTGATCAAAATAAATCAGCAAATAAACTCATTGATTTAGGTTATCAATTAGGGGTTACTACCATGACGGGCTGTTCAACTGCCCGTCTTTTTTTTGTCACTGGCGATGTAGATGAAACCCTAGCCTGTACTATCGCTGAGGATATCCTGACGGATAGGGTTATCGAGGACTATACGGTCTATTCCCTTGAAGCGACACCAACCCAAACGAATGCTCACCACAGGATTGAAGTCACCTATCTGCCGGGGGTGACGGACACGGTGGCCGAAAATCTACGGACGACGGTGCATCGGCTGGGGTGGGATCAAATTCATGAAGTCGCAACAGGCCAATCCTATCTGTTGGATGGCCCACTCTCAGCCGCCGACTTGGAACTCCTTGCCACAAAAGCCTTCTCCAATCCGGTGATTCAACGAGTCACTATTGATCACCCAATCCATCCCCTATATACGACCCTTACGGCGGATGACGGATTAGTCTCAACCATTCCGCTGCGAGAGATTGATGATCGAGGGCTGCTCGACCTTAGCCAAATGCGCCGTTTATCCCTCGACCTCAGTGAGATGCGGGCCATTCAGCGGCATTATCAAGCCGAAGGCCGTGAACCTAACGATATAGAATTGGAGATGTTCGCCCAGACTTGGAGCGAACATTGTGTTCATAAGACCTTTAAAGCACAAATCACCTACACCGAAAATGGCGGACAACCCGAAACGATTAAGGGCCTCTTAAACACCTACATCCGCGCCGCGACCCAGCAAATAGATAAGGGCGGCTGGGTACGTTCGGCTTTTGTGGATAACGCTGGGATTATCGGATTTAACGAAGAATGGGATTTGGCGTTTAAGGTTGAGACTCACAATCACCCCTCGGCGATTGAGCCTTTTGGCGGCGCGAATACAGGCGTTGGTGGTGTCATCCGTGATATTTTGGGGGTAAGTGCCCGACCAATCGCCAATACGGATGTACTGTGTTTTGGCCCACAAGACCTTGATTCCAATCAATTGCCTACTGGGGCACTCCATCCGCGCCGCATTGCGGAGGGCGTGGTACATGGCGTCGAGGATTATGGCAACAAAATGGGCATCCCGACGGTCAACGGGGCGGTGTTATATCACACTGGGTATACGGCGAATCCCTTAGTGTTCTGTGGTTGCTTGGGTTTATTACCCCACCAAGCGCATCCGACCCAAGTGCAGCCCGGTGACCAGATTATCGTCATGGGAGGGCGCACTGGGCGGGATGGCCTGCGGGGGGCGACCTTTTCCAGTATGGAGATGAACAGCGACACCGGGGTGGTTTCCGGGAGTGCGGTACAAATCGGACACCCAATTAACGAAAAGCAGGTATTGGAAGTCATCATGCAAGCGCGTGATGAAGGCCTGTATCACGCCATTACCGATTGCGGTGCGGGTGGATTGTCATCGGCGGTTGGTGAAATGAGTTCCGGCATGGGCGCAACCGTGCAGTTACAACACGTGCCCTTGAAATATGCAGGGTTGCTTCCGTGGGAAATCTGGCTGAGTGAGGCCCAAGAACGCATGGTACTGGCCGTCCCACCGGAAAATATAGCCCGTTTGCAGGCGGTGTGTAATCTACACGATGTCGAAATGGTGTCTATCGGCACATTTGAAGGCACCGGGCGGCTGGTGTTGCATTATGGCGAGACCGAGGTTGGCAATATAGATATTGAGTTTTTGCATGAGGGCATCCCAACACGGCAATTGCAGGCCGAATGGATTGACCCCCAAATCACCCCCAGCCAAATGCCTCCGCTTGATGCCGAAGCGATATTGTTGGCGCTGTTGGCCCATCCTGATATTCGCAGCAAAGAGGAAGTTATCCGGCGCTATGACCATGAAGTGCAGGGTGGCATGGCGGTCAAACCGCTGATTAACGAAAAAGGACATGGAGACGCGGCGGTACTGATTCCCTACGCTACAAATCAGCAGACAAAAGGCGTGGCGATCTCCAATGGGGTCTGCCCGACCTATGGCGAACTTGATCCCTATGCGATGGCGTGGGCGGCGATTGACGAGGCGATGCGGAATGTGGTCGCGGTGGGGGCTGACCCCGACCAAGTGGCGATTTTGGATAATTTCTGCTGGGGCAATCCCAATTTGCCAGATCGTTTGGGGTCGCTGGTGCGCTGTGCCAAAGGTTGTTATGACGCAGCATTGGCCTATCAAACGCCGTTTATCTCTGGCAAGGACAGTCTGAATAATGAATACACCGATGCAGATGGCAATCGCCATGCCATCCCCGGCACGCTGTTGATTTCAGCGATTGGGTTGGTGCCTGATGTCGAACGAACTATCACCGCCGACCTGAAACAAGCCGGGAATTTGATTTATCTGGTCGGCGACACACGCCCTGAACTGGGGGGCAGTCATTTTGAGATGGTAACGGGCCTCACCGGGGGTCAAGTGCCACAGCCCGTCCCCGATGCAATTCAGCATATGCGGAAGCTGCATCAGGCCATTACACAGGGTGTGGTGCAAAGCTGCCATGACTGCTCAGAAGGTGGTTTGGCGGTGGCGCTGGCTGAGATGTGCATCGCAGGTGATTTGGGAGCTGCGGTGCAATTTGAAAACGACCTGTTCGCCGAATCCTTAAGCCGATTTGTCGTTGAAGTGCGGGCTGAGGACGTAGGGCTTTTTGAAAGCATTTTAGCCGATACCCCGCTGGAAAAATTGGGCATCGTCACGGTGCAACCCCGCCTCACCATTGAAAACGCGATTGACCTGCCCGTCGCCGAATTGGAAATGGCATGGCGCGGAATGACCACCCACCCTCAGATTGTTAATCCTTCACCTGCAAACGCCGCAAAATCCATTTCTACTAAAACTGGAAACCCCCGTGTCTTGATTTTGCACGCAAAGGGGACCAATCGAGATCATGACGCGGCGTTGGCCTGTCAATTGGCCGGGGGGTCGCCAGAAATCGTGCATCTGAATCAGCTATTGAATCACGAGCGCGATTTGCTGGATTATCACATGCTGGTGTTACCGGGGGGCTTCTCGTATGGCGATGATCTCGGCGCAGGGCGGGTGTGGGCATTGGATTTGGAGACCCGTCTGGCGGAGGCGCTCAGCGCGTTTATCGAAAAAGGCCGTCCGGTGTTGGGCATCTGTAATGGATTTCAGGTACTGGTCAAAGCGGGCCTGCTCCCCGGCAGCGTCTCCCCTCGTCCGGTCACATTGACCCACAACGCATCTGGTCATTTTGAGTGTCGCTGGGTCTATTTGAAACCCAATCGGCAGAGCCACAATCTATTTACTGAGGGATTGGATGAACTCATATATTGTCCGGTGGCACATGGCGAGGGGCGCATTGCCGTGCAGGATGACGCGACTTTACAGCAGTTCTGGGACGAGGGGCTTGTGCCGCTGACCTATGCGGATGAATGTGGGAATCCGGCGGGTTATCCCTATAATCCCAACGGGTCGGCTCTGGGGATTGCCGCGCTCTGCAACCCGGCAGGCAACGTGATGGGATTGATGCCACACCCCGAAGACCATATTTTCCATTGGCAGCATCCCCAATGGCGGCGAGGTCATGCTGGAATGTCAGGCCTGCCCATTTTCCAAAATGCAATCAAAAACGCTTAGGAGGGTCTGGTGATTTCTCAAAACGAACTTTTGGCGGCGACCCCGCTGGATACGGTGGAATTGGAAGGTTGGGGGCCACGCATCTCCGGCAAGGTACGTGATATTTATCGCCACGACGGTCTGCGCTTGCTGATTACGACGGATCGGGTATCAGCGTTTGATGTGGTATTGGGCCTCATTCCGTTTAAGGGGCAGGTCTTGAATCAACTCAGCGCATGGTGGTTCGAGCAGACCCGTGACATCGTAGCCAATCACATGCTGGATGTACCTGACCCGAATGTGATGCTGGCGCGGGAAGCCACCCCCCTACCGATTGAAGTGATTGTGCGTGGATTTATCACAGGTGTGACCAAAACATCATTGTGGACATTGTATGAACAGGGTGAACGCAAGCCCTATGGGATTCAACTGCCGGAGGGCCTGCGTAAAAATGATCGCCTGCCAGAGCCGATTTTGACCCCCACCACCAAAGCCGATCAGGGGGCGCATGATGAAGCCCTGACTCGCACGGTAATTTTGGAACGGGGCTTGGTGAAAAAAGATATTTATGAACAGGTCGAAGTAGCGGCATTAGCATTGTTTAAGCGCGGTCAAGCCATCGCCGAACAAGCGGGACTGATTTTGGTAGATACCAAATACGAATTTGGCCTAATTGAGGGCGAGGTTGTGTTGATTGACGAAGTGCATACGCCCGATTCCAGCCGCTATTGGATTGCGGGCACGGGTGGCAATGGCAACCCGCCCGAAAATTTTGATAAGGAATTCCTGCGGGTATGGTTTGCGGAAAGGGGCTATCGCGGTGAAGGCACACCCCCGGTGATGCCACCCGAATTTAAAGCACAGGTCGCCGAACGGTATATTGCGGCGTATGAACGGCTGACACAACTCCCCTTTGTACCCGGTGAACAGCCAACCGCCAACCGCATCACTCAAAAACTCGCCCATTATGAACTAGGGGGAAAATAATGCTCGTACCAATCATCATGGGGTCAAAGTCCGATTTGGAGCAGGGTGGCGCGGTAGCCAATACGCTGCAAAAACTAGGGATTCCAAGCGAGTTGCGGGTGGGATCAGCGCATAAAACACCCAACCATGTGCTAGAGATGATCGCAGCCTATGAAGCCGACCCCCGTCCCAAAGTGTATGTGACCATTGCAGGGCGTTCCAATGCGCTGAGTGCGTTTGTGGATGCCCAAGTTCAATCGCCTGTGATCGCTTGTCCACCCACATCGAGTGCATTTGGCGGCGGAGATATTTTTTCATCCCTGCGGATGCCAAGTGGGGTGGCCCCGGCGGTGGTGCTCGACCCTTCGGGCGCGGCACTGTTGGTAGCCAAAATTTTGAGTGTGGCCTATCCTGAACTACGTGAACGCATTGCGGCTTTTCAACAAGCCAATATGGACACCATTTTGCAAGATGATGCCGAACTCCGGCGTAAACAAGAAACTAGAGAAAAATAGGATTATAGGGGGATATTTGGGATACCGATGACCTATTTGGAAGATAAACCGCGTGAAGAATGCGGGGTTTTGGGCGTCTTTGCGCCGGGGCGAGATGTGGCCCGTCTGACCTTTTTTGGCCTCTATGCCTTACAGCATCGCGGGCAAGAGGGAGCGGGCATCGCTACCGCTGATGGTCGGCGAGCCTATATTCATAAGGATATGGGTTTGGTGTCGCAGATTTTTAATGAACGGAATCTCGCACCATTGGTTGGACATTTAGCCATTGGACACAACCGCTATTCCACGACGGGCGGAGTGCATGTGCGGAACGTGCAGCCCTATCTGATTGAAACCGTGCATGGCCCGATGGCATTGGCACATAATGGCAATCTCACCAATGCCCTTGTATTACGCCAACTTTTGCTCCAGCGCGGTGTGGGGTTGACCTCGACCAGCGACACCGAAATGATGACCCAGATTCTGGCCTCCCCCGTGACCAATTGGGGCGATCAGATGGCTCTGCCAGAGGATACTGATGATGTGTGGGTTTCGCATATCCGCGCCCTAATGCACTTGGCGGATGGGGCGTATTCAATTGTTATCCTTACCCGCAACGCCCTTTATGCAGCACGCGACCCGCATGGCTTGCGCCCCTTATGTTTGGGGAGTCTGCCCGAAGGATATGTTATTGCGTCCGAGTCGTGCGCGTTGAGTACCATCGGCGCGGAATACATCCGCTATGTCGAACCCGGTGAGATTTTACGGGTGGATGACCGGGGTCTGGCCTCTTTCGTTGGCAAGCCACCCCAAAAACGCTCCCTATGCTCCTTTGAATATGTTTATTTTGCGCGGCCCGATTCCCTTTTGGATGGGCAAATGGTTCATAAAGTCCGTCAGGGCATGGGGCGGCAATTGGCACGGGAAGCACCTGCCGAAGCAGATATTGTCATCGGCGTGCCGGATTCTGCCACCCCCGCCGCCATTGGCTATAGCCAAGCATCCAATATTGCTTTTAGCGAAGGCCTCACCAAAAATCGCTATATCGGACGCACCTTTATTCAACCGGATGAAATCCTGCGCCAAGAAAGCATTACGCTGAAATATAATGCGCTGACCTCCAACCTTGAAGGTAAACGGGTAGTCTTAGTAGATGATTCGATTGTGCGCGGCAACACCGCCCGTCCATTGGTACAGCTTTTGCGTGATGGCGGAGCATCGGAAGTGCATATGCGCGTATCCTCACCACCTGTCAAACACCCATGTTTTATGGGCGTGGATATGGCGACCTATCACGAACTGATTGCACATCGCTTGGATGTAGAGGCAATCCGCGCACATATCGGGGCGGACAGCCTCGCCTTTCTCAGTTTGGAAGGCATGTTAGGCGCAATTCGGGAAGCAGTGGGATTCCCTAATTCCTATTGCACAGCCTGTTTTTCTGGCAGCTATCCGATTGCCATCCCCGAATGGCTGTTTGCCGACGAACGCGACAAATTTATTTTTGAAGGAGCATGGGGCGGATGACCAGCCAACCCATTTTGATTATCGGATCAGGTGGACGCGAACATGCACTGGCGTGGGCATTGGCACGTTCCCCGCATGTAAGCCAAATCTGGGTCACCCCCGGAAATGGCGGCATGAATTGTTCGGCGGCATCAGGGGTGGCGGCGTGCCAAAGTGTGGCGATTAAGGCGCATGAAATTGAGAAGCTGATAGATTTTGCCATTATGCAGGGCGTGGGGTTGGTTGTGGTGGGGCCAGAACAGCCACTGGCAGATGGTGTTGTAGATCGCTTTCGAGCCGCTGGTCTGCCGATTTTTGGCCCAAGCCAAGCCGCCGTCCGATTGGAAAGCTCCAAAACCTTTGCCAAAGATTTTATGGTCACGCACGGCATCCCCACTGCCGCATATGCCAGTTTTGAGGATATTCAGCAGGCCGGCGATTGGCTGCACGCTTTTGGTCGTCCGGTGGTCGTCAAAGCCGATGGATTAGCGGCAGGCAAGGGGGTGCTGGTATGCGACACGGTAGAGGACGCCAATGCTGCCCTGCGCCTGATTTTGGAAGATCGGCAGTTTGGCGCGGCGGGCAATCGCGTCGTGATTGAGGAACGGCTCAGTGGCAAGGAGTTTTCCGTATTGGCCTTTTCGGACGGCAAGACGGTTGCGCCGATGGTTGTGGCGCGTGACCACAAACGCGCATTGGATGGCGATTTAGGTCTAAATACGGGGGGCATGGGGGCGATTGCTCCCGCGCCAGATATTACTCCGGCCCAAATTGAACAGGTGTGCCATGAAATCTTCCAACGCACCTTGGAGGGCATGGCAGCACAGGGCACTCCCTATATCGGCGTGCTGTATGCGGGCCTGATGCAAACCGCCGAGGGCATGAGAGTCTTGGAATTTAACTGCCGCTTTGGTGATCCCGAAACGCAGGTGATTTTGCCCCTGCTTGAAACCGATTTATATGAAGTGCTGCTGGCCTGTGTTGAAGGGCGACTGCACGAAATCAAGCTACGTTGGAAAGCGGCAAGCTGCGCCACTGTTGTCCTCGCGTCGGGCGGGTATCCGGGTGATTATGCTGTCGGGAAGCCGATTAGCGGATTAGATGCGGTAGGTGATGATGCAATGGTGTTTCACGCGGGCACGGCGCTCGAATCGGGTCAATTGGTGACAGCAGGCGGGCGGGTCTTGGCGGTAACAGCGCTTGGGCCAACTCTCGATGCGGCTTTGCAAAAAAGTTATGCCGCGATTGATCGGATTCATTTTGAGGGAATGCACTTTCGGCAGGATATAGGCAGAGGGGTAGAAGTCAAACAGTGAGCAGTCACTATCAAAACGCAGGGGTCAACATTGACGCGGGGGTGGAGGCGGTTCATCTCATGAAAGCTGCTATCCAATCCACCTATGGCCCGCAGGTGTTATCGGATGTTGGCACGTTCGGGGGCTTGTTCGCTGGGTCATTTTTGAAAACGATGGACAAACCAGTGCTGGTCGCCTCGATGGATGGGGTCGGCACCAAGACCAAAGTCGCGGCGCGGCTCAATCGCTGGGATACCATTGGGCAGGATTTAGTCAACCACTGCATCAACGATATTTTGGTGCAGGGCGCTGAACCTCTGTTTTTCTTGGATTATGTCGCCTCCAGCCAACTCGACCCCACGCAAATCGCGGCGATTGTCGGGGGTATGGCGCAAGCCTGTCGTGCGGCTGGGTGTGCCTTGTTGGGAGGCGAAACTGCCGAGATGCCGGGAGTCTATGTGCCGAATGAGGTGGATGTAGTTGGCACGATCATCGGGGTGGTGGATCAAGATCACGTGATTGATGGTGGGCAAATTCAGACAGGCGACATTATTTTGAACCTACCTTCGACGGGATTGCACACCAACGGATTTTCGCTGGCCCGTCGTGTATTGGCCGATTTGGATTGGACGGTTTGGCGAGATGATTTGGGTAGCACCATTGGCGATGCACTGTTAGCGGTACATGCCTCCTATCTCACGCCGATTCGTCAATTGCGGGCGGCGGGGGTCGAGATTCGGGGTTTGGCACATATCACTGGGGGCGGCGTCCTAGACAATCTACCGCGTATTTTGCCAGAAGGATTAGGGGCGACGATTCATCTTGGTACATGGTCAATCCCGCCGATTTTTACGCTCATACAAGGCTTGGCGGATATTTCGACCCACGAACTATACCGCGTATTTAATATGGGCTTGGGGATGCTGGTAGTCATTCCGGCGCATCAACGTTCGCTTGTGTCGGAACTCAATCAAGTCGGTCAAATTGTGGCGACCCACAGCGGCGTGCAATTAGAGGGGGCGGGTCAATGAAGCGGCTGTGTGTTCTGATTTCCGGCTCTGGCAGCAACCTGCAAGCTCTGATAGACGCCATCCACGCGGGGGACATCAATGCGGAAATTGTGCTGGTGGTATCAAATCGCCAAACAGCGTATGGACTGGAACGCGCCAAACAAGCGGGCATTCCCACCCTCTACTTTCCGTTCAAAAAAGGCCAAGATCGCCAGCGATATGACGCGGATTTAGCGGAACACATCCGGGGCAATCAGGTGGATTTGATTGTCCTCGCGGGGTGGATGCACATCCTGAGTCCGGCGTTTTTGGACGCCTTTCCCCAGCAGGTGATAAATCTGCATCCCGCCCTTCCCGGCATGTTCACCGGCACACACGCGATTGAACGGGCCTATCAAGCCTATCAAGAGGGGGCAATTACCGAAAGCGGCTGTATGGTGCATTATGCCATCCCCGAAGTGGACATGGGGGCAGTTATTACCCAAACAACCGTGCCAATTTTGCCAACCGATACCCTTGATGATTTTGAAACACGGATGCACCAAACCGAACACCGGGTTCTGGTTGCGGCGGTCAAGCAGTTGGTGGAAACAAGCCAGCCTTGAGGTCGGATTGGTCAAAAATGACAGAATGCAACTTGAATCCTTTTCAACGATGCTCGTTTCTGGTTAAATTACACGCCGAAATCACAAGATAGGAAAGGCACACCCGATGCCAGCGGTTTTGGATAGATATATCACGCCTCACAAGTTGCAGACGTGTTTAAAAATTCCGGACAGCGTTGATGATTCGAACGCGCTACTGATTTTTCAGTCGGCGCGTTTATTTTTTATAAGGGGGAGATGTAGACGAAAGAACCCCATAAAAATCCAACCGCTTTTCCTCCACCGCTCCCCTTTTTCCTTTCTTTTGAACCACCCATTGTTCCCATTTTTCAAATTCAAACTCATAAGCCTTTGGAGGACAAACTCGTATGAAAGCCTTTTTGGATACCTATACCCCGCCGAAAATGAATGGCGATTTTGTCGGCAAGCCAATTGTCACGGTTGAGCAGTTCACCCGCTGTGACCTCGATCAAATTTTTGCTACCACCGAGCGCATCAAAGCAGGGGTACGGCGCGGAGAACAATGGATTCATAATTTGTGCGCCAATAAAATTATGGCGACCCTGTTTTTTGAGGCCAGCACCCGCACCGACCTGTCCTTCCAAGCGGCCATGAGCCGCTTAGGGGGGCGTTGGATCGGGGCGAGTAATGGAATTTCATTCTCATCGCTATATAAGGGCGAAAGCATTGCCGATACAGTACGCGCCGTTGGGTGTTATGCCGACGCGATTATCCTGCGTCATCCGGCGGAGGGAGCATCGTATCAAGCGGCCTATTATCTGGATATGCTGGCGGAAAAAATCGGACATCGCGCTGTGTTGGTCAGCGGGGGGGATGGCATAGGCGAACACCCCACCCAAGCCCTCTTGGATTTGTTCACAATTGAAGACGCCAAAGGAGGGTTGGATAATCTGCAAATCACGCTGGTTGGCGACCTCAAATTTGGCCGTACCGTACATTCCCTCGCCAAGCTAATTGCCATCTACGGCGGCGAAAATATTACGCTGACCTTTGTTTCACCCGAAAGCCTCGCTATGCCGACCAAAGTGCTGACCTTTTTGGATGGGCATGGCATTCACTATCGGCAAACGGATAATCTGTTTGATGTGCTGGATAAAAGTGACATTATCTATTGGACACGGGTACAAGAAGAACGTTTTGAGAATCCTGCCGAATATGAAGCGATTCGCAACAATTTTATCATGAAGCCCAGTTTATTAGAGCAAGCCAAGCCGGATATGTGTTTGCTACACCCGCTACCCCGCAAACATGAAATGGGCACTGAGGCTGACCAAGATATTTTGGATCGTGATTCACGCACCTGTTACTTTCATCAGATGGAAAATGGTATGTTTGTGCGTATGGCGCTGTTGGCAAAAGCATTGGGAGTGATAAGTTTGTGAGCCAACCAGTCAAATTGATGGGCATGGTAGACCCCCATGTCCATTTACGCGATATGGAGTGGGCACATAAAGCCACCTTTGCCAGCGAGACGGTTGCTGCCTTAGCCGGAGGGTATTGGGCTGTGTTGGATATGCCCAATACTCCCCCCAACACCTTCACTCGTGCCGCCCTCGACCAAAAATTGGGCGCTTTCCAAGCTGGGGCGGTTTGCGATTGGGGGGTGTATTTCGGCGCGTCGCGGAAGGGCAATTGGGCGGAATATCCACAGGTGATGGCGGATACGTGTGGCCTCAAAATCTATAACAACCCCACGACGGGCAACCTGTTCATCACCGACCCAGCGATTCGTGAACAGCACTATCAAGCGTGGAATGGCGTCATCGCGGTACATGCGGAGGAAGATATCATCCCCGCCGTGTTGGAATTGGTGCGAAAATATCGCCGCTGGACACATTTTTGCCATATCAGCAGCGCCGCCGAAATCGCCTATCTGATTGAGGCGAAAAGGGAAGGCTTGCCCATTAGTATCGGCGTTACGCCCCATCATCTCTATCTTTCGCAGGATGATTTGTCCCATTTGGGCAGTCGGGGTCTGATGAAACCTGAACTCAAGACCCCCGCTGATTGTCGTGCGCTGTGGCAGGGGTTAAAAGACGGTTGGGTAGATGTGATTGAATCCGACCATGCACCACACACCCTCGCCGAAAAAATGAGTGACCACCCTCCCTATGGTGTACCGGGTTTGGAGACAACCTTGCCGCTGATGGGATTAGCCCTACACGAGGAGCGCATATCATTGGAACAGGTGGTGGCGCTGTTGACGACGGGCAGCCAACGCATTTTCAAGATTACCCCCCCGCCGGAGACCTATACGCTGGTGGATTTCGATGATTCCTATATCATCGAGTCTCAAAATTTGCGCACGGCCTGTGGCTGGTCGCCGTTTGAGGGCTGGCGTGGGTATGGGCGTGTCCTTGAAGTCTGGATACGCGGACAAAAGGTGTTTGATGGGGAACGGGTTTTAGTGCCGAATGGATTTGGACAGCGGGTCATATGTGGATAAAAAGTTATCAATTCACCTATCAGCGGCTAGTTCGCCCGCTGCTTTTTGGCGTGATGGATGCCCAAACCGCCCATGAGCGAATTTTATCCTTTTTGGCGCAGGCCGATCAGCGCGATTGGGTCCAATCGATTGCACAAGCCCTCTATCGGCGTATGGCCCTCATCGAACCCATACAGGTCGGCGGGGTCACGTTGGATTTTCCACTGATTCTGGCGGCGGGGTTTGTCAAAGGGCAGGGTTATGCCACTGAAGATGAGGCGATTCAGGCCGTCGAACGCGGTGAAAATATCATACCGGGGTGGCGCACCATGCCAAATATCGTTGGGGCTGTCGAGTTCGGTTCGTTTACCCGTTATCCTCGTTTGGGTAATGCGGGGCAGGTGATTTGGCGCGATACGGCGACTCGCTCTACCCAGAATCGGGTTGGGTTAAAAAATCCGGGGGCACAGGCGGCATCGTTATTTTTAGCCCAACATCCGCCTAAAAAACCGTTTGGCATCAATCTCGCCGTCAGTCCACAAGTGACTGACCCTGACCAAGAAGAAGCCGAATTGGTCGAATCGCTCCAACTGTTCTTGGATGCAGGCGTTCTACCGGATTGGTTTACGCTCAATTTAAGCTGCCCCAACACCGAAGACGACCCGCGCGGTCACCAAACCGAAGAAAAAGCCCGCCATTTGTGCCGTGCCTTGTTGAAGCACCTTGACGCAATTCCACTGTGGGCCAAAATTAGCCCGTGTCTAAGTGCAGAACAATATGCGAAATTGATCGGAGCATTCGCGGCGGAAGGGGTACGGGCGGTCATTGCCACCAATACCCTGCCCCAACCGACCCCCAATGATACACAGGTGATAGGTGGGGTCGGGGGTGGACGCCTACACACGGCAGCACTCGACGCCACCCGGCATCTTATGGCGGCTCGACCCGAACAGGGCTATCCGGTGGATGTGATCGGATGCGGTGGGGTGATGGACGCGAAAAGCTATCAAGATTTTCGCGACTTGGGTGTTCAAGCAGTCCAGTATTGGTCGGCATTGGTTTATCAGGGCCTATGGGCCTATGCCGTTATTTTGAGAAAGTAGATGAGCATGGCGGCGGAGCGCATTGCACAAATCTTGTTGGAGATTGGGGCTGTCGGGGTAAGCGCCGATAAGCCGATTCAGTTTAAATCCGGGATTCTTTCACCCGTCTATATGGATAATCGGAGTTTGCCGTTTCATCCTGTGCAGTGGAAGGAAGTCATTGCCGCGTTTCAGGCCCACCTAAAAAATCTACCCTTTGATGTGATTGCGGGCATTGAGGCGGCGGGGATTCCGCACAGCGCCGCGTTGGGTTATGCTATGAACAAGCCGTCGGTGTTTGTTCGCAAAGCTGCTAAAGAGCATGGCAAACAAAAACGGGTCGAAGGCGGCAATGTGGCAGGGTTGCGTGTGGTTTTGGTGGAAGATTTGGTGACGACGGGTGGCAGCAGCCTGAGTGGTGTTGAGGCCCTCCGCGCAGAAGGGGCGATTGTAGAGTATTGTATCGCCATCGTAAGTTATGGGTTTGCGGAGGCGGTGGAAAATTTCGCTAGGGCCAATGTCCAACTGCATACCCTTACCAATTTTGAGATGATTTGGCATTATTTGAAACCGACCTTATTGGCGGAAGTGGCGCAAATGGTCGAAACTTGGCACGCTGATCCATATAGATGGGGTAAAAACTGATGAACACCGCATATGAAACCGCAATGGGAAAATATGTCGCACGGGTCAAGGCGACTCGCAGTTTACTGTGTGTGGGATTGGATAGCGAATTGGCAAACCTACCCAACCGTTTTCTGCGTGAACCCTTGCCTCAATTTGCCTTCAATCGTTGGATTATTGAAGAAACCCATCCCTATGTATGTGCCTATAAACCGAATATGGCATTTTACGAAGCACAAGGACGGCTCGGCTGGCAGGCGTTGGGGGAAACCATGCGCTATCTACGCTCAGAGCATCCCGATATTTTGACGATTTGTGATGCCAAGCGTGGTGATATTGGCTCGACCAGTGCAGCCTATGCCCACGCCATTTTTGATGAACTTGGCTTCGATGCCGTGACGTTGAACCCTTATTTGGGGGGAGAGGCATTACAACCTTTTTTGGAACGACCTGACAAAATCAGCATCATTTTGTGTCGTACCTCCAATCCTCAGTCGGGGGAACTACAAGATTTAGAAATCGGTCAACAAAAATTGTGGCAGGTCGTGGCCCAAAAGGTCGCCCAAGAATGGAATCGGCACAGCAATTGTATGTTGGTGATGGGCGCGACCTATCCGCAAGAATTGGCACAAGCGCGTCAACTGGTTGGTGACATGCCATTTTTGGTTCCGGGGGTCGGCAGTCAAGGCGGGGATTTAAACGAGGTATTGAAAGTCGGCTTAAATCGTCAAGGGCATGGCCTGATTATTAATTCGTCGCGGGCGATTCTATGGGCCAACTCGCCTCAACAGGCCGCTTCGGAGGTAGCTTTCTTCATCTCGGAAAAACTTGATCAATAATTACGCTGTGTTGGGATTTTCCCTACAGCGGTTTCATGAGTGCTGCAAAATAACGGCTCGTGCCGTATACAAACGACAGTGGGCGGATTGACTATTCACTCAATATTTCTTCGCCAATTGGAATCGTGAATCCAAAGGTGCTACCGATCCCTTCTTCGCTGTCTACCCACACATGCCCACCATGTTTATGCACGATTTCTTTGACAATCGAAAGCCCAAGCCCGCTGCCCGATACCGCCATGTGCTGGCGTGTATTCACTCGATAAAATTTGGTAAACAGTTTTGGAATGTCGCCTGCGGGAATCCCTAGCCCGGTATCACTTACCTGAATATGAATCTCTTCACCCTGTACAACTGCTGAGACCTCAACCGTACCCCCTATAGGTGTATATTTCACCGCATTGGACAACAAATTCTGTAGGACTTGATTCATGCGCTCGTTATCCCAATAGACGGTTATATCATCTTCTGGCAGTTGGGCAATGACGTTAAGCTGTTTATCATCTACCTGTGGATGGACATAATTGATGTTTCCTTCCATCCAACTTGTCAGCGAGAGGGCCTGTCTACGCAGCACAATATCCGATTCAAGACGTGCCAAATCGAGCAGTTGGACGATCAAGTTATACATGCGATCTGCTTCTTGTTGAAGCGTATCCAATTTTTTGTAAACAATATCAGGGTCTCTAGGCAGATAGTGGCGGATCATATCAACGGTAATGAGGATCGAAGTGAGGGGATTTTTGAGGTCATGCGAGGCGGTACTCAGAATATTATCTTTAATTTTGACAAGCCGCTCATAATAAAGGCGTTCTTGCTGGCGAAGAGCCTGAATTTCCTGCTTTTGACGATGGAGGGTTAAATGGGCCGTGACCCGCGCCACAACTTCTTCTTGGTGGAGCGGCTTGGTAATGTAATCCTCCGCCCCCAACTCAAACCCCCGCACTTTATCTACGGTATCGGATAGGGCGGTCATAAAAATAACGGGAATATCACTGCTGACCGGATTAGCCTTTAGACGTCGGCAGGTCTCAAATCCATCAATTCCCGGCATCATGACATCCAGTAAAATCACATCCGGGGGGGCATATTCTACTTGCTCAATGGCGCTTTCCCCATCGGTTGCCACCAATACTTCATAACCTGCCCCTTCAAGAAACTGCATCAGCACTTCGAGATTGGTTGGAATATCATCAACAATCAGAATGACGCCTTTACGTTCGTCCATCACTTTGCTCCCGGTGCTGCTAAAATCCCGGATCTCCTTTAATCTGAAGTTGCGAGCCAGCATCCGAAGATTAGCGGCAAAGGCTTTATAACCCAAAATGGTCAGCCGATCCGCCTCTTCTGTTAGGCCGCGAATATTGCCACGTTTGGCATGATCCAGCAATCGTACCAAATCCTCTTCTGGTGGTGTAATAATGATGCTGTCATTTGGTTCAACCTCAGTCACACGCATATCATCTTCATAAATCCACTCCAGTCGCAAGTGGTTGGCTAATAAGTCCAATAACTTAGCAAAACGAAACGGTTTGGCAAGGAAGTCATCACTTCCAGCGGAAAAACTTTCCCCACGATTATATTCAAAAGCGCTCGCCGATACCGCAATAATAATCAAATTCTTACCGGACGGCATCGTGCGTAAACGGCGGATCGTCTCAAGGCCGTCCAAAACAGGCATCCTCAAATCCATTAGGATGGCATCGGGATGAAAACTGGCTACTTTTTTGAGACAGTCGTCGCCATCCACCGCCTCTTGTACATCAAAGCCTAACGGAACGAGCATGTTGGTGAGCACTGAGCGATTTTCCCAACGGTCATCCACCACCATGATACGGCGCGAGACCCCCCGATAACCAACCACATTCCGTTCTTCGACCTTTGGTGTGCCAACCCAATCTTCAACGCCCGGTAGGACAAGTTCAAACCAGAATATACTGCCCTCCCCAACTTGGCTTTTGACTAGCAAACGCCCCCCCATGAGGTTGACCAGTTGATTGCTAATGGCAAGCCCAAGCCCTGTCCCTTCCACCAATGTTGCCCGCGATTGCTTATTTCCCTGACGGAAAGGTTGAAAGATTACCCGCAGAGCCTCTTGAGAAATCCCAATCCCTGTATCTTCGACCTGAAAACGGATTTTTTCCTCGTGATACCCAACCTTTAACAAGACGCCGCCATGTTCGGTGAATTTGACGGCATTACCCAGCAAATTCAGCAGCACCTGACGCAACCGGACTTCATCCCCATAGACCGCCGGTGGAAGTTCGGATAAAGCCTCATAGCGAAATGAAAGATTTTTCTGTTCGGCCCGCACTTGGATAATGCTACTTATACTATCTAACATATCGGCGAGACTGAAGGGCGACAAACTCAGTTCCATGCGCTTGGCTTCGATTTTCGAAATATCGAGGATGTCATTAATCAGGGTCAAGAGGTGTTCGCCGCTGTGCTGAATAATGGAGAGGCCCTGCTGCTGATGGGTATTGAGGCTGCGGTCCTTACTCAAAATTTGCACATAGCCCAAAATCCCATTCAATGGGGTGCGGAGCTCATGGCTCATCGTTGCCAAAAACTCACTCTTGGCGCGATTGGCTTGGTCGGCAACTTGAATAGCCTGTTGAAGCTCCAAATTACGACGGTTGTTTTCAATAGCAACGCCCAAGAACGACGCGATGTGCAATAAAAGGTCTTCGTCACGTTCATCAAACGCAACTGCTTTTTTGCTGCCAATCCCCACTAACCCCACGAGATTTTGGTTGACCACCATCGGAGCCACGATACCGGATTGAATCCCGTGTCGCCGATCTGTTTCGACATACGACCCCTCTGGGCCATCAAAATGGTTAATAATGATTGAGCGATGCTGACGAATGGTCTCATGGACACTAATGGAGCTAAGTGGGATTTGCTGGCCCACTTGAAATAATCGTGGCTCCCCTTCGTGAACCACAATTTCGAGGAATTCAGGGTCGGCTAGGGTAAGCGTAATTGTAATCTGGTCGGGCGTCAAAATCTGGGTGATGTATTTTGTGCCAATCCGAAAAATATCTTGCTCGGCGGACGCCATGTTGACCTGTTGGCTCATTTCGTTGAGAATATCTAACCGCTGGGCATAGGCTTGCGTTTCCGCAAGGGAGGTCTGGGTCTGTTCAAACAAGCGATCACGTTCGCGTTCGATACGCTTGGTTTCAGTAACATCCCGTACCATGCCTGTATAAATGAGCTTGCCATCTACATTGACTTCGTTGATGGCGAGATAGATGGGGAAAACCGAACCGTCCCGTCGCTGTCCATATTCTTCACGCAGAACCCCGATGACTTTGGTCTCCCCTGTGCTGATCCGTCGCTGTAGATAGTCATCATGGCGAGACTTATTGGGTTCGGGAATGAGGATTTTGATATTTTGCCCGATGACCTCTTCGGCTGCATAGCCAAAAATGCGTGAGGCCGCCGCATTAAACGCTAAAATATGCCCTGTAGAATCAATGCTGATGATGGCGTCGGCAGCGACCTCCACCAATGCCCGCTGCATCGCTTCACTTTGTCGCAGGCGTTCTTCTGCATCTCGTCGTTTCGTAATCTCATGCAAAATGAATAATCGGCCTATAGGCTGCTGATCATTATCCTTAGCTTGGAGTACCCGCAGTTCAAAATGACGCGGTTTGCCATCTATAGCAGGGACAATCAACTCGCTGTGGGCATCATCCAGCAAAAGATACGGTTCAAATAGATGGGCGACTTGAGGAGCAACTTCGGTAAATGGCTGTCCAACAACCTCTTGTGAAACGCTCAAAAGCTCTTTCATGGCGGCATTAAGATCGAGTACATGGTTTTCAGGATCGAGGACAATGATTGCGTCTTCAATATTTTCAACAATGAATTTTCGGATCATAGGACGGCCACTATTTATTCTTAACCTTAATTGGGTTATTAAATTCTATCATAGAGTAGAAGAATTGAACCCCCGAATCTTGGGAGACCAAATTGCTTGACGGTTAGCCCGGCATAGCCTAAAATAGCCCCTTTGAACAGCCGTTCGCACTCAAAATCCTCAGAGGATACCTTATACGCAGGAGTTCTCATGCGCGAAATTACGATAGCCACCGTTCAGTTCAAACCCAAAATGGGTGAACCTGAAGATAATCTTGTGAAGATGTCGGATTTTGTATCCAAGATTGCCTCTCAGCAAAAAGTTGATCTCATTATTTTTCCTGAACTCGCCACCAGCGGCAATGAATTGGGTGTACGATTTACCGAAGTCGCCCAACGAATTCCCGGCCCCTCGGTGAATTTGATGGCACAACGCGCCGCCGAATATGGGGTCTACATCGCTTTTGGGCTTTGCACCAAAGAGCGTGTCGAAAGTGTGATCTTCAACTCTGCCGTGTTGGTCGGGCCAGATGGCGAATTGCTAGGCAACTATAACAAAGTCCATCTGCGTGGGGAAGAGCGCATGGCCTTCCGTGAGGGATTTAAATATCCCGTTATTGAAACCGAAATTGGCAATATCGGTCTGCTGTTGGGGTGGGATTTGGCTTTTCCCGAAGCAGCCCGTTCATTAGCCCTTGAGGGTGCGGAACTGCTGTGTGTAATGTCCAACTGGGAAACCACCCAGATTGATGAATACAAGACCTACGTCAAGGCCCGCGCACTCGAAAACGCAGTATTTGTGGCATCCTCCAATCGCGTTGGCGAAGATGTGACGGTGAATTATGGCGGTGAGAGCATGATTGTTGGCCCACGCGGCAAGGTTCATGCAGCCCTTACACTGGAAAAGAAAGCCGCTGAAAAAGCCGAAAAATCTACGGGTGAAGGCGCAACAGAAACTCCAGCCGCCGCTCCAGCCAAGACCGAACCATCCGAAGGGTATGCTGTTGCCCGCATTGACCTTGACGAAGTGCGCAAATTCCGCGAGGAGTTCCAACACATTCAGACCCGTCAGCCTTTGACATATCGGGCGATTGTGAAACGTTATTAGTTTTTATATGGGGGTAGGGCATGGGTTTACCACAGCGTATTGATGATGAAACTGGCTCGGTGGGAGCACCATCC
Source organism: Chloroflexota bacterium (assembly GCA_024434115.1). Lineage (GTDB taxonomy): Bacteria > Chloroflexota > Anaerolineae > Aggregatilineales > J027 > CFX10. The sequence continues at coordinate 21,026 of QMIT01000007.1, forward strand.
CAATTGGCAGATGAGGCAGAAGTCCCGCAGTGGTTTGCTGAAATCGTCGCTTACTTCTCTGCCCTGCCCCTATTGGTCAGTTTTATCATCGGTCTCATTGGGTTTTCGACGATTGCCTGTTGCTTGTTTGGCATTCTTTTTACCATTCTTTAGCCTCACGGGAACATTATGGACAAGATAGACCTGCGGAGCGATACCGTTAGCTGGCCCACTGAAAAAATGCGACAGGCGATGGCCGCCGCGCCCGTTGGGGACGACGTGTATGGCGAAGACCCGACGGTTAATCAACTCGAAAAACTAGCGGCTGAAAAACTCGGCAAAGAAGCGGGGTTATTTGTCACCAGCGGCACGATGGGCAACGTCGTGTCAATTTTGACCCACTGTGGGCGCGGGGATGAGGTCATTTTAGGCGATAAGAGCCACGCCTTCATTAATGAAACAGGCAATCCCGCCGCCTATGGGGGTGTCCATTCGTGGCCGATTGAAGTTCAGCCTGATGGCACACTGCCCCTTGAAAAAATTAAGGCCGCCATCCGCGCTGACAATGTGCATTATCCCATTACCACGCTGGTCTGTTTGGAAAACACACAGGCCGCCGTTGGGGGCCAACCGCTTCCTGTTGACTATATGGATGCGGTTGGGGCGCTCTGCCACGCCAACGGTCTCAAACTGCACATTGATGGCGCACGTATCTTTAATGCAGCCGTCGCGGTGAATGAAGATGTCAAACGGGTCGTGCAAGGCGCCGACAGCGTTCAATTTTGCCTTTCCAAAGGATTATGCGCCCCTGTCGGTTCGATGATCGTCGGTTCTGCCGATTTCATCCGCCGTGCCCGTCGTATCCGTAAAGCGATGGGGGGTGGATTGCGCCAAGCCGGAATTTTGGCCGCTGCGGGCATTATCGCATTGGAAGAAATGACCGAGCGCCTCGCCGAAGACCATGCCGTCGCGTGCATCTTGGCCGAAGGGTTGGCAACCATTCCGCACATCCAAATTGACCCCAGTCAAATTCGCACCAATATTGTGCTGTTTTCGGTAGATGAGTCCTCCCCACTCAATGCCCCTCAACTGGCCGCCGCGCTGGAAAAAGACAATATCCTCATTCGGCCTGTCTATACGCAAAATTTCCGCGCCGTTACGCACTATTGGATTACACCCGAACGCGCTCAATTTGTCGTGGAACGAATTCGGAGCTATCTCACGTGAAGCGGCCTGAACGTCAAGGGCCACCCCACGATGACCAAATGGCTTGGCCCATCTTGCAACCCCCGGCTGATGAAATCAGTGAAACTGAACCAGAAATTGTAGAGGCGCCTGTTGAGGCTAAACCCAGCCTGTTGTCCCGTATTCCCCACGCCATCCTTCGCCCCATGCAACCCGACCCATTGCTGCAAGAAATCGAGACTGGCGACGAGGAGGAATTTGAGACAGATGAGTTGGCGGAAGATGGCGAGGAAATTGAGGCCGAGGAACACCCGTCCCTGTTCATTAACCCTTTCCAACGTGAAGTAGACCCGGTTTTTGCCTACATGGTGATTATCGCGCTTTCGATTGGCCTCAGCCCTATAGACGCCAGTATCCGCTATGTGGCTTTATGGGCGGCATTGGGTGGCGCAGGTCTCGTGACGTATATATTGGGAACAAGCCAACGTCTAAGCGATACCTCGGTTGAAAATCTGCGGGCAGGCCTGTTGTTCGGCCTTGTCATCGGCATCCCCTTCGTCATTCTGTTTGGGTCAGCCCTCCAAACTGTGTCTGACCGGATGTTTAATGAACGTGGCGTCCCAGCAAATATCATGAATACATGGGTGTTTATGGCCGTCTGTTTTGTCATGCCCGCCGCCGATTCCCTATTCTTTCGGGGGGCGATGCAAGAACTACGTGGCCCAATTGTTTCCGGCGTTTTGGGGACGATATGGTCAATTATCTTGTTTTTCCCGCATATGGAACTTGGCAATGCCTCCGGGGTCGCGTCTGTGATGGTGATCGTGTTTGCCCTGCTCAATTTTCTGTATGGCTACCTGCGCTATCGCAACGGCTTGGCAGCAGCATGGATCAGCCAGATTGTCAGTGGAATCTGCCTGTGGTTTTTGCCGCGCCTGATCTTCTAATCAAACCCATTTTCAACCATGCCTGTGCTATACTGTAGATAAATCCAATATCAGAACGAAAATTCTATACTTGTACTGTTAGAGAAGCTGATGCACGACGACCATTCACACGTAGATCAAAATTTTGTCCATCTGCACCTCCATACGGAATACAGCCTGTTGGACGGCTTTGCTGTCATTGATCGGGCCGTCGCCTATGCCACCCAGTTGGGAATGCCCGCGCTGGCGATTACCGATCATGGCACGATGTTTGGGGTAATAGATTTTTATCGGGCGTGCAAGGCCAAAGGGATTAAACCGCTAATTGGGGTGGAATCATACCTAGCCCGCCGCAGTCGTTTTGACCGTGACCCCAAAATAGACTCCAAACCCTATCACATGCTGCTGCTGGCCCAAAACCAACAAGGTTATAAAAATCTGCTGAAATTGACCTCAGCGGCTCAACTCGAAGGTTATTATTATCGCCCCCGCATTGACCGCGAATTGATGGCCCAATATGCAAGTGGCCTGATTGCAACGAGCGGTTGTTTGGCGGCGGAAATTCCGCGTATGGTCGAAGATGGCCGTGATGAAGAAGCCCGTCAATTGATTGGCTGGTATCAAGATGTCTTTGGCAAGGATAATTTTTTCCTTGAATTACAGGCCCATGACATCCCTCAATTGGATAGGCTAAATCGCTGGTTGGTTGAAAACTCCAAATACGCCAATGTGCCGTTGGTGGCGACCAACGACGTCCATTATGTCAGCCCTGATGATTACGAGTACCATGACACGCTACTCTGCATCCAGACCGGCAACGTGAAAAAGGAAGAGGATCGCCTCCGCATGTCGGGCGGTAATTCGTATTACATGCGGACACAGGCCGAAATGTGGCGCTTGTTTGGCGATATTGCTCCAGCGGCTCTCAGCAACACCCTCCTGATTGCCGAAATGTGCGAAGACGTAGAGCTAGATACCAAGGAATATCACCTCCCGATTTTCCCTGTACCCGATGAATTTGACAGCCCCGGCGATTATCTACGCTACCTTTGCGAAGAAGGCATTTATTGGCGCTATGGTTCCGCCGCCGACACCCCCGAAGTCCGTGACCGCTTGGAATACGAAATCAACGTTATCCATGATATGGGCTTCGACACCTACTTCCTGATTGTTTGGGATTTATGCCGTCATGCGCGTGAGGTAGATATTTGGTGGAACGTGCGCGGTTCCGGGGCAGGCAGCGTGGTAGCCTACACCCTCGGCATCACCGGACTCGACCCGTTGGAAAATAACCTCCTGTTTGAACGTTTCCTAAACCCGGGTCGCCGTCAAATGCCCGACTTCGACCTCGACTTCCCTGAAGATCGCCGTGCCGAAATGATTGAATATTGCGTGCAGCGGTATGGGGAAGAAAAAGTTGCCGCGATCATCACTTTTGGAACGTTGGGTGCTAAAGCCGCCATTCGAGACGTAGGCCGCGCTTTCGATCTACCCTTAACTGAAGTTGACCGCATTGCCCGGTTAGTGCCAACCACCACCAAACCACCCAAGATTTATCAGCTTTTGGGGGAAGATGAAGAAAAACCCGATCTGACCAGCAAGGAATTTATTGACCTTTACGAGAGCGACCAATATGCCCGCCAGATAATTGATACCGCACGGCATTTGGAGGGTGTGCCACGTCATGCCAGCACCCACGCCGCCGGGGTCATCGTGGCCGATAAGCCGCTGGATGAATATTTACCCCTGCATCGTGCCACCAAAGACAATGACGACAGCCCCGTCAAGCGCGTTACCCAATTTGAAATGGAGACGGCAGAAAGTATCGGCCTGCTCAAAATTGACTTTTTGGGCCTCTCTACCCTAACCATCTTGCGCCGTGCCTGTGAATTAATTGAGAAGCATCACGGGGTCAAATATGATATGTCGAATATCCCAATTAAGCCCGACCCCAACGACCCGGAAGTGACCCATTGGGTCGAGGAGACCTTTAAGATGTTGGGGCGGGGTGAATCCATCGGCGTATTCCAATTGGAAAGCAGTGGGATGCGCCAAATGCTGACCGGGATGCGGCCCAAGACATTTGAGCATATCATCGCAGCTATTTCGCTTTACCGCCCCGGCCCAATGCAATTTATCCCGCAATTTAACAAGCGTTTGCATGGGGAAGAGTCGCCCGTATATCTACATCCCAAGCTAGAATCTATCATCGGCAACACCTACGGTATCATCACTTATCAAGAACAAATCATGCAGATTGCGGCTGAATTGTTCGGATATAGCTTGGGTGATGCCGACTTGATGCGCCGCGCCGTATCCAAGAAAAAACAAAAAGACCTTCAAGCCCACCGTGATATTTTTATGGAAAATGGGCCAAAACATGGCGTGGATGCCAAGACCGCCGCCGAAATCTTTGACCAAATCGAATTTTTTGCCAATTATGGCTTTAATAAGAGTCACGCCGCTGACTATGCTGTTATTACCTGCCAAACGGCCTACTTAAAATGCCGCTACCCACATGAATACATGACCGCGCTGATGTCGGTTTATTATGACGACTCAGCTAAAGTTAGTCAGTTTGTGGCCGATGCGAACCGCATGGATATTGATGTCCTGCCGCCAAATGTCAATTATTCATGGCAGGACTTTGATATTGAATACGCCGATGATGACAGCAAGCACATCCGGTTTGGCATGGGGGCGGTCAAAAACGTCGGTATGGGGTCTATTGCCCATATCTTGGAAGAACGCGAAGCTGGAGGTCGCTTTAAAGACCTTGACGACTTCCTACAACGCTGTGACATGCGGGTGATCGGCAAACGCGCCCTTGAATCCTTGATTCGTGTCGGAGCGATGGATGATTTTGGAGATCGCCCGACCCTCCTACATAATCTTGAACGCCTCATGAGCCACAGCGCTGCCCGTCGTAAAGATGCCGAAATCGGTCAAATTACCATGTTTGATCTGATGGGCGGTGGTCAGGATAGCGACAATGTGGGGTCGGTGTGGAGTGTCATCGAAAAACCCGCCAAACCCGCCGATAAACGTGAACAACTCCGCTGGGAGCGCGAATTAACAGGCCTCTATGTGACCGATCATCCAATGGGCGATTTACGCCACGTGCTGCAAAGAATCATCACCCATACCTCGGCAGATTTGTTAGAACAATCCGAGGTCATCAGTGGTAAATCGGTGACGGTGGCAGGTCTAGTCACGGAACTGCGCGTCATCACGACCAAAAAAGGCGATGGGATGGCGATTCTGCAAATCGAGGATATGCACGGGGTTATCAATGCCGTCATGTTCCCGAAGGTGTGGGATTTGCAGCGCGACATCGTACAGGACGATAAGGTCTTGGTCGCCTATGGCAAGGCCGATTTACGCAATGGTGAGGTGCAAATTATTGTAGATCGGGTAACGCAAAACTTCACCGTACATAGTGCTGCTCCCACAAATGATTTTGGCGGCACGGACAGCCTCCAAAAACTCAACGCGATGCCATTTGACTGGCTGCCGGACGATGAGCCACCCTACATGGACGATGACGGCTACCTTCCGGATCCATCCGACGACACCCCCTATCCACTACCCCCTTCCAATGGCGGCAATGGGCATCATCAGGTACGCGAAACCGCCAGCGTCTCTTATGAGGCAGAAGCCCCTATCCTCACCGAAGATGAATTAGAAGCCTCGATGCTCATGGGTGACGAACCCGATGAATTTGCTGAGGCGACAGAACTGGATGATGACGATATGTTGGCCGCTAATGACGATGATTTGCCACCCGATATGCCCGTCGAAAAGCCGCTGCCCCTGTTTGAAATGACAGCCCCCGTTGAGAGGAAACCATCAACACCTAACCGCGTCACAGCAAAATTAAAAACCGCGACGGGTCCAACTTCTAAAGTGGCAATTCCACGCCAGCGCTTGGTGGTGCATTTCTATCGTAGCAGTGATGATGAACAGGATAAACGTACTCTAAGGCACATTGTCCAGATCGCGCAGAGTTACCCCGGCGCCGATGAATTATGGGTTGCCGTTCACCGACCTGATCGTGAGTTTCCGGTGCATATGAAGTTTCCCAAGCCGGGCATTGCGATTTGTGATGAACTATTGGATCGTTTATCCAATCACAACCGAATTGGGACGGATGCCATCGAAGTTCAGCCTCTCTAAAAAATGTGCCACACCAAAAGAAGGATTTTAGGAATTATCCTTCATTATCAAGGGGGATTATAATTGCCTCAAATACTTTGAATTTGAAAAGAGGCGAAGATGGCTAAAATATTCCTCTCTTATGCCCGTGAGAACCGCCCTACCGTTGAGAAAGTACGGGCAATCTTGGAGGAGCATGGGCATGAAATCTGGTTTGACAACGATATTTTGCTTGGCAATCCGTTTCCGCAAGCGATTGAAGTCGGTATCGAAAGCTGCGATTTTTTTGCCATCTTCTTAACCAAAGAGGTGGTTGATTCCTCATGGGTTAAACGCGAACTCACAACCTATTTCTTAAAAGATATGGAGCGGGGAACAAGCACCATCCTCCCGTTAAAATTTGATGAGACCGATATTCGAGATTTTGGACGATTATTCGCACCCATTCAGCATTGTGATTTTACACAGAACTTTGAAACCGGGATAAACGATTTATTGAAGCGGGTGGGGTCTACCAAAACGGTAGATGGCCCTTCCGAGGAAGATTATAAACGCCTCCTCTTTTCAATTGATTTGGTCGTCACGGCTGGAAACGCCGCAATGATGTATTACAACAGCAGCCTCAAACAAAACCAAGCACTCGATGACCGACGCAATGCCGCCACCCGTGCCGATACGACGGCTCAAAATAAAATCCTGCATCTTATCAACATGAAATATGAAAATGAAGAGATTATCTCAGAAGAGATTCACAAGGATAATCCCCGCCAAGAAATTAAAAGTGATGGTTATACTTGGGTGATTGACCCACTGGATGGCACAAACAATTTTGTCAATCGCATTCCCTTTTTTTGTTCGGCGATTGGCATTTTGAAGCACGGAAAACCTTTCATCGGAACGATTTTCGATCCTGTGCTGAACGAGGTCTATTTTGCCATTCAGGGCCAGCAGTCCAAAATTTGGAAGATTTCCACAGGCGAGACTGTCTCTATTTCGACAGACCCCCAGCGGAAACTCCTCGACCAAGCCTTAATCGCCACGCATATCAGTTCAAGAGAAGACATTGTACAACGCCTGTTCGCCAACGAATTCTTTTTGAACATGTCCCGCAAATTTAAGCATATCCGCGCTTTCGGTTGTGGTCAGCTTGCCCTCGCCTATGTTGCGTCGGGCCGATTACAAGCCTTTCTACAATTAGACAGCTACATTTGGGATCAAGTGGCAGGTGTAGTCATCTTAAACAATGCAGGTGGAATAACCCAAGAATTTGACCCGGATACGCACGAGTTAGGCGATTGGAGTTATAAAACGAGGAATATTTTGGCCTGCTCGAATAAGTTGATCTTAGATGCTTTCAAAGCTGAGTTTTTGAGTTAGCCGACGATTACCCACTTCACCCGAAAATTGATAAAAATAAAGGGCAGTCACTCAACTGCCCAAATAGACTTCGACTAACCACTTATTGCACCATGCAGTCACTCGCTTGGGCGACATATTGATCAATGCCGAATGCCAATGAGCCATCATAGGCATACGTCTGGGTGAAAAAGGGCTGCTGTTCGGCGACACTCGTCACAGCGGGGATGGTCGCGCACCCATGTTCATCACGGGCGGCTGTATTCGTCGGATTGATTTCTTCACCACGATAGGTAAAGCTCCATACGTAATCCCCCACTTCATCGGGTGTGGGGATTTGAACACTCACACACTCGGCTTCATCGAATGTGCCCTCAATCACAGGTACAGGGTCGCCGCCGCTGGGGAGTGTCCATGCCACCGAAAAATCCGCACCGGGAGCGCCGCACGCGCTGACGTCAATGGGCAGCCCCGCCCCACTTTGATAGGGAATTTCAACCGTGAAAGGTAACTCCGATGCCAGCGTCGCATCCACGCCGACATTGCTGAGATAATCCGCCAATAAAATATCCTCGTCGCCAGCGGGGGCGGTATCAATCCAGAATTGGCGGCCCGTCGGGAGGGCAAAATCTTCCCCGCTTGCCAGTCCATCCATATACTGCTCAAACGCCTGCCACAGATAGACTGAACGGGCATGTCCATTACCAACAGTGATAATCGTCCCATGTTCAATACCTAGTTCATTCAGCCTGCGGTCAAATTCAAGGAACAGGGCAAATTGGAAAAAGGCGTCGTGCGTGCCATGTGCAATCATCAAATCTTTGCCTGCCAGTTTTTCCGCCATCGCATAGGGACTCCGTGCGTTGGCAGCATCAACCTCGCCCTCACCAATCAAATACTCCATTGCCTCCGAGGGGTTTTGACCGGGACCTTTGGGAGTATTGTATTTCCAGCCAAGCAGGTCTTTCAGCACCAAAATGTTAATGGCCGCCAGCGAGGGATAGGTCAAAGGACTGCGCTGCGTCAATGTACCATATTGGGTCGGCGGCACATCGGCAAATACGCCGCGCACGGTATAATCCAGCCCCAGTGGATTGATGGCCCACATCAAGGCTGAACCGCCACCCCGACTCGCCCCGGCTGTCACCAATCGCTCAGGATCACCCCCAGCATTCGCCTCAATCCATTTGAAAAACGCTTCGACGGAGTGATAGGTCACGTCATCAATGCCCTGACTTTCCGTGCCGCCTGCATTGGACATCGCCAAAATCACGCCCGAACTGCCATTTTGGGTGCTGCGGGCCACAATTAAGGGGGCATCCAACTCTTGGCCCATATAAAACCGCTGATTGTTGGAAGTGCCTGCACCGTTGCCACTTAACGCGACTGGATATGAGCCATCAGATGTCCAACCGACAGGCAGAAAAATCGTGTAGAGCGCCCCTTCGACGGGCACATTATTGACAATTTGCAGCCCATCCGCGCCGCTTTGTACTTCGGCCCAATCGTTGACTACCCGAACGCTAACGCCGACGGAAGCGGTAATCGCATCAGCCGTTGCGGTTACTGTCTCAGCGGGGACGGCCACTGGGTCATTCTCGCGGTTGTTATAGACCCCATAGGCAACCGTGACTTCATTATTGGGGGCAGCTTCACAATCACCAAATGCGGGGTAATGGGTAGCGGCACAAGGGTAGCTGGCGTCATCTTGGGCGTGAGTAGGGGAATTGATACCACCCAAAACACCAAAACTTAATATCGCCAATAGGGTGAGGAGTAAAAAATACTTTTGCATGGACAATAAACCTCATCAAGTTCTACTGAAATATTCGATGAGGCTGATTGTAGCGCAAAATGTTTTGAGGGCTGAACCGGGGTCACATGCGTTTACGGCGCACTCGTTCCACTAGCTGACGGAAATGTTCACCGCGCTCCTCAAAATCTTTGTAGGCATCATAGGACGTTGCGCCGGGACTCAGCAACACGACATCTCCGGCAGAAGCCAACTGTTCGGCTAATTCGACGGCCTTTGCCAGATCAGAGACCACATTAACCCGATTCAGCATTCCGGTGGAAATCATTCCACGTGCGCGGCGGGCGTGGTCTGCAATCGCGGGGCCATGTTCACCAAAACACACCAATGCCTTGCAGCGATTCACCGCAATCGCCGCCAATTCTTCCCACGGCAGCTTTTTGTCCCGCCCACCCAGCAATAAAACAATCGGTTCTTTAAAACTTTCAAGGGCGGCAATCACCCGTTCGGGTGAGGTTGCAATGCTGTCATTGACCCACAACACGTCATCTACTGTGGCGACCAATTCAAGGCGATGTGGTACCCCCTTAAAGGTTTGGGCGATTTCCTGCATGGCCTCTAGTGGGATTTTGGCAGCACCGGCCACTGCACACGCCGCTAAAACATTGGAGATATTGTGCATCCCCCGTAGTTTGACTTTATCACGGTTGCAGATCACCTTTGCCATCATGGTCGGTGAACAATTACCCATTAACATCAAGCGTTCCCCTACCAAACATGCCCCATCCGCCACTAAAGTCGCAATTGAGAAGGAGGCTTTTTCGCCGGGGGCATGATCGCTGAGGGCGCTGGCTATCAGATTATCCCGTCCATAAATCAATATATCATCTGGCCCCTGATTCATAAAAAGCTGCGATTTGGCTCTGGCATATTCTTCCATTGTGCCATGCCGATCCAAATGATTGGGGGTGATGTTCAGTAAACAGGCAATGGGCGGGCTGACATCGGCTAATTCTAATTGGAAGCTGCTCAGTTCCATCACCACTGTGTCATCGGGCTGAATTTCATCCAAATGGTCAAGCAAAACATCGCCAATATTGCCGCCGACCCACGTGTGTTTACCCGCTTTTTTGCACATTTCGCCAACAAGGGTAGTCGTGGTCGTTTTGCCTGCACTGCCCGAAATCCCAATAATCGGTGCGGGACAGCGTTCCAAAAAGAGGATGGCATCGTTGGTGACACGAATGCCCCGATGAAAGGCCTCTTGCACAATCGGGATATTAAGCGGCACCCCCCCCGAAACGCACAAAACATCAGCATCATCCAATAATTCATTGGGATGCCCCCCCAGTGCAAATTTGACGTTGGGTTCGGTGATAAATTCCATAATATCATCGGCCAGATCACCCGCATCACGCTTATCGGACAGCGTCACACGAGCGCCCTGAGTCGGCAACCAGCGGGCCAATGCCTTGCCCTGTCGCGCCATGCCGAGGACAACCACGTTTTTGCCCTTTAAAGATATGGAGTCGGGTTCATTTACAGTGGTCATAGCAACTTAGCCATTTCAAAGATAGATTGATTGGGATCACGATAATTTTATTTAATTGTACCGCTACTGTGGGACTATTCCGAAAATTCGACACTGAGAATTTTGCGGGAACGGGGCAGAACATAAAAAGTGTAGCGCAATCCATCTTGGATGAGGTCAAGTACCGCTTCCTCCATCAACAAATGGGTATGCCGAACCTGCAAATAGAGGCCATGCCGTTTGACCGGGCCAGAGAGGGCCAATACCCGTCCGCGTAAGACATCAAAGGGCAGCAACAGGGACTTGAAGTTAATCGTCACATAAAAGCTAAAAGCGATGACGCCAGTGAGATAACCCGCCAACGCCGCACTATCTGTCAAAATATCCCCGAATGATTGATCGGTGCCCCACGCCACCAAGATCAGTCCAACCACACTGGGGCCAAGCAACAACAGCAAACCAACCAGCACTGTTGACCAAAATTGCGCCACCAATTTCCGTCGCTGCCTAAGCGTCAATTTCCCCTCCCGATTAGCCCGCAGGTCGTCGGAGGTGAAATGAAACGCCATACCGAGTTGGGCGATGGGGGTCAATTCTTGGAGAGATGGGGATGATTTTTCCATAGGTAGGTTATAGAAGGGCGAACGCGACGCCTGTCATCGCAGCAAGGATACCAACCAGCCAGAAACGCTGTACTACTTGGGTTTCGCTCCATCCCGCCATCTCAAAATGGTGATGAAGAGGGGCTTTGCGGAAAATACGCTGGCCGCCCGACCACTTAAAATAGGAAATCTGAATTATCACACTCAAGGCTTCGGCAACCGGAATAATCGCAATGAGGGGGAGAAGCAGCCATTGTCCGGTCATCAGGGCAATCGTAGCGAGTGATGCCCCCAGCGCCAGCGACCCCGTATCACCCATAAAGAGTTGGGCAGGATGCGCGTTGTACCACAAAAAGCCGAAACACGCCCCGACCATAATAAAACAAAACTGCACCAAAAAGACCTGCCCTTGCAACGCTCCGATAAAACCATAGGCGGCAAAAGCACTGGCAGTGATAATCCCGGCTAACCCGTCCAAGCCATCGGTAAAATTCAGCGCATTTGAGAAGCCGACCACCAAAAGCGTGGCAATTCCAATCCAGAGGATGGGGGGAATCGCAATTTCATCGGTGAAGAGCGGTATCAAGATGGCATTGCTAAATTGGACTTTGGCCCGACTCATAATCACCGCGACGATAATGGCTAAGGCGATTTGGGCCATCAATTTGGCACGTGGCGAAATCCCCAAGCCGATTTTGGCCTTGTCTTTATCTTTGGAGCGTAGAATCCCTTCCCAATCATCATAGGCCCCCAAAAATCCATAACCGATGAGCACCAAGAGGGGAATCAAAATGGATTGCCCCGTTAGGCCCTCGCGGATCAGGCCTGCCAAGTTGAGGCCCATCGTAATCCCCAAGACCGGAATGAGAATCAAAATGCCGCCCATTGTTGGCGTGCCCGTCTTATAAAGATGCTCTTCCAAGCCAGCCCGAATTTGTTTGCCAATTTTCAGGCGACGCAAAATTTCAACAAAGGGCGATCCCCAGATGGCGACCAACAAAAACGTGACCGCCCCTAGCGAAATTGCAAATGGAATATCTGAATTCACGCTACTTATTCCCTATCGAATGGGCGTCCACCCGCGTTAATAAGGTCATTTCGCACAGCGTCAGGTGGAATATCCAATAAAACAACCAGCCGTTGCGCCAATTTTGCAAAGGTCGGCGCGGCACTTAGACTACCATAATAAGAATTTGGAGCAGTGGGCCGATCTAAGAGAACCAGCACCGAAACTTGCGGATCGTTGGCGGGAATAAACCCGACGAAACTGGCCCAACTATCCGTATCAGAATAACGACCATCCGGGCCGATTTTCTGGGATGTCCCCGTCTTGCCAGCGACCTGATAATTTTCGATTTGCCCCTTCGTGCCCTCGCCATTGTTATTGACTACCGCCGCCATCAATTCTAGCACTTGTTGAGCCGTCGCCGCTGAAATGGGGCGCGAGATGGGGGTCGGGGTATGTTCAAAAACGTGGTCGCCATCAATGCGGCGTTTGACAATATGCGGTTGCATCATCAGGCCATCATTGGCAATCGCGTTAATGGCGGTCATCAGTTGGATAGGCGTTACGGCAATCCCCTGACCAAAGCTCGTTTGGACAAAGTTGGCTTCATTATAGCCCCCTGTACCCGGCCAATTGACAATACCCACTTCTTCGCCAGCAATATCCACGTTGGTAGGCCGCCCAAACCCAAAACGCTGTAAATAGTCGAACCATCGTTCCCGGCCAATACCATCCGCCACCCAATGGGCTGTACAGGTGTTCAAAGAAGTGACCAAACAAGTCGTAAAGGTTGTGCCACCTTTTGGACGACGATCCCAGTCGCAAATTTGCACCCCCGCCATCTGTTCACAGCCGTAATTGGTATATGACCAATTGAGATCAAGGCCGGGCTGCTGAATATCTAATGCGGCGGCGGCGGTTAAGACTTTAAAGGTGCTGCCCGGTTCATAGGTATAACCTACCGTCGGGGTAAAGGCATTATTCCCCCGAATGGATGGGTCTTCCAAATAGATTTCAAGATCAATGGTCGGATTGGAGACCATCGCCAAAATTTCGCCTGTGCGGGGATTCATAATGAGAATCGTGCCACCCAACGCCCCATATTCAGCGACGGCCTCATCCAAAATCTGTTGGGCCAGCCATTGAATATCGCGGTCAATGGTGAGTTGCAGCGTCTGACCGTTACGGACTTCAAAATCGTCCGTAATATCCAGTAGGCTGTCGGATTCGGTGGTGATACGACTTTGGCCCGCCAATTCGCGCTGATAAAATTCCTCAACCCCATAATATCCCGACGAATTGTAATTCACGAAGCCCAACACTTGGGTCATGTATGGGCCTTGTGGATAATCACGCTGGGGAATCGGTTCGATCAGGATGCCGGGAATTCGCAAATCAGCCACCGCTTGACTGACTTCGGGGGTAACAGGTGTTTTCAAAACCACATAGCCCGGATAGATGCCGTTTTCATCCGGCAAAAGCGCCTGATAAATATCGAGTTCGCTGGCATCCAAAACCTTTGCCAGTTCCTTAGCGGTTTCGCGCCGATCTTGACCCAATAAGCTGGGGCTAATCGCAATGCGATATTCCATACGATTCACCGCCAGAATATCGCCATCCCGATCAATGATTTGACCCCGATTAGGCTTGATCTCAACTTCGCGGTTTTCGGTTGACCCCGCCCGCAACTGCAATTCTTCGGCGACGGCAGGATCAAGGCGAAATTGGAATGAGAGCAGTTGGGCAATCAGGGCGACGCTAATCAGCGTCATCAACAGTCCGACCAAATTGAGGCGGTTATTGATGGATGGCATAACGCATGTTCTCCTGCAATGGTACTAGTTGCCCCACTCGCTGAATTGGTCAATTAAGGCGTCATATTGGCGTTTAAGCCAACCCGCAAAATTTTCTTGATATTCTTCCGGCGTTGCAGTAGACGGCACAAGCGTTGGCGTTGGTGCAGGCACATTATACACATACCCATCCACCACCAAATAGAATATATCTTCCGGGCCTGCTTGCTGAAAACCAAGCGTGGCGGCGCGGGTCTGCAAACTCGCTAGATTCTGCATTCGCGCAATATCCGCCCGCAGCACCTCATTTTCACGTTCAAGGCGGCTGCGATGTTCGCTCATTTGCTGAATATCACGGGCCGTCGTGATGCTGGTTGTGGTTTGGGCCAGATACAACCCACCGATAATAATGGTCACCACCGCCACCAAGACGACCACCGCCACCACCTGTTTTTGATTTTCGGCGGTGCTACGAAAAAAAACTTTGCGTAAAAAGGCATCTTGGTTGTCAGGTTTCGGTGTTTGGCTCGACATGCTTCCAATACATCCCTCAGAAAATTTTGTGAACATTATAACCTCTCGCCTATAATCTTAGCGAGTGAATGCAGCGTTTGAATTATCTTCCACTCACAGGAGTTCGTTATGACCGACCAATCTGTCCTGCTCGTTGAAGTCCCCCCGCCTATTCCGGCATCCAGTCGCAAGATTTTGGCAGCGCTGGACAATGCGTGGCGGCGCTTTAATGCTTTTGATGAAGCCTCGAAAAAGCTCAAAACGCGGTACAAGCGGGTACGGTGGAGCATCATTGGGATCAGTTTCATCACCACCTGTGCCGCTGTGATTGATGCCCGCTTCAGCCGAGATGATGAAGGGCTGAAAATTTTTATGGGGGTGCTGTTGGTCATCCTGCCCCTACTGAGCGCCGCCATTTTGACCTATGCCGCTCGTTTTGAAGCAGGCAACGGCTGGGTGGGGTTCCGGGTTGCCGCTGAAACTATCAAATTGAGCATCTATGAACTTCGACTCAAACGGCATCTCGATCAAGTCACCCTAGATGACCTTGATAAACTGGCAAAGGTGATTGAAAAAACGGATGAGCAGCTTGAGGGAATGGGAGTCAGCACCCCGCTTGAAATCAACTTAATTGATGACAGCGAGCGCAAAGAATCAAAACAATTTGCCAAGCCCAATCCCTATGCCACCGACCACTCCGAAGATGATGGCTATAGCCCATTGGCACTCGATGAATATCTGCGGATGCGGGTGCTGCCCCAAGCCGAATGGTATAACCGTCGGGCCGTCGCGGATTTCAAAAAAACCCGTCAGTGGCGAGCGATCATTTTGTTTGTGGGGGTGGTTGGGCCAGCCCTTGCCGCGATGGGAGTAGGCTATCTGGTTGCAGTAACAGTGGCTTTGGTGAATGGTCTCTTGGCATACATCGGGCTGCAACAATATGAGCAAAATTATGGGATTTATAGCAAGACAGCCCGTCAATTAGAGAATTTAGTCAATCAGCTTGAACCTAAAATGGACAATTTAAGCCCGCCCGAAATTTTGGATTGGGTGCGCAAATTTGAGACCGTTTTTGGCAGTGAGCGTGAGATGTGGCAGTTAACCGTGCTGCGGGGACAAAGCGCCACCGAAGAAGCCCTGACGCAGTTGGTCAATTCACGTACCAGCGTGCTGCAAAACAGCGATTTGGGCAAATTGGTAGGAGGGCAAGGTGGTTTTACAGTTACCCAAGCACCAGTAGCGACGACTGAACGGGTATCGGTGTCACGAGTGACCACCTATGGCCCAGCGGCTGCACCAGCAGGCTATGTCACGCCACAAGTTCCGACCAGCTATCCGGGAACGTCCGCCGGGGCTGTACCGCCCGTCGAATCTACTGTCGAGGATGAGCCGCCCTATCCATCCAGCTATCCGATGTATCCGCCGGGATGATCTAATCTGGATTGACGGGTTCGCGTGGTGGGCCATCATATTGGCGGATATACAATGCCCCCAACTGATCTGCCCACCACTGCTGATACACTTCGTTGGAAATGTCAAAAATGAAATTGACGGTATAGCGACAGTTTTGGCAAACCGTTACCAGTTCACTCAGCCCTTGCCCGGCCCGATTCAAATGTGCAATAACACGCAGTTTGCCGCCACAGGAGGGACAAGGTGTCGTCTGAACATATTCATGTTGACAGGTGTTATCCTGTGCAATGATATACCCCTCTTCGGTATACCAAAAAAGATTCTCATTGCGATGAGGATTACGCCCCAATGATTGGTCAGATGGCACGAGGGGCGAGGCATTATGGTCTTCATCTGGCGGCGAAGATTTCTTTTTTCCAAAAAAACTCATGCTATAGCTCCCATCGGGCCATCTGATATGAGGTTTGGTTAATCCGCAGACTTCCAAACAACAATGTTAAACCCTTGTTGGTAAGATAGCCCCACACTTCAGTCGAATATCGTCAAAGAACTGTAGCTTAATTGTATCGGAAAATGACAAACCTGCCGTGTGGTTTTTGTCCATAAATCAATACCAGCCAAAGCGGAATATTCTCCATTCGTTGGCTGGTTACTATTTATTCGTTGCCGACAAACGTCCCAACCGCGTGCCCCAAGACGGCTTGGGCCAATGCGCCCTCATGCCAAAAATCCAACACGACAATTGGCATATTGTTGTCCATACAGAGCGTAAAGGCCGTCATATCCATCACCTTGAGACGATAATTAATGGCCTCAGAAAAGGTAATACGTTCAAAGCGTTCGGCATTGGGATTAAGCTTGGGGTCTTCCCGATAAATGCCATCCACTTTGGTCGCCTTGATAATGACATCGGCTTGAATTTCGGCTGCACGCAGGGCTGCCGCCGTGTCAGTGGTGAAAAATGGATTACCTGTCCCCCCCGCGATAATCACCACCCGCCCTTTTTCCATATGCCGAATCGCCCGTAGACGAATATAAGGCTCGGCGACCTTGTTCATTTCAATAGCGGTCTGGACGCGGCTTTCGACCCCCAAGCGCTGTAAAGCATCTTGCAGGGCCATGCCATTCATTACGGTGGCGATCATGCCCATATAGTCGGCGGTACTTTGATCCATGCCACCCTGTACCCCGACGTTGCCACGCCAAAGGTTGCCGGCACCAATCACAATGGCGATCTGAATCCCGAGGTCATGCACCTCTTTGATACGCCGTGCAATCGTGGCGGCTTCGATAGGGTCAATTCCATATCCTTCGGGGCCAGCCATCGCCTCCCCGCTGAGTTTGATGACAATCCGGCGATAGATCGGCGTTTGAGCCAGAGTACCAAGTGAACCTACCATGCGATTTTTTGTTCCTTTCTAGGGCTGCTGTTCTACAAAAAAAGAGAACCCGGCAACTGCCAGATTCCCTTTTGATCGTTCACATTAACGCTCCACAACCCGCGTTATTCTTCGCCTTCAGCGGGTGCGTCACCCACTTCGCCGAGTTCATAGCGGACAAAGCGCCGAATGACGACGTTTTCGCCGACTGCGGCCACCGCTTCCTTACGGAGTTGTTCGATGGTCTTGGAATCATCCTTGATGAAGGGTTGTTCCAGCAGCACAATGTCTGCAAAGAATTTCTCCATCCGTCCATCCACAATCTTTTCAATGATGTTGGCAGGACGAGATTTGCCTTCTTCGAGGGCGATTTTTTGTTGAACGCCACGTTCGGCATCAATCATCGCCTGTGGGACTTCTTCACGGGCAACATATTTGGGCGCGAGGTTGGCGATATGCAGGGCCACATCACGCGAAAATTGTTGGAACGCCGGGGTCTTGGCTACGAAATCGGTTTCGCAGTTGACCTCGACCACCACCGCTAAACGACCATTGTGATGCTGATAGCTTTGGATAATGCCTTCGTTGGCAACGCGGCCCGCTTTTTTGGCGGCCTTCGCCAAGCCTTTTTCGCGCAGGAAATTGGCGGCTTTATTCAGATCACCTTCAAATTGCTCTAACGCTTTTTTGCATTCCGCAGGGCCAACCCCCGTCATTTCACGGAGTTCTTTGACCTGTTGAGCCGTAATTTGCACCAAGTTTGTTATTCTCCCTTTTTGCTGCTTGTGATTGTTTCAACTATCTTCTGCGTTTGGGTTGATCTTCATCTTCCTCGAAGATTTCATCATCGAAGGCCAGATCACCTTCACGCAGTTTGGCGAGGGTGGATTCGCCCAAATAGGCCTCGTCCAAAGCGCCTTCATCCATCGCGCCCGCATAACCCACATCCGTTATTCCTGCGACTTCAACATCCGACCCGTAAGCCTTACGCATATTGACACCTTCATTGACCGCATCGCTAATAACGCTGGTCAATAATTTGATGGCACGGATGGCATCGTCGTTGGAGGGGATGACGAAATCAATCATATCCGGGTCACAGTTGGTATCTACCAGTGCGATGACCGGAATCTTCATGATATTGGCTTCTTTGACGGCGGTTTGTTCGCGGCGCACATCCACCACAAACATCAGGCTAGGTAGGCGTTCCATTGACCGCAGACCACCTAGACGTAGTTGCAGGCGTGCAATCTTACGCTCAATCAGCAAGCGTTCTTTCTTGGTCAGTTCTTCAAAGCCCCCTTCGGCGTTGGCAGCTTCCAACCGCTTGAGGGTATCAATACGCTGTTTAATCGTCTTCCAATTGGTCAGCGTACCCCCCAACCAGCGGGTGTTGACGTAGGGCATTCCAACACGCTCGGCTTCAGAAGCAATTGTTTCTTGGGCTTGGCGCTTGGTACCGACATACAAGATGGTGCCACGGCGGGCGACGGAATCACGCACGAGATCATACACTTCATTGACGGTGACAACGGTTTGCTGTAGGTCAATGATATGGATGCCATTGCGCTTGGTAAAAATATACGGTTTCATCTTGGGGTTCCACTTGCGGGATTGATGACCGAAGTGAACACCTGTCTCCAACAAGGCTTTGAGGGAGACGACACTTGAGGACGGTGCAGACATCTGTAAAGCTCCTTAGATTGTGTTTTCACGACCACATCCATCATCCGGCGCATCAACCCACCGATTTAGGGATAGGCAACACTGCGTCGTCAGGATGTGTGGAGATTAGTAAAAAGCGAATTCTTAGCGAATTCAGCGGCGAAATTTTATCAGATTTGTACAGGGGATTTCAAGCGAGAACTTTTTGACCGGACGCCTATTGTACCAAAACCGTATGCGCCGAATTTTAGAACATATGGTCTATGATTATATAAATGAGAAGGGAATCCGTAACAGCAGTTACGAATTTATGCGCGAGAATTATAGAAGCGAGTTCAGCAATGACCGTTAGAGACGGAAAAGTGTGGTAAAAAAGCCTATAGCCTACTATCACACGGGGCTAAAGCCACCGTGCTGAATTTAGCTGGGGTCAACCAAGATGAAAATCGCTCTATTCGTCGGGATTGGTTAGGTCGTCAATAATGCGCAAATCTTGGGTGGCGAATTTGTCTTGGGCGATGAGTTCTTGAAGTTTGCGAACTTCTTGCGTTGAGATTTTGCTATTGCGGGGGTTAAATACATGATTAAACGCCACACGATAGAGCCGCACACGTACTAGACGCGGGAGATATTCGGTAGGACTGACATCGGGGGTGATATGCCCGGTAGGTAACAAAATGCTGGCTAACAAAATCGCCGCGCCCCACCATTGAATAGTCGTGAACCGTTCGCCCAAAAAAATGAACGACATCGAGATTGAGACCGCCATCTCCAAAATCACCAGTAGGGTGGTGCGGACACTGCCCAAGCCCTTGACCCCTATAAACATTGTCAGACGGGAGAGGGCTGTTGTGGCGGCGAGGCCTAAAATCGCCCACCATGCGTCAATATCCCCGCTGGTGGGGGCAACGGAGAACAGAGGTAAATTGTAGGCTAAACGGGCCACCGCAACGACGACTGCCATTGTCGTCAGAACATAAAAAGCGACGGTTTGGGCTGGCATGTCATAGAGGGCACGCTGGCTCATGACCACCGTCCCGCCAAATAAGAGCGCATTACCCATCATCAGGCCAATGCCAAGCCAATTGGTTTCGCCAGCGACGCCCCCCGCGATCAACAAAATGCCCAGCATGGCGATCCCTGTACGCAGGATGATACGCCAACTTAACTGCTGACCACTGATACGGGTCAAAATCATCACAAAAACTAGATAGAGGGCGTTGATCAATTGGGCCATTGAAGCGTTCAACAGCGACAGACCGTTATAATACATCAACGAGCCGATGCCATTGACCGAGCCGATAGCGATGCAGTTCATTAAACCGAGGGGGTAGATATAGAGATATTGTCTGGCAAAAAGGCGATACACCACCCATAGCAACACCGCCGCCAAGACTGTGCGGACGGCTGCAACGGTAAAGGGATCAGCGCCATTATGCAGGGCTATTTTGCCAAATACCGGATTCATCCCCAAGAAAATGGGGGTAAAAAGGGCGGCGATCAGTCCAGACTGTTTTTCAATCCGTTTCAAATTCATCAGTCCAGACTGTTTTTCAAACCATCTTCGCTTCACATGACTCCTTATGGTGCGGGAGTCAGATCCACAGGGACGGGCACGCGATTGGTGAGCGGAATTTCGATATGAAAGGTGCTGCCGGGCATTTTTTCAACGTCTTGCCCTTGGCTTTCAACGTGGATTTTACCTCCGTGTGCCTCAATGATACTTTTACAAATGGACAGTCCTAGCCCCAACCCACCCCCACGAAAAGCGGTTTTGCTGGTGGAATGGTGCTCGGTTTTTTCAAAAGAATAGAAACTTTCAAAAATACGGTGTTGTTCTTCAACCGGAATCCCAATACCCGAATCGTGGACGGTGATTTTGACCACTTCGGGGGTTTCGACATGATTGATAGAGACCTTACCCCCGTCAGGCGTGAACTTAATGGCATTGCCAATGATATTTGCCAGCGCCAAACGCATCAGTTCAAAATCTACCATCAGCTTGGTGGGCCACCCATCGCGGCTAAATTCGACATTCACATTGCGCTGTTGGGCGGCCTGCTTGAAGTCATCCAGCGCGTACTGGATAATTTCACCCAAATTCGATTGAGCCAGATTCAATTCAATTTGCCCGGTAGTCAGACGGTAAACGGTAAAAATCTCATTAATGACATCATGTAGGCGCTCCACCGACTCGACCAACGCATCCACATACGCCCCAATTTCAGGGCTGGACTGAGTCAAAAGTTGAATGGGCGGAGCGGTCTGCAATAAACGCCCATAGCCATAAATGATAGTGAGAGGAGTGCGAAGTTCATGGGCAGTGCGTTTGATAAAGTCGTCTTTGATGACATCCAGTTGACGTAATTTGGAATTGGCCGCTTCCAGATCACGCAGGCGTTTTTCAAGATGCTCAGTCAGTTCCTTGTGATAATTGCGGCGGGCCTCTTCGGGGTTGGCAACTTTGGGTAAATCTTTGCCCCCCTCCAAATAAAAGGCGATACGCTTGGGGAAAGAGGCCACATCAATCGGTTTCGCCATGAACCCGGATACACCGGAAATGAGCGTCATGGCCCGCTGTTTGTCGTCGGTTTGGGCGGTCAGGGCTACAATGGGCATATCACGGAACTGTTCAAAGGCGCGGAGACGAGTTGTCACTTCACGGCCACTCATATCCGGCAAATTGATGTCCATTAAAATGAGGTCGGGTTTGTGCTCCAATGCCGCATCAATGCCCTTTAACCCGGTCTCGGCGATAATGATGGTGTAGCCTTTGGGCTGCAAAATACGCTTCACCAACGTCGCATTCGAGGGGTTGTCCTCGATATAGAGAATTTTCTTCGGCTTTGGAGCAGGCGATAGTGTCATCGCGTCCTTTCCCCCAGTTCCCTAATTTAGGCTGTCAATAATTCGTTGCAATAATTCTTCGTTTAGGAATGACCCCTTTTGCAAAAATGATTCCACCTGTCCAGCAAGGCGGCTACGTTCGACGGGGGTCAATTCTTTGGCGCTGAGTACAATCACCGGAATGTCTCGTAATTCAGACATGGCCTTTAAACGCTCGACCACCTGAAAACCATCCATTTCCGGCATCATCAAATCGGTCACAATCAGATCGGGCTTTTCTTGCATAGCGATTTCAAGCCCTTCACGTCCATTTTGGGCAATGGTGACTTCATGGCCTGCCCCGCCCTCTAAAATTCGGCGAATCAAACGGGCCGAATCTTCATTGTCTTCAATCACCAACACACGCCGCGCATTGGATGTGCTGACCTTGCCGACCTCGGTTAAGAGGCGATCCGTTGGCAGCGATGGAGTACGACTGGCGTTCGAAATATCCACATGTTTGGCCCACCGTTCGCCCAAGATTTCTTTCTCCACCGGGAAGGTGTGACCCGTGCAATTAAACACCACCACGTCGTTGGGTTTGATGACCCCGCGCCGCACCAATTTGACTAATCCAGCAAAACCGACAGCGGTAGCAGGCTCAACCGAAATACCATCATTCCGTGCCAAAATGCGGGTGGCTTCAAAGGCTTCTTCGTCGGTGGCACTTTCGGCGGCCCCGCCATACTGCTGCATCAATTCATACAGTAGTTGATAGGCCCGTCCGGGATTGCCAGTGCTCAGGGTCGCAATGACCGTTTCAGGGTTTTCAACGGGCACGGCCACCGACATCCCATTGTTAAAAGCGTTCACCATCGGGGCGCATCCGGTAGATTGGATGATCCCTAGCGAAGGCACTTTATCTACCAAACCAAGCTCTAGCAATTCTTCAAAGCCCTTCGCCGCACCGATTGGCCCCATGCCACCGCTGACGGGTTGAATAAACCAATCTGGGGCACGCCATCCTAATTCCTCAGCGATTTCATAGGCGATGGTTTTCATGCTCTCCATCGCGGCGATATTTTTGATGCCTTGATCGTAATGAATACCTTGACTTTGGGCAAAACGGACGGCGATTTCTTTAGTCTGGTCATAGGTGCCCGTCACGTTGACCACCTCTGTCCCATACAAGGCTACCTCTCGAATTTTATCACTAGGGACGAGGTTAGGGAAAAAAGCCCAAAGTTTAATCGCGGCACGGGCAGCATAGGCCGAATAAGCAATTGCAACGTTGCCTGTGCTGGCGACCACCGCCTCTTGAATACCCAATTCAGCCATCGCGGAAATCGCAACGGAGGCTTGGCGGTCTTTAAAAGAATTGGTGGGGCCTTGACGTTCGTCTTTGATGTATAGATATTTCAGCCCCAGCATCGCACCGACATTTTTGGCATGAATGAGGGGGGTATCACCTTCACCAAGCGAGACGATATTTTCCGTGTGTTTGATCGGCAGCAGTTCATGATAACGCCACATGCCGCGCTTACGGTTGATAATTTTTTCACCCCAGTTATCACGGCGCAGCGCTTCCAAATCATAACGGGCATAGAGAATATCGTCACCACAGGTCGGACAGCGTTTGAGCGGGCGTTCATAGACGCTGTGCCAGCCACAGTTTTTACATTCAAGGTGAATCGGTTTCACCTGTGTCGAAGAAAGTTGATCTATGGTCACGATGCTAAATTCGCCTCAGTTTCTCGGACGGCCTTGATAAGGTCAGTCTCAACAAACGGTTTGACCAAATGGTTGGTCGCCCCAAGCCGATAACTGCGCGGGGTATCGGTACTGATACTGCATACAATCACCGGAATGTGATAGGTCTGATCATTGTCTTTCAGTTTTTCTAACACTTGCCAACCATCCCGATTGGGCATATTGATGTCGAGCAAAATCATCATGGGGTTATGATTGGCAACCATTTCTTCTGCTTCTTCGGGGTTGGTGAGGCCAATGACCTGCCAACCTTCTTTGGTGAGATAACGACGATAGAGATTAATCATGCCCAATTCGTCATCAATTGCCAAAATAACCTTCTGGCGAGATACCGGACGTTCAGCTTTGATTTCATCTACCAAATTATTGAAGTCCGTGCCGAATTCTCTGGTATCGGACATCTCTTCTTCGGCGATTTCGGCGGCTGAGGGAGGTGGCGGCTCCAGTGGGATAGTGACATAAAAGGTTGAGCCGACCCCTTCTTGGCTTTCTACCCATAGCCGTCCGCCCTGTAACTCTGCCAATGACTGGGACAGTGGCAAACCCAACCCTGTACCTTCGGCGGAACGGGTGGTGGAGTTGTCAATTTGTTGGAACGCCTCAAAGATCGTATTGAGATATTCCTGTGGAATCCCGATACCCGTATCCCGGACCGCAACGGTAATCATGGGAGGTTCAACATCTTTTTCAATAAAAGCACTGAGGGTAATGCTCCCTTGTTCAGTGAATTTGGCAGCATTAGAAATCAGATTGAATAAGATTTGGCGGGTGCGGAATTCATCACCAAAGGCCTTATCAATAGATTCTTCAATCTCGGTATGCAGACGAATGTTCTTATCGCGGGTCAAGCCGATGGCGCTGGACATCACCCCCTTGATGACGGGAGCCAGTTCGAAGTAATCCAGCGAAAGTTCCATCTTGCCTGCTTCAATCTTGGCTTGGTCGAGAATGTCATTCACCAAACCGAGCAGATGTTTCCCGCTGGAATGAATAATCTGGATGTCTTGCTTTTGCATATCATTAATCGGGCCGTCAATGCCCTTCAGAATGACACTGGAAAAGCCGATAATCGAATTCAGCGGGGTGCGGAGTTCGTGGCTCATGGCGGCAAGGAAATTGGTCTTGAGTTGGTCAATTTCACGCAGACGTTCGTTGGTGCGCTGCAATTCCTCGACCAGCAAAGTGCTTTGAATAACCGCCGAGACCGCCGTACTGAGCGCTTGCAGCAAGCGTAGAGTGTCTTCCCCAAACTGGGCCTCGCGTTGACCTTCCAAGCCCATAACTCCAATCAGGCTTTCACCGCTGGTCATGGGCAGATAGATCGCTGAACGGGCTGAAACATCCATTGGGGTGTAGGGGCCAAGTTCAAAATTTGGCACGATGATCGGGGTGCGGGTTTCAGCAACTTGCCCCGCTAGACCTTCACCAATAGCAACTTTGACAGTGGGTTCAATTGAATGTAGGGTCTGTGAATCGCCCTCTTGGACGGCAATCACCATCGCTTGGGCTGCTAAACGATTGCGCCCGACTTCATGGAGGAAAAAGACCACACTGCTCGCGTCCATACGATTTGCCAAGACTTGACTCACCGTTTCCAGCATCACTGATAGGTTAGGCATGGCGGCGGCAAATGTCGTGACATCAAACAAGAAGGCCATTTCCGCGGCACGTTGTTGGGAGATTTCAAACAACTGGGCGTTATCAATGGCGACGGCTAATTGGTCGGCCATTGTGGTCAAGGCTTGCACGTCGTCTTCGGTAAACAGGCCCGCTTGATTTGACTGCACGTCCAATGCGCCTACAACACGGCCTTTCACTACGAGGGGGAAGGCAATTTCAGAACGTGTATCAGGCAGGTGGGGATTGGGGCGATGGGTTTCACTGAGCGCCGTATCCGCTACCAAGACAGGCATACCCCGACTGGTGGTTTGCCCGATAACCGAACGTGACCCGACGGGCAGGCTGTGATTCAAACTTAACAATTTTTGCCCCGCTTCACCTGTCGAAGCGCGGAGGACGGCATTCTGTCCGGTGGCATCTACCATAAAAATCTGAACATGGTCATATTGGAAGGCTTCACGGATGAGGTCTACCACGCGCGGGAACAGTTCGTCCAAATTCAAAATGGAGGTCGCAGCACGGCTCACCTGTGCCGAGGTCGCTAGTTGACGGGCACGCAGTTCGGTTTGTTCAAAGAGACGCTTGTTTTCTAACTGCACAGCGGCCAAGTCAGCCAGTGACTGGTAGATGCGGATTTCACGTTCTTGATGCTCGCGGGTCTCGGCTGAGGCCAACAAAATTGCGCCGATTAAGCGGGTGGGGGTGCGCAAGGGTACGATCACAAACGAATTTATACGCAAAGCCTTATAACCCAAGCGGGCATCGGTTGAGATCGCGGGATCACGGGAGACATCATCCACCCACTTCATCCTGATGGTTGCGAGGTCATTCCAGAAGGGCAGTTGGTTGCGCGTAAACCGTAACCCCTGCAAGTCCACTAATTGGTCGCGTGCCCATGACGTAGCGATCTCAAGTTCGGCATTTTCACTGTTCCAGTCTTCCGAACGCAAACCAAGCAGAAATACTTTGTCTACAAGCGCATCAGCGGCATAGTCAATCACGGCCTGCACAATTTCATCACGGCTTTCGGCGTTGGCAATGGCACGGCTGGCTTGATAGAGGACGCCCGTTTCTTCCAATGATTCCTGCGTCTGCCTAAACAACAGGTCATTTTCAACCAAATAGGCTGCCGCATCGGCCAATGTCGTGATGAATTGATATTCATCCGGGGTGAAAATGTGAACTTCGCGGAAGCCCATCGAAATACGCCCCACAACACGACCCCCGACAGACAGCGGTACACTTAGAATAGACTGATAGGGGGTTTGGATGGCCCGCAATTGACGGACAGCCTGATTCATCGTCGCTTCGGATTCGTCATCAATAGACTGGATGTAATACTCATCACGGGTCATCGGGTCGAAATCGCCAATTGGCTCGCCTGTTTTGGGCACAAGGGGCAGGCTGGGTATGTCGGCAAATACGGGGTCTTTACTCCATTCCAAGCCAAAATAGAACGAGGCAATGTCTTCTTGCGTGCGTTGCAACAAAACATCTACCCGATCAGGATTGAAATTCAATAGCTCAATGCGGATGGTATCCAGCATTTCTTCGAGGTCACGCGCCTCGGCGATACGGCGACTGCTGCGATAGAGATTGGCAACGGCACGCAGGGCATCTTGGGTACTTTGGAATAGGAAAATACTATCCAATGCGAGGGCTGTCTGGTCAGCGATGGCGGTCATAAAACGCCGATCTTCGGCCATAAAGGAATGTTTATCGAAATAGACCACCGCGAACCAGCCGAGGGTGCGACCTCTGGCCCGCAGTGGAATCGAAGCAAACGACTGAATACCACTTTGAATGGCCTGCAAGCGCAGATTAAATTCAAGGGCTTGGTCAAGAAAACCGATACTCTGATCAATGTTGGAAACAATAATCGGCTCTTCACTCATCAACAAATTACGTGGCAGCGCCAGCAAATCTACATCAGTAACCCCTGCATAACTTTCCGGCCATGCCGCCACTACACGGGTTTGCAGCGGCCCTCGATCCATACCCTCCTGCAAAACCACATAGACCTGATTGGGCATCAAGGTCAGCAGTTGATTGACCAGCACATTGGCGAGGTCATTGACGCTGGAGGCGGAGGTAATTTGACGATTAGCCTCATACAGCGCAGTGGTTTCGCTTAGGCTGTCTTGCAATGCTTTTTCAAGTTCACGCAGTTCGGTAATTTCTTGGAAGACTGCTACCACTGAGGAAATCTCGCCGCCCTCAGTACGAATCGGCGCGACGTTTGCGAGCAAGTCCACCCGACGACCATCTGGGTATTCCACCGAGATGTTTTCTGCACTAACAATCGCCCCTTCACGCAAAGCGATGGTAGTGGGGAATTCTTCAGAGGGGTAAAGCTCATCCGTACCCAGTTTGTAAATCGGGAAGGTGTTGGATGAAAACAGGGCTTTATTAACTCCACCGCCAAAAAGGTCAACGGCGCGTTGATTGGAGAGCAGGCTGTTGCCACGTGGGGCTAACAGGAGCACCCCGGCGGGCATGGCTTCAAGGGTAGATTGGAGTGTTTGGCGTTGATTTTCAATCGCCGCAAAGAGACGTTGATTTTCGGTGGCGATGGCAAGCTGACTGGCAAGCGTGGTCGCCAACTGCATATCGCGTTCATCCAAATCGTGCTGCGATGCACGCCGCCCAATTAAGAGTGCCCCGATGACGACTTCATTGCTGGTCATGACTGGCACGGCTAGATGTTTGCCATACACGATGTGTTCTTGGGCGGAGAGCTTGCCAAATGTCGGATGAACCCGTTCATTGACCAAGACCACCTGCCGAATCAGGACGGCTTCGGTGATGGCGTTACGGTCGCGCTTCAGGTTGATACGTTGAAGCATAAAGGGTGCATCACCCGATTCCTGCGGCGAAAAGGCAGCTACCTGGCGGAGCGATTGCCCATCCGTATCCAAAACCCCAAACCACCAACGATCAAAATCACCGGGGTCAGACACGGCCCGGAACAGGCGGTTTACGTCGGATTCAAAATCGGTGCTGATACGACTCGCTAACTGGCCCGCGTCAGCCAATGCCAATGCCCGCCGCGCTTCTTTTTGCACTTCTTCTAACAAGCGGCGATTTTCAACTGCGATTGCCAATTGGTCACCGACGGCTGAGGTAAAACTCATGTAACTTTCGGTAAAGGCACGCGGCGCTTGACTGCTGCATACCAAGACACCAAACCATTTTGCACCTGTCACCAACGGCATCAGATAGAGCGTTTCGGCATTCAACGTCCTCAGCAGATAGCCCAAGATTTGGTCGCTGCCCTCAAGATCGGTCAATTCATGGGCATGAATAAGCATGGGGCTGCGGGGGGCAAGCTCGAATTGAGCCGAAAGGCCCTGTTGTAGTAAGGGTACACGCTGACCAGCCTCCCAAGCGGAGATGCTGCCGATACGCGACCACAGATGGGCAACAACAACATTAGGGGCCAGATGCGATGGGAAAGGATCGGCCAACAAAATCGCTAGGCTGTCAAGATTTTCATAATAACTTAACTGCTCAGTGATAAGGGCATAAACGGCTTCAATATTGAGTTCAGCGGCACTGCTGACGGTACGGGCCATTTCATAGAGACGCTGCGATTCCCCAAGCGCCATCTGGGTTTGCTGGAACAAGCGGGCATTGTCTACCGCAAGGGCCACACGTACCGCAACTGCATCAATCAAGGCCTGTTCATCTTTGCTCAACTGGGCACGCTGGGGCGCTTTGGTCTCGATTTGCCCAATTGGTTTACCACCTACTGAAATTTGAGTGCTGTAGACAGAATGTTCATCATGCGGAGGCGCCAGCAGATTACCGTTTTCTGGCGCATCCGGTCGAATCGGCTTTACACCAATCAAGTCATATTGATAACCCAACTGCACATCGTCGGGTTGGATACGGGCAAATTCTTCCCATGCTTTTTCGGTTAAGCGCTGATTGAGCAAGGCAACTTCATCTACGCGCTGTTCAAGTTCTTCAATCAGGCGGGCATTGTTGATCGCAATCGCCAATTGGTCAGCCAACACTTGGAAGATTTCAATATCTTCCGGACTATAGGCTTCGGGACGGATACTTTGAATATCCAACGCACCGATTACCCGGTCTTCAACCTTGAGCGGCAAAGCCATCTCTGACCGGGTATTGGGCAATTCCACATTCGGCTGCCACGGGACTTCGGTGGAGGTCGTGTCGCCTGCGATGACCGTGACACCCAACGCGGTCACACGGCCAATCACGGAATTTGATCCAACCGCCAGTTTATGTTTTTTGGCAAGAAGGCGCTGTCCGGCCTCACCTGTGCTGGCGACCAAGACGGCATATTCACCAAGATCATCCATTAAGAAAACTTGGGAGTGGTAGTAGTCGAATTGTTCGATAATGCGATTAATGGTGCGATTCAAAACGAGGCTTTGGTCACGCAACCCGGTAATTTCGCGGCTGATTTCCGCTACAAGGTCAAGGTCACGAATACG
This sequence comes from Chloroflexota bacterium, assembly GCA_024434115.1. Classification (GTDB taxonomy): domain Bacteria; phylum Chloroflexota; class Anaerolineae; order Aggregatilineales; family J027; genus CFX10. The sequence continues at coordinate 50,964 of QMIT01000007.1, forward strand.
CGCTTGCACCCTTGCCTGCAAATCATCCACCAACGTTTGGGTGCGCTCGGTAACATTATTAAACAAGGTCGCAACCCGACCAAACTCGTTGGTTTCGACAGCGGGGAGGCGGACAGTTAAATCACCACGATTGACCCGCGCCAAGCCATCCCCAATGGTTTCAAAACGGCGCGAAATCTGAGTGGTCTCATACCACAACAAAATACCTGTGATACCGAGCAAGCCGAGAAATAAGGCCACGAACGTCCCCAGAGCCAAGCGAGTTGGGCCAGCAACTTCACTGGCTTCCATAGACACGATCACCGTCCATACTGGCTGGCTGGTCGTATCCGATAAGCTGGACAAGGGCCGTGTAATCGAAGTGGCTGCCAAATAATCAGTGTTGTTTTGGCGATACTCAATGGCTTCTTGGGGGAGGTCGGTTAGCAGCGTATTTGCCAGTGAACCCGTTAATTGTTCACCATCGGAGGTCGAGCGACCATAGAGCAAATCCGCTTCCGGTGCGGCAATATAATAACCATCCTCATCTACTACGTGAATAATTTCATCGCTACTTTCACGTTCTGTAATGCCCCGCACAAGCCAATCTATATCCATATCTATGGCAAGCAGCGCAATTACATTATTCGTTTCGTCAAGGATGGGTGTGGTCAGCGTCATAATTTGCTGGAAGGGTTCTGTTGGGCGGCCAGTGGCATCCCGCACCAGCACCACATCCGAAATCCAGAACTGTCCCATGCGGCGCAATTGCAGACCCGACTGAACAAATTCTTCGCTGCGGCGATTTCTGAGATCGGAGATTGACACAATCTCGATGTTGCCCGTCCGCCCAGAACGCTCGACAGCCACCAATTCACGCCCACTAGTACCGACCAATCGAATCGCGTGATAGAGGGGCCGCCCGATGAGTAGTTCGTCAAATCTCCGCGTGACCGATTCGCGTGCGAGATTATCTACCTCGCCACTGGTGCTGCGGCGGTCAAGCACATCCACAAGGCTGGGGGTAATATAATTGGTAGCAAGGTTATCAAAGTCGGCGGCTACGATTTCAAACGGGACGCTCAACTGCTCGCCGTTTTCATCCGCATGTTCGCTTAGGTCGTCGTTGACATTGTTACGCACGACGTTATTGATCTGGGTAGTGACAGCAATCAATACTAAGAAAGACATCACCACAAATGCCGCAATAATCATCAGCAGTTGTGTGCGGAAGGGGCGGTTAATGAACCAACGAAATGGCCCAGAACTAGAATGTGGCTGTATTTTTCGGTCTTGCATAAAAGCCTCTTAAACGCCTCAGGTGCGTTTTATTGGGAGGTCAATGGGTCAATGTTTAACGAAATGGTGGTTTCTGGCGTACCGAGTGCAAGGCCCAACTCCTTGACCGCCACCTGCAAAATCTGTCGAAAATCGGTTTGAATGCTCAGTTTTTGCGAAATCTCATTGAGCAGCCGTTCGCGCTCAATTAACTGCTGGCTTTGTTCAAACAACCGCGCATTTTCCGCCGCAATTGCAAACCGCTCCACCAATTCTTCTGCCGTTTGCAGCATCCCTTGATTAAATTGGCCTGCTTCAACGGTACATTCAATCGCGCCGATGACCTCACCACGCAAAACAACTGGCAAGGCGAAAGCGATTTGATTTTCGGTTATTTTGGCTGTCACCGGTTTACGGCGTTGGATGGCCTGCTTTTGCAAAAACGTCCAATCTTTTAATGAAGCGGGTTGTCCCCCGGTGCTGTAGGCAAGGTCGTGATGCTGCGTGAAATATGCCTGCCACCCTTCATGCGCCACCTGTGGACTTTGAACATCGCCATTTGCGCCATTTAAGGATACCTCGCCGACTAACAGGCCAAATAAGCCAGTAGCGAGTTCGGTGGTCAGCGCCAAAAAGAAAGTAAAGTCACGTTCAGAAAATGCCTCTGGCGAAACGCTGTGCATATCTAAAATACCGATGAGTTGGTCGCGTGCAAACATGGGCACAGCCAGTTCAGTGCGGGTATGTCTAAAAATCTCATGCTTGGTATAGATGGGTGCCTTTTCATAATCCACTACCAAAACCGGACGACCCAACATGGCGGCATGGCCGATGGGAGTCTGATTATCTAGTGCAACACGATAACCCTGTACAAATAGACGGCGGCCTTGCTCACCCGTGCCAACCCGCATGACCGCACTGTTGGTAGCCTCGTCTATTAGAAATACTTGGGCATAATCTACATTAGGATAATGTTGGCGCACCGAGCGCACAAATTCTTCGAGCAAAACATTCGCTTCGGAGACGGTTCGCAGCAAACCAGCCGTATCCGTAAAGAGGCCGACTTGCTTGGATAGCCGGGCTTGACGAGCTTCGGCATCGGCGACGCTGTTTTGAAAGACAGCAGTCAGGTCTACAAACGAATTATGCACCTGCCCAATTTCATCCGAACGTTTGAGAGTCGAAAAATCAGGGTCGCGTTCGCTTAGGGCAAATTCGACCATCATGCGGTTTAGGCGCGACAACGGCGGGACAATTTGTTGATAAGTCAACAGTAACCACACGGCACTTGGAACAAGCAGCAGCACAATCGCCCCGCCCACCACCAAAGGAATATAAGTGCTTACGAGTGGGTTGACCACTTCGGAAAAACGCATTTCCGTAACCAGAATCCACGATGTACCCTCCACGCGCTGATACGTACCGATCACATCCGCCCGCAGCAAGGGGCTTTCATAACGTTGGGGGTCAAGCCGGGTACTGTTGTCGGACAAAGCCGGATGCCGACGGTAATTCTGGAAAACCAAAACTCCGCGCTCGCTGGTTACGAGCAACTGCCCATTCTCATCCAACAAGAACAGGTTAGCGTCGGGCATATTTTGGAGGTCGGGTTGTTCGCCAAAGCCGCGCAAGATATTCGGTAGATTGTCCGTCGCTTCACTGTCGAGATTTTGGGTCAGCACCACATAGCCAATCTGCTGATTGTCTACCTGAATCGGCACGATAACATCAAGCAGGGGTTCATTAAATGGGCCGGGATAAATTGAGCCGATGGCCGTATCGGTGATCTTGCGGCTGATAATTTCTAATGACTTCTGATTGACCTCGATATTGGCTTGGCCCGCCTGTGCAACGGTAATCAGACTGGGGTGCATCAGACGAATACGCACAAGCGACAAGTTGCTTGACCAAATACGGTCAAGGGTTTGGTTCGCCTGTTGAATGGCGGAGGGGTTGGTACCGTTGATGTCGAGGGCCGCTTGATAGAGTTCAATATCGAATGGCTGTGTTACTTCACGGGTAGAAGCCGTCGCTAGGTCATCAAGCTGCTGTACAAATGTTTTGGCTTTAACATCAGTAACAATTTCAACAGTGTCTTCTGCTTGGTTGGTCTGGGCCTGAAAGCGCAATGTTAGGGCAATAATGCCAATAATAATCAAGGGAATCAAAATGGTCAGCAGGAAACCGAGGCCAAATTTTGCCCGCAGAGGCCAATCAAAAGGACGGGGTAAATTGCGTTCCACGTTAATTCACCTCTACTTCAACACCGGGTGGGGCTTCAACCTCGGTGGGTACACCCAGTCGGACAAGTGTTTGGTCAGTACCGAGCGAACGATTAAACACTTGTGAGGTCACGTTCACCAAACGGGCCAGATTACGCGCATCCTGCAATTCTGCCGCGACCTGACTCACAAGCTGTTCACGCACCGCCACCCGCTGAACTTCATCAAATAAGCGAATATTTTCGAGGGCCAGTGCCAAACGGTTGGTCACCTCTTTGACAAATTCAACGGTTTGGTTTGACCACCCCTCGCCATTGTTTTCAAAAATAACTTCCCCAATTGGTTGAGAACCCACCATCAGCGGGATCATCATACGTTGCCCATCGTCGGTCTGATCTAGCCGAGGAGCATCCGGCAGGGTGGTAGTTGCAGGTTGCCAACGCCGTAATGTGCCTTTATCCCACTGAAAAGCGGTGAGGCGTCCACTTTGAGAGAGGTACGACCCCCACGCTATCCCGACATTTTCTTGGCTCATGCGGCTGACTTCGGCCTGATAGCGCCGTGATGAGACATTGACCGCATCCATTTCTTGGCGAAGTTGCTCAAAATCTGTCCCCAATGTTTCACGTTGGAGGGCCGTCGCCAGTTGATAGGCCGCCGCTTGATAAAGTTCGACCTCCCCATGTGTCGGAATGACATTACTTGAAAGCTGTAAATCCAGCACCCCGATACATTGACCGTCGCTGGTCAAAAGTGGGAAAGCCAATTCACTGTTGGTGGAGGGCAAAAATGCCTCGCGCTGGGGTACGGACACATTTCGGCTAAGATTCACCGCCGATTTGCGCCGATAGGCTTGGGCAGGGCCGCTGGGGTTATCAAGGTCAATACGATAGGCCTCCCGTAGCAACCGCTGACCACTGAGGCCAGTCGCGGCAATCAGCACAAGGCGAGGTGTTTCGCCCTGCAAACGATAGATCAGCACATGGTCAACTTTTAATTCGACGCGCATGAGATCGGCAACGGCTTGGAGGGATTGCGAGACTAAGCGTTTTTCATTTAGCTCCGCACTAACCTTTGCCAAGCCGATAATGGACTGTTGAACGTCATCATAACGCTTCACGAATTGGGCAATATAGTCGAGAAACTGATAGATTAGCACTGCGGCAAGTATCAGCGAGGGATAAAAAACAGTGGCGATATTGCCCGCTAATTCACGTGAGGGAATCGGTGATTCAAATGAATTTGAACTGGTCTGAAAGGCCAAGGTGGTAATCGCCACACCAGCAAAAAACAACATTGACAGCACCAGACCCCGGAGACCAATCAACAGGCTCGCGGTGAGGATAGGTACAATAAACAGCAAAATCATGATACTGTCGGCACGATAATCAAGCACAAAAGTCGTAAAATAGGTGATGGCAATCGCCAGCGTCATGGCGTAAGCCGCAGTGGACAAGCGACCAATCTGCACCAACCACCCGATGCCAACCATCACAGCCGTAACGGGCAGTAACAGCAAAGTATAGCCGGTTGGGATGACTGCACTACCCGCAAGGTCTTGGACGGCCAAAACCAAAATGGTGGCGGTAAGCAAAATAGCGATTACTACACTCAGCAGCAAGATCGTGCGGGCACGACGCAGGTCGTCAGGGGATGTGTAGGGGTATCGGACTTGGAATAGGTTGGAGATAAAATTTATGCGCATTACATTTCTACCCATTCATCATCATTGGCTGGCATGTGGACGGGCGAAGACTGCTCTAGGGACTCATCGGTCACTGATGGCACAATCCGAATATATCCCCGGTCAGCCCCCAAAATACGGCTTAATTCAGCCAATGATGTACTTAAAATAGTTTCGACATCAGAAATCCCCTGAAATTTGGCCGTGATGGAATTGATAAAAGATTGATAGCGGGCGTTACGCTGCGCTTCTTCAAATAATTGAGCATTTTGGATGCTGACGGCAATTTGGGCTGCAATCGCGGTCAAAATCTCGATCTCGGCTGCCGTGAAATGATGGACTTGGGTCAGTGCGTCCAACCCCAATGAACCTAAAAATTGATTTTGGACGAACAGTGGCAAAATCATGACGGACTTGATACCAAAGGCCATCAGAGTCTCGCGGTTCGGCCCCAATTCCTCAACCGCCTCCGCCACACTGTCAATGACAAACGGGGCAAGGGTTTCTTTTTGTTTTTCATAGACCACATAGCCCGCTAATTGAATTTTTTGTCCAATCGCGCCAGTAATAGGATATTCCGCCAAAACGGTGCCATAGTCTGGGGCATGATCGTTAATCACAATGCCCACATGGTCAATCCCCTGAAGCGCCTCGACAATACTTTGACAGGCTGCCACCAACACCGCTTCACTGGCAAGTTCGGCGCTCACTCGTTGGGCTACCTGAGAAAGCCCTTCATAGAGTTCAAGGCGTTCGCTCAAAAACGAATCCGTATGTGTCTGGCTGGTAATGGTTTGTTGAAGCTGCCACTGTTGGGTCACGATTTGTGCCCATAGTTGGCCTGCTTCCCAAAACGATTCTGGATGCTGTCCAGAGAGGGTTAGTTCTAGGACATAGCTACCAATGGGCAAAGACCAAATTTCACCATTGGAGCGAACAGAGCGAGTGGCAGAAAATACCGAGGATGTTTGAGAAATCAAACGGTGGCTAGTGAAGGAAAGCCATTCAGCTTCAGCAGCCCGGAAAGCAGTTTCGATAAACTGTTCCAGACTGCTCACCTGCGCTGCTTGGGAAGGTAAATCGCGGATAATGGTTCTAAGAGAAGCCAAATAAGCCAGCGCATCTTGCATACGAGTTTCACCGTTTCAAACCGACTGAGTTCTCCTCAATAGGCTGTCTAATAGGATGAGGAAAAGTATTTAAAGGATTCTAGCAATAACACTTTATTTCCATTCCCATACCTGTTCCCCTTGTAACAGACGTTCAATCTGATACGGGAAACGGTCAGGGTCTAGTGGTTTACCCAAAAAGCCATCAAAACCGGCTTCTTTGGCCTTGCGCATTTGTTCTTCATTCGCCTCGGCGGTTACGGCAACGACGACGGTATCACGCAGGCGTTCATGAGCACGAACCTTTTGCAGCGCTTGGTAGCCATCTTCATAGGGGAGTCGAATGTCCATCAAAATAAGATCAATGCGGGGCAGCGTATCGGCAAACTGAACGACCTGCCACCCAGATGTCTTCCACTCGCAGCGTTGGACTCCCATAAAAGCCAACATACGGGCGATCAACACAAAATTCGGCACATTATCTTCTACCACCAGCACATGCGCTTCGCCGGGGTCAACTGAAGTGCGGTGTCTCGCATCGGTCATACGCTTTTTCGGCTCCTCAAATAGTGAAGAATCTGGTCTGAAAAGCGGTCAATATCTATTGGTTTAATTATATAGCCATCACAGCCAGCCTCAAGTGTTATGTCCAAGTCAGACTGCATGGCATTGGCTGTTAGGGCCACTACCGGAATCCGCTGTAGGGCCGAACTTTCACGGATCATGCGGGTGGCGGTCAAGCCGTTGATATTCGGCATACTAATATCCATCAAGATTAAATCTGGTGGATTTTTTAAGGCCAATTGAATCCCCAACTCTGCATTATCGGCCTCCTCAAATTCATAGCCTTCTGCCAAGAGAATCCGACCCACCAACAACCGATTTTCAAAATTGTCTTCGATGTACAAAATACGCGCTGGCATTAGGTCAGAACTCCCCAGCTTGAGTACCCTATCGCAATAGATCGAGATGAACAATCGTCGTAGAATTAGTTTAACATAAATTTTCTATTGTGTCTGTCTTAAATCTACCGAACTTCTGGCGATTTGCCAAACGGACACAATAGAAATTTCACGGGAAATTCATGGGTGTTAGCTGCGGCGTAACCAACGATGCAGTTTTTCGCGGATAAACGCCACACGGGCCTTTGTCCATGCGATGCTGGCAACATGTTCGGCCTCACGCTGGGCATCGTGGTCGGCAGCGGGTGGCGCAAAACGGTCATGAATGTAAAGATGGGTAATGTCGGTGATGGGGTGCTGACCTTCTGGCACTTCGTCCACAAAGACCTGACGGCGTTCTTCGGGAGTCATACGATTGTGTACCCCAACCCCAAGCCAGTTGCCATAAATGCCTAAACGCGCATAGGCTTTTTGCACCGGATTTAAGCCACCCAAGCCGCGATGTTCCACCCACCAAATGATGAAGACAACCATCAGCACGATCAATAGCAAGGTCGCCAAAATGATCCCCAAAATGGTCAGGACCACACGCCAGAATCCACCCCCACTGTCGGTCTCAAGGCTTGTGGCCTGTGGCTCTGGGGGGATGGGGGTCGCCGTCGGGGTCAAGGTTGGCGTAAACGTTGGCGTCGGGGTCAAGGTCGGGGTGACGGTAGGTGTCACATTCGGCGGTAGGGTCGGTGATTGGGTCGGCGTGGGTGAGGGCGTGGGTGAATTTTGCTGAGGCGGAGGCAGCGTATTGGTTGGCAGCGACGTTGGGGTGCTGGTGGGCATGGGGGTAATCGTCGGGAAGGTGCTGTTAAAGCTGACATCACCGGGACGATTTAGCGGCAGTTCGTCGGCAGTGGGTTCAAATTCGACCCAACCAAAGCCGGGGAAAAAGACCTCCACCCACGTATGGGCATCGTTTTCACGCACCAGATAACTGCCATCGTTGGGACTGTACGTCCCCTCGGCAAAACCAGCCGCCATACGCGACGGAATGCCCTGTGAACGCAACATCATCACCATTGCTGAGGAGTAATAATTGCAATATCCCTCGCGGATATCGAAGATAAACCAGTCAATCGGGTCAACATTACTGGGCGGTGTCGGGATTTTCTCGTTATACAAGATATTGGCCCGCAGCCATTGTTCAACGGCTTTGGCTTTGTCATAGGGCGTGACAGCCCCGCTTTGCGAAATAATTTGTTCGGTTAGGCTGCGTAATTCGCCAGAAATTGAACCACCCCCCTGTAAATAGGTACGGGTAATCCATTCAGGATAAACGTTGCCAGCGGGCCGTAATTCATCAGCCGAGGCGACACTGATGGACGAGGTTACGGTGTAATCATCGCCTTCACGCAGAGGATCACGGGCGCGGATAATCGCCACGTCTACCTCTTGATTGCGCCGTACACATTCCGGGCCGCCTTCGGGGACACAGTTGAGTTCTGCATCTACCCCTAAGCCCATCTCACGTGGTTGAGGGGCAGCATAAATCAGGGATGAGGCGCTGATAAACATTTCGACATTTTGGACAAGGTCACGCCGACCCGCATAATCACCGAGGTTAAAGCTCATGCCGGGGCTGTCTTTATAGGCCCGCACCGAACGATTATGTGTCCATGTGCCATTTTGATAGGTGTCAAAAACGGTTGAGCGCCAATAGAGCCGCAAATCACTGGTATTGCCCTCAACGGCGATTCGCATGACTTCCCTGTCACTTAACTGCACGGGGCCAGTCAGGTCAAGCCGATCTCCACCGTAATAATCGGCAGTGGCAATACCCGGCCCTTCGAGTGAGGAAAACAAGCGTGCAAAGAGGTCGTTAATTTTCGCCAATGGGTCGTTGCCCAAAAACTCCTTGATTTCGTCCCAATAGCCGTCGCCATCTTGGATGGGCAGGGCCAGTCCAAACAGGACGGCTATGATGGTCATTGCCATGCCTAAGCGCAAAAAGTTGGTACGGAGATTGCGGGGATACTTGACACGCAGGCGATACCACTGATATTCCCGCGCTTCGATATTGACTTGAATGGTCAGCGGTAGGGCACACAGCAAAAAACCCAGCAGAAATAGTTCGAGCCGAGCGTTGCCCGAATAGGACATAATGATCGTAATCAGCACGAACCCCGGCGGCAAAATCGCCAACCAGACCCGATTGAGTCGAATCAACTGCCAGATGGCATTATGCGCCAAAAACCAAAACAGCACGGCCAGAAAAATAACAAAGACCAGATTATCCGTGCCGACCCCGTTGTTGCTGACCGTCTCTCCCCAACGTGACAAGCGATCACCCAGTTCCTCCAAACGTCCCTGAATGGTAAATGGGCCGGGGAGCGACAAGGTGTAGACAATCGTGATGGTGGCAAAACCATAGATACCACTCAAAACCAGTGCCAGCAGTTCAGAATAGTAGCTACGGGCCAGCAGAAAACTCAATAGGACACTGATGGTGATGACAGGGTAAAGTGTGCCAAGACCATCGGCCCAATCGGCTGTATTTAAGGCAAAGGCAGGCATCCACAAGAGCGCATTCACCAAAAATAGGGTCAGCATATCCCCACGTGTAAAGGTGCGCCGCCATGCCTGCACGATGGCCTGTTGAATGCGATTAGGCCGTCGCTGCGGTTGACGATCGGGTAATGGAGTAGATCGGCGAGATTGTGGATAAGCCATATGACGTTAAATCAATACCCTTTAAGGCAGTGCGCCTTCTAATTCATAGTCCATAATCTGGTTCGCAAGGTCAGAGGTGGGTGCAATGACGACCCATATATCACTGCCCTCAATCAATTGGCAGGCGGTACGCGAGGGGCGTTCCCAACAACTTAAGGAGTCACTGAGGGTCACGCCGCCAACCTCAAACCATACCGCTAAGGCCGCGCCATAGATCGTATAAAATTCACTGGCGTCCTGTTCGGTATCCCATGTCAAATGTAATACCAGAATAGTCGTCGGGCTGTTGTCCTCACCATACAGCAAAAAATGGTCGCCACCCCATCCGGCAGCGGTAGAGACGGCAACAGGGGCATCTACAAAAAGATCAAGGTGTTCACGCAAGTAGAATTCACCCAACGTCTGGTCACGCAAGAGTTCCCAATCGCCCGCTACATCCTGCGAATCGAAAAATTCGTCTAGTGGCTTGACCGACACGGCCTTAGGTTGGTCGTTCTGAGTATATTGCTCTGGATGCAAAATTTGTTCGGTGCTGACCGGTGGCAGGGCATAGGCTTGATTGACCAATGACCAGTCCTGTACTTGGTTATAAAGTACCCGCACAAACTCTGTGCCTGCGGTATAGGGAAAAAAAAGTTCGGCCCGCAAAATCGAGGGCATGTTGTTATAAACAGCCGGGTTGTTCAAAGTCGTTTGGGTCAAGAGGTCATTGGCGATAGCCGGATTACGCTGCAACACCACCCCGGTATAAAAAGCAGTGGTCAGTTGGGCATCGCCTTCGAATAAAGCCAGTGCCGCCAATGCCTGATCGGGGTCAGTTGTATCAAGAAGATTGGCAACATCAAAATTCTGATAAATCAGCGCTTGGGCATATTCATGGGCATAAATCGCCCCATAGATGGCATTCAATCCACCCCAATTGGGGATAAACATGAGGTTGCGGGTGGGGTCAAAATAGCCCGTGAGTTGCTCGGTCATGAGGTTGTGGGTTAGTTCAGCGAGGTCAGTATCTTCAGGCATAAAACCGAGCGCCCCATAGAAACGGGCATCATTCTGAGCCTGTTCATCGGTGTAATCTGCTTCTGCCAACGCAAAATTGATCAACTCCGTTGGGTGAACCAAACGCCGATCTATGGACGTGGTCTGATTGAGTTCACGGAGCAACGATACATCCCCTTCCAACGTATTCAGAATGGTCGTTGTGGCGTCATCAATATCAGCCGATATGGGTGGTTCGTCAGCATTCGGGATGGGCGTTGGGGTTGAGCCATCTTGGGCGCGAACGGACATATTGGCATGGGGAGTCAATAAAACCATCCCCAGCAATGCCAGTAAAAGTAAGGGTGTGATGAAACGCCAAAAGTTTTTGACCATGCAGTCCTCTCAAAATTTCATTTTAGGGGGAAACGAAAGGTAATTGTAGGCTTATTTGCCCACGATTGAATTACGCCTCTCTGACGCGCCATTCCTCACCTTGTCGTGCAACTTATGGCCCGACTGCCTCGTAATTATAATTGAAGAACGTCAAAAAAAGGGGCATGAAGGAGTATGTAGGATCAATGCTAGAAAATCTACGACTGGCGTGGCGATTGTTTTGGGATCGCAACGTGAATGCGTCAACCAAGATTATCCCACTACTGGCGGTACTCTATGTGCTGTCGCCCATTGACCTCTTGCCAGACGTCATCCCCGCGTTAGGCGTTACGGATGATGTGGGGGTATTCATCGTTGCGCTGGACTTCTTTATCCGTTCCGTCCCCGACAGCATAGTACGCCATCACCGCGACATTTTGGAAGGTGTTATCAAGGGCAAATATAGAAGTGATGACCGAGAATAGGCCCAATCAAATCACCCCACGCCGTTGATAATCGGCGATTTCCGCCGGCTCAAGCCCCAACCAATCCATGAGTACGGCGGCGGTATCCTGCCCCAAAAATGGCGGGGCATGTCGAATCGTTGGCGAGGTCTCCGAAAGTTTGATTGGCGACCCTGCCATCTCCACCGTTGTTCCGTTTTCAAATGTAACGGGTTGCACCAGTTGGCGTGATTGGACATGGGGATCGCCAAAGGCGTCGGCGATTTGATTAATGGGGCCGGAGGGAATCCCCGCGTTGAGCAAAGCTGCTGTCCACGCATCCGCAGATTGTTGTATAAAAACCGCTTGCAGCAGCGCAATCAACTCTGTCCGATGTTTGACCCTCGCTGAATTGGTGACAAATCGTGCATCACTGGCAAGCTCCGGTTGACCAATGATTTTGCACAGCGCAGCAAATTGGGAATCATTCCCCACCGCTAAGATAAAAGGCCTGTCGGCGGCCTCGAAGGTTTGATAGGGCACAATGTTGGGATGCCCATTGCCATAACGTGGCGGATTTTGGCCCGATACAAAATAATTGCTGGCGACATTGACCAGCGCCGCAAGTTGAGTATCCAGAAGGGCAATATCCACGTGCTGCCCTCGTCCAGTTTGATGGCGATAATACAAGGCGGCTTGAATGGCGTTGGCGGCATATAATCCGGCAATGACATCCGAAATGGCAACCCCCACTTTATAGGGTGGCCCATCGGTTGGTCCGGTAATTGCCATTAAGCCACTTTGTGCCTGAATAACATAATCGTAGCCGGGGCGGGAGGCATACGGGCCAGTCTGCCCATAACCTGTGATGCTGCAATAGATGAGACCGGGGTGTTCAGGCTGTAACTGCTCATAAGCGAGGCCGTAAGTTGCCATCTGCCCCACTTTGAAATTTTCGATCAGCACATCGCATTTCAGGGCCAATTGTTTCGCCAGCGCGATGCCTTCCGGTGTTTTTAGGTTGAGGGAAACACTGCGTTTGTTGCGATTAACGCTCAAATAATAGGCACTCAGTTGTTCGTCCCCCACCTCCAACCATGGAGGCCCCCATTCACGGGTATCGTCACCGCGTTGGGGATGTTCAATTTTGATGACCTCCGCACCAAAATCGGCGAGGAGCATGGTACAGGATGGCCCGGCCAAGACACGGGTGAAATCGAGGATACGCAGGCCAGCAAGGGCGGAGGGAGTAGGTTGGATCATCAGGTACTCGACATCATTTTTGCATAAAAATAAAGAAATTGGGGTGGGTTCATTAATTCAACCTTGACGCCCCCTATTTTAACTGATATTCTCCTATCACCAACGATGCGGGGTAGAGCAGTGGTAGCTCGTCGGGCTTAAGTTACAGGTTTGGGCAAGTCAGCAAATATGCTGGCAGATTTCAAAATTATCCGCACGCTATTTTGAAGTCTTTGAGCCTAACACTGTATGGGCTGCACATTGGGAAACTGATGTGTGAACTCCTATCAAATTCGGGGAAGCCGCTTGCGGGGTAATCCCGAGCCAAGCCTCAAAGCAAAAAACTTTGGGGAAGGTGTAGAGACTAAATGGTAGGCACCTAAACAGCCATCAAAAGCTGAATGGTGAAGAGATAGTCCAGACCACAAACTATCATGGGCAGTGAAAACTGTAGTGGTAAGCATAACCCGGAGGTCGCAGGTTCGAGTCCTGCCCCCGCTACTTAAAATTAGCCGCCATTTTTTGTGGCGGTTTTTTTATTTCTACGAACCTGCTACAATGTCCCCGATTTTAACATTCTTATGAATACTCTAGCATTAATAGGAAGATTTAGAGGAGTCGTTGTTTTGTCGCGTACAACCTATCTTCGTTCGGTCACTTTGCTTGCATTTTTGGGAATTTTGCTTGGAGGCATCTGGCAGGTTAATCCCCCCTCCCGTCCCATCGCCCATGCCGCCAATCGCACCGCCAGCCAAGTTTGTTTTGCAGAGGTGAAATGGAATGGTGCCGCCAATTTGCGCATTGGCCCCAGCACGAATTATGGCATCGAGAAAGTTGCCGTGTCAGGCTTTAAGATGCGTGTTTTGGGTCAAGATGATGACGGTGAATGGCTTCAAGTTGAGGCAGGCGACCCGATAAATCTTATTGGTTGGGTGTGGTGGGAAAATGTGAATCTGTATGGGAACTGCACCCATCTACCTGACACAGGTGAGAATCTAAATATTGAATCTGCCCCCGCCGCGCCGGAAGATGTCGAACTGCCCGAATTCGCACAGGACATTGATTTCACTGACGAAGATCAAATATTTAAGTTGAATGACGGAATGCTGTATGTGCGTTATGAGCATGAGGTGGACGAAAAAAACACCTTACAAGCGCACGTCTTGATTGCCGATCTGAATAATCCACATGTGGATGTGGGGGTACACCTCGGTGCAGTGCCAGATTCAACAGCGACACTCGTTTCGGATATGGTTCAGGAGGCGGGGGCTTTTGTTGCCATCAATGGCGATTTTTATGGTGGAAACTATATGCCACAAGGCCTGACGGTGATTGACGGGGAACTGGTCATTGCCCCCAAACATCGGGCTACCTTCGCCATCACCGAAAACCACAATGTCTATATCGGCTACTTCACTGAATCGTGGACATGGCCTGCGACGGTGATTGCCGAGACAGGCAGCGTTATCCCGCTGCAACTCGCCAATCTACCCTGCGACCCGGCGTGGCTGTGCATCTACACCGACCACATGCGTCGGCTGCTTGTCAAATGGGGATATGATGGCACCCGTGTGCTGCTCAGTCCCGAATTTGAAGTATTGGATATTGTGGTTGACCGCTTTATGGAAATCCCCGAAGGCCATTATGTGTTGCGGGCTGGGACATTCACTGACGCGGGCAAATGGCTGAAAGAAAATGTCGAAATCGGGGACACGCTCCAAGTCAATTTGGAAACCCACCCCGATTGGCGTAATTATGAAAATGCCATCAGTGGTGGGCCGATTTTTGTGAATAATGGACGCTTCCGGCAAGATTGTGACCCCAATGTCTCCGAGGCACGACGGGTCTGTGAAGAATTTGATGACCGATTCCGCGAGGCACATTATTTTGACGTGCATATTCCACGCTCGGCAGTGGGTTATAACCGCGATACCAAAACCTTGATTCTAGTGATGGTTGAAGGGTATGAACTCGGCGCAGGGATTACCCAAGAGGAATTGGCCGATTTGATGATTCGTTATGGCGCACAATCCGCAATGGAATTTGACGGCGGTGGCTCATCTAGTTTGTGGGTTGATCGCGGCTTCGTGAATGATTTTGGCTATGATGGCGAACGACGGGTATCGAACGCCTTGATGCTCTATTGGAACGAATAAGCCACAGCGCAGAAACTATGGAATTTGGGAGAGGGGTAATGAGTGCCCCTCTTTTCATTTAATCGCCAAATGAGGGGGAGCCATATAAACGCCGCAAGGTATTGATGTCACGAATGGAAAGTGATGTATTGGGGGTTTCCTGAAAATACATAATGTCGTCGGGGTCAGGGCTGTGGACGACGACCCCTAGCGCATGGACAAGCTCATGAAGAGTCGCCGCAACCGGATAAAAGGCGGCGGTGGAGACAAAGGCGAACCCCCTAAAATCGGGCCGGGCACTGCCACCCCATGTACGGAAGGTGGCACACCCCGCCACGACAAAAATATCACTGACTTCACACTCTTTGGCTAGCTGAATCGCATCAACAATTTTTAGTACAATATCGGCCTGCCGCTCGTCGTCGGTTCGCTCAATCTCAATGACCTGATTGAGTTCGGCAATCGCATTTTTCACCGCATAGTCCCATATCAGATCAGTGCCTTCGCTTTCAAAATAAATCGTGACCGGGAATTCATAGAACCGCCAGTAACGGCCATTAGCATAGTACAATTCCATTGTCGTGCCGTCGCCATTGCCGAGCCAATAGGTATCGCCAAAATTCACCGGGTCTATCGTCATGATGGGGCGCGACGTGGAGAACGGCGTATCGGTTGGGCGGGGGGTGCTGGTGTAATAGGGCGGCAAGGTGGCAGTTGGAATGGTGGGATTCGGCGTCCATGTTGGCGGGAGTTCGTCACGACCCTCGACACTTGGTCGGGTTGGAACTGCCCCTGAATTATCTACCGACGCATTAGGTGTTGGATTGGCGTTAAAAGCGGACTGGGTAGGCGAAGCCGGTTTATCATCCTTGCCCAACACAATAATGACCGCTGCAATGACGCCCATCAAGAGGCCTACCGCAACCACAACCAAGACCCCCGTCAGCCAATGCGATGATTGAGTTTGCTTGACCGCGGGGGACTGCGACGGCATCCAGTTTGTCGTTTTAGGAGGTTCAAGAACCGGCGCGGCAAAAGGCGGTGGAACAGGGGCAACCTCGAAAATCAATTCGGCGAGTTTGGCTTTGGCCCCACCGTGATTGGGGTTAATACGCAGCACCTGATTCAGAGCGTATTCAACATGGCGGGGGTTGGTGACGGTATTGGCGGCTAACCACCATGCCATTTCATTATCTGGTTCGCTTTTAAGCAGGGGGTCTATCAGTTTCAGCGCCTCGGCCCGATTTCCCGCCTTAATTAAAGCATAGGCCCGCTGTAATTGTGATTTGGTTTGCTCATCCATCCCGATTTTGGCAACCTGTAAGATATACTTTTTCCCGTGCGTCAACTCTGCAATAAACGATAGTAATTTATGGCGAGGAAATCAAGTGGCTAAAATTCATGAATATCAGGGACAAGGCATTACCGTACAATATGAGCTAAAGCGCTGTATCCATGCCGAAAAATGTGTACATGGCCTTCCAACAGTTTTTAATCGAGAAAGCCGACCTTGGATTCAGCCTCAACACGCGACTGCCGACGAGCTTGCAGTGGTGATTGAGCAATGCCCAACCGGAGCACTTCATTATCAACGGACGGATGGCGGCACACCCGAAGCCATTCCCCAAGAACATACCATCACGATTGAACCGAATGGGCCTCTGCATGTGCGGGGCAATATCGAAGTAGTCAGCAGTAATGGTAGCCTCATTCTGAATGAGACACGGGTGGCATTATGTCGGTGTGGGGCATCCCAATTTAAGCCATTTTGTGATAACAGCCATATTGCGGCTGGGTTCACTGATCCCGGCCTGCCCGAAACTACCACGATTAAAGATTTATCGGATGGTGAAACCCGAATGGTCATTACACTCAACCAGAATGGGCCGATTGGCATTGCGGGAAATTTTCGCATCTTAAACGCGAATGGCGAAGTGATTTTTCAGGGAACCGAGGCATGGCTATGTCGCTGCGGGGGGTCTAAAAATAAGCCGTTTTGTGATAAAACGCATCGAACCAACGGATTTCAAGCGGACTAGGGTCATCCAAAAATGAACCATCAAAATCATATTGATTTGCTGCGACATGGCATTCCACAAGTCGGCGGCGTATGGGCCGATTTGGGGTCGGGGACAGGGGCATTTACCCTTGCTTTGGCAGAGTTGATCGGGCCAACGGGCGAGATTTATTCGGTAGATAAAGATCGGGGGTCGCTCCAAGAGCAATCCAAAACGATGCAGGCGCATTTTCCCAAAAACACGGTGCATTACCTTAAGGGCGATTTCACTGAAGGGTTGGAATTGCCGCCGCTGGATGGGGTGGTCATGGCGAATTCACTGCATTTTGTCGCTGACCGTCACAAAGAGGCCGTCTTGCAGCAAATCAAAGGGTATCTGAAACCAGAGGGGCGTATCCTGATTGTGGAATACAACACTGATTCCGGTAACACATGGGTGCCGCATCCTTTTTCATATCCGACATGGGAAAAGATGGCAAAACAGATGGGTTTTGAGCATACCCGACTGCTGGCGACCTATCCGAGCCGATTTTTGCACGAAATCTATGCAGCGGCAAGCTGGTGAGACTTTAACTTGAAATGCAGGTTAGCCGACATAAAACCGTTGTGGGGTAAATGATAAAACTTGACCCTCTTACGGCGGAAAGTTAGAATACCATCATTTACCCAGTCTACAAAGGATTTTTTGACGTGACTGTTCTAATCGAAAACATTGCTGGCTATGAAGGGCAGGAAGTGACCCTTAAAGGCTGGCTGTATAACAAAACAGGCAAAGGCAAGCTCTTATTCTTGAAAGTACGCGATGGCAGCGGCTTGATTCAATGTGTGGCCTTCCAAGCCGATTTATCGGAAGAAGTCTTTGACATCGCCAAACGTATCCCCCAAGAATCTTCGCTGATCGTGACCGGGATCGTCCGCAAGGATGAACGCGCCCCCGGTTTCCCCGGCGGATACGAAATCGGTATCAAAAATCTTGAAATCGTGCAGATGGCTGAGGACTATCCGATCACGCCGAAGGAACACGGTGTTGAATTTTTGATGGACAATCGCCATTTGTGGGTACGCTCCTCCCGCCAATGGGCCATTTTGCGAATCCGCGCCACCGTCATCAAGGCAATCCGGGATTGGCTGGATAATCATGGGTATACGTTGATAGATACCCCCATTTTGTCCAGCAATGCCGGGGAAAATTCAACCGACCTGTTTGAATTGGACTATTTTGGGACGCCTGCCTATCTCGCCCAAACGGGTCAACTTTATAACGAAGCTAATATGATGTCGTTTGGCAAGGTGTATGCATTTGGGCCAACCTTCCGCGCCGAGAAATCCAAGACCCGCCGCCATTTGATTGAATTTTGGATGGTCGAGCCGGAAATGGCCTATTTCTCGCTGGAAGATTTAATGGCGATGGAGGAGGAATTTGTCAGCTATATCGTGCAGACCGTCCTCGAAACCCGCAAATTGGAACTGGCCCTGATCGAACGCGACACGACCAAACTGCAAAATGTCAAAGCGCCCTTCCCACGCATCGCCTATGATGACGCGGTGGAGATGCTGAAGCAATTAGAGGCTGAAGCCACTGACCCCGAACAAAAACAACTGCTGCATATGGAGTGGGGCACGGATTTCGGCAGTCCGCATGAAACTGCTGTTGCGGAACGTTTTGACCGTCCGGTGTTTGTGTATCACTACCCCACCGCTGTCAAAGCCTTTTATATGCAGCCCGTCGCGGGGCGTAAGGAAGTGTGCCGCAGCGTTGACCTGCTTGCACCGGAAGGGTATGGCGAAATTACGGGTGGTAGTGAACGCATTTACGATGGAGCATTATTGGCAGAACGGGTCAAAGAAATCGGCATCAACCCCGAAAATTATCGGTGGTATCTGGATTTGCGGCGTTATGGGAGTGTGCCACACGCCGGGTTTGGCTTGGGTGTCGAACGCACCGTCGCATGGATTTGTGGTCTGCCGCATATCCGCGAAACGATTCCGTATGCGCGTATGCTGCACCGCTTGAATCCATAATCTTGAAAACACGATCAATGTAATCTGGGGTTTGGGATAGCGTCTGCTCATGGGCAATCAGACTGGACTTCATGCGATAATGGCAGGTAGTGGTAAACCTTATGCCGCTATGACCGCCCGTAGCCAGCAACTGCTCATGAAGCTCCATCAGGGAGTTTCCTATGATCACATTCCAGCGCAACTAGGATTGAGTGATGGCGAGTTTTTGGCAACATTAAATTGCTTGCTGGACTACCGTTTGATTGAATCGCATGGAAATGGCTATAGACCGACCTTTTTCATCTCCAATGCAGATGAAGTTCAGTGGGTTGTCCTACATGCACAAAAAATTGGGCAACTCTTAGCCCATCAACTTGTACAGAACTGGAATCGGCTGGAAACTCTTTTTAATCAGCTTGCTCTCAGCAAGATTAGCATTTTTGCGGATTATGCGTTTATTCTCGTCGGTGACCGCCTGCTGGATATTGGCTTGCTTTATGCGCTGATGGATCATCATGATTTGATGCCACCCGCACCTAAGCGCCCTTCGCCAGATGCGCCGGATGCTCATTATTACTTCTGGATGATTGAAGGTACGGAAGATCAGCTTGGGAAGTATGGTCAAAATCAGATGACTTTACGGTGGTCAAATTGGTTTTTGATCACTTTTGGGCAATATCATATTCAGGGAGAACCCAATCATAAGCGTACTCTTCTGCATCAACGAGCCATAGTAATGTTGGAGCAGGCTGACTCACCAGAATCGCTCTCTCAGTTGACTGGCATTCAATTGATTGAACCTAATGATTCAGTCCTGTGGACAACAGGAATAAATCCCTACATTGACACAATTATTCAGATTTACAGACAGCAGGAGACCTCGATACGCGATTTGTATAGTAGCCTACACGCCAGTTACTATGCACGCTATGGGTTCGCCGAGTTCTTTTGCTGGTATGACCATCTGGCATACTCGGCAGCGATTGATAAGCTGATTGAAACTAAGCATATCAGCTTGCCTGAGCAGTGTTTTGCCAGTGCGATCTGGCATGAGCCTAACAACTAGAATGGGCAAAAATGTCCTTAAGCATTCAACGTCAGCACGTCCGACAATTGTTAGATGACGCCAACCCAGCCGATGCGCCAACGGCTTATTATGCGCTGTTTCATGACCCAGCACGCTCAACACTTTTCACTTCGGTGAATGGCTCCGGGGCAGTACAGGGTTTTGTGGGGCGATTTCAAACTGGGCAGGATTTGTTTCGCCCCCTTGTCACGATACGCTGCAAGGCCACCGAAGTCGCACGCGAATTATTACAACAGGCGCTTGTGCCGGGTCGCCCCTACATTTTTTTCGCCAGCATGAGTCAGATTCCCATTGTGGGGGATAGTCTAACCCTCGAAAATCAGAAAATATTTAGCATTTATCGTTTGGATGTGACGCGCTTTAATCCAGTCATGAACGTGCTTGTCCAGCGAAAAAAGGCCGCGAATGGCACACCGCGCATGGAAATTGTGGCGGGGAATGGACAAGTCGTTTCGGTGGCGGGGGTCAATTGGCAGAGTCCCGGTTTCGCCGAAGTTTATGTCAATACCGACCCGGCGGTACGTGAACGGGGTTATGGAAAGAGTGTTGTGGCGGCGCTGGTTGAGCAAATTTTGCGAGAAGGCCGTGTCCCTTTGTACTTAGTGGAAACACGCAATGACCCCTCGCGTGAATTGGCCGAAAGCTTGGGTTTTGTAGATACGGGATCGCGCCAAGTGTATGCCGATGCCACTTTTTGACAGGGTATAATATTTTATCGTCAAGGCTAACGAAGGAAGTGCAACGTGGCGGAAGTGATTAACCCCCAAGATATACCCGTTCTAAGCGATTCATCAACCGAGAACCCGCGTCATGGGGTGCGGGGCAGCAAACGGCATAATCCCGAGGGGGTCGTGGCGGGCCGGCGCCCTGCATGGATTAAGGTGCGTGCCCCCGGCGGCGAAACCTATGAATTTGTCAAATCGCAGATGCGGAGCAAAACACTGCATACCGTCTGTGAAGAAGCCATGTGCCCAAATTTGGGTGAATGTTGGGGCAGCGGCACGGCGACCTTTTTGATGCTCGGCGATACCTGTACCCGTTCATGCGGATTCTGTGATATTAAGACCGGGATGCCTGAGGACATGGACTGGATGGAGCCGATGCGGGTGGCCCAAGCTGTGAAACAAATGAATCTGCGGCATGTGGTGATTACGAGCGTCAACCGTGATGAACGGCCCGATGGGGGTGCGCCGATTTTTGCGATGGTCATCCGCCGCATCCGTCAATTACAGCCGGGGTGCAGTATTGAAGTGCTGATTCCGGATTTTAAGGGCAACAAAGACGCTCTGAGTATTGTGATGGAAGCTCAACCGGAAATTTTGAACCACAATGTTGAGACCGTGCCACGCCTGTTTAAGAAGGTGCAGCCACAGGATAAATATGAATGGGCATTGACCACGCTGCGAAATGCAAAGGCGATGGATTCATTGGTGCTAACCAAAACAGGCATTATGTTGGGACTAGGCGAGACCTTTGATGAAGTGGTCGAGGTCATGCGTGATTTGGCTGAATTGAAGGTAGATATTTTGACACTGGGTCAATATTTGCAGCCAAGCCGATTGCACCTGCCGATTGACCGCTATTATGAGCCTGCCGAATTTGATGAATTGAAGCGTATCGGCCTTGAACTGGGCTTCAAATGGGTCGAATCTGGCCCATTGGTACGCAGCAGTTATCATGCTGATCGGCAAGCACGGGAGTTGTCGAAGCTGAATTTTGTGCATGTTCGCGGTGCCTGATAGGATAAACGATGGAACATAAAATTGCCCTACTCGGCTTTGGAAATGTATTAAAAGCCTTTGCGGAGCTACTCCTTCGCAAGCAGGATTATCTGAAGCAGACTCTCGATACCGAACTCAAGGTCGTCGGGATTGCCACCAACAGCAAGGGGATGGCGATTAATCCGGCAGGCATTGATTTAGCGGCGGCATTGCAATTGGTCAAATCAGGTCAGCCACTCAATGCCCTACATGTCGGGCAGCCTGTAAGCGACACATTTGCGTTTATCCAGCAAGTGCCCGCTGACATCATCCTCGAAGCGACGGTACTTGATCCACGCACCGGACAACCCGCGCTGGATTATGTACGGGCTGCGTTGAATGCGGGCAAACATGTCGTCACCGCCAACAAAGGGCCTGTCGCGTTTGGCTATCGGGAACTAAAAGCATTGGCCCAGTCCAGAGGGCTAGGGTTCTTTTTCGAAAGTACGGTCATGGATGGGATGCCCCTCCATTCGATTGCGCGGGAAGGCATGTTGGGATTGCAAACCAATCGGATACGCGGCATCCTGAACAGCACCACCAATTCGGTGTTGACCCGTCTGGAAGAGGGCACATCCTTTGAAGAAGCAGTCGCTGAAATGCAGCGTGCGGGACTTGCCGAAACCGACCCTAGCAACGATATTGACGGTTGGGATGCGTCGGTCAAAATTAGCATCTTGGCAAATGTGGTGATGGGGGCGGATTTGCGGCCCGGTGATGTAGACCGTACAGGTATTCGTAACGTCACCGTGCAGGATGCACAGGTAGCAGTGAAAACGGGCAAACGCATCAAATTGGTGTGTGAAGCGGTGCGCGAGGGCGATAAAGTCAAAACTTCAGTGCGGCCAATCCCACTGCCTTTAACTGACCCGCTGGCAAATATTACGCAGACAGCCTCAGCGGTGATGTTTGAAACCGATGTCCTGCCGAATATTACCCTGATTGAAGGAAACAGCAGCCCCACAACCACCGCCTATGGGATGTTGGTGGATGCCCTCAATATTGGGCGGGGGCGGCGTTAACCTTGTTTCTCGATTCCTAGCCCATTGACGGAGGCGCTAAGGGAGTTGTATCGGAAGTTGGGGCGGCAGGTTCAACAATAGTGGGGGCAGCTTGCCACGCTGCGGGGGTCTGCTCCACCAAACCCGCCTTGTCCAATGCCTTTGCCACCTGCTCGGCGAATGGGTCAATTTCATGCCCGATGCCAAACGGCAGGTTATTGTTGTTGCAGAAATTGGGCAGGTCATTAATCGCCAACCGCACATCCCCAAAGCGCAGTTGGTCAAGGCGCACCCCGCTCATGACCAGCGCGTCACGCAGCGCAGACGGGTCTTGTCCGTGTAGCGCCGATGCAAACAAAATCCCCGGCCCGACGGCTTCGGCATGATCGAATTTCGCGCCCTGATTGCCCATCGAAAAGGCAAGATAATGCTCGGTGCCCTCCTCATGACGATCATGGCCGAGTTGATTAGCCAACTGCACCGACATCATGAGTAAATCTACGAGGGTGCGGAGCGCCTCGATCTTGCCCTCACCGATTTCTTTGGCACTCTTGATCGCTTGGGTAGCGAGTCCGGCAGCAACCCCTGCACCCCATTGGGAAAACTGCTGTTCGGGTGTGTTGCGGTTGAGTTTGGCAGCATAACGCCAATCCAGCAGGGCCGTCACAATTGCCACTACATCCACAATTCCAGAAGCGCGTTCATAGGATGGGGCGGCTTCGATCACACTCCAATCAATAATCACTTCTGAGGCAGGGCCAACTTCTAGGCGGTGCATCAAGCCCTCGGCGGGGAGGGTTACATGCGGCTCAAAAATTTCATCACTGCTGATAGCGGTAGGAACGACCACCAATGGCAGTCTATTTTTGTTCGCTACAATCTTGCCAGCGGTCAAGGGTATACCCTGTCCCAAAACATAAATCACCCCCGTTTGTGAGGGAAGATGATCGGCGAGATAGTCCAACAAATCACGGTCATTGCTCGTTGGTTCAGCCTGTACCACAAGGGGCAGATTCAAAAGGCTGCCAAAATTTGTCCATGCCGTTTCGGAAGTTAATAGAGCCACTGGACGGGTTTCAGTGGTCATATTGAGGGGGGTATAGGTCACTTTGGGTAAGGGCCAAACGGTGGACATGGGGCGGCTCTCCAAATAAGTTCTACAAATAAACATTATCAGCACTTCTAAGTTTAAAACTGATTCAACCTTTTTGCCAACCACAATCTCGAATTCACCCCCTAAATTTAGGGAGAATAAATAAGAATTCGGCAAGAATTTTTGACAAATCGGCGACCATCTGGATAATAATTACCCCATGCTCTGGCGAGTTTACATTTTTCGCCAAAGCGCCGTATCCGGTCAAGATAAACCTTAAACGTTCCATGCGTGGAGGTAATTTAAATTATGTTTTCTTCAAAGCGTTTCCGTTTTGTGGCGGTACTGCTGGCTTTACTAGTAATGGTAACGCCCGCGTATGCCAACATCAGCAATACCAGCAAGTCTGTTCAGTTCCAGTCAGATGCCACTCAGGTGGTTGTACCGGCAGGTGAGCCTATCAAGATTGGTTTGGCAACCGACCTTTCCAACTTGCTTCCCCAACCCGGTCAAGACATCGCCAATGGTGCTCGCATTGCCGTTTTGGAGCGGAATGAAGCGGATGGTATTCAAGGCTTCCAAGTTGAGCTAGACGTACAAGATGACCGCTGCGTGGGTGAAGATGCGACCAATGTTGCCAATCTCTTCGCCTCCGACCCGCAGGTTGTGGCCGTCGTCGGTCACGTTTGTTCTGGTGCAACCAGCGCCGCGATTGACGTCTATGTTCAGGCCCGTATCCCCAGTGTGTCTCCTTCCTCCACTGCCGCTTTCCTGCCTGAAAAAGGCTATGACACCTTCAACCGCGTTGCATTCTCTGACGCCGCGCAAGGTACCGTTGACGCCCGTTACATCTACACTGTTTTGGGTGCGACCACATTGGCTGTTGTTCACGACAACAGTGACTATGGCAAGGGGCTATCCGAAATCGTTGCCGCTGAATTCACCGCCCTCGGTGGTACTGTTGCCAATGGTGGGGAACTGCTTGTCATCAATCCCGATGAACAAGATTACCGCGCTGTGTTGACTCCACTGGCTGCGGAACCGCCCGCTGCACTGTTCTTCGGCGGTTATGAATCACAGGCTGCGCTACTGATTACCCAGATGAAGGAAGTTGGTCTGGCAGACACTATCTTCTTCTCCGATGACGGTACCTATACCCAAGGTTATATTGACGCCGCTGGTGAAGCCGCCAATGGCAGCTATGCCAGTTTTGTTGATACCTCCAGCTTTGCCAATGCCGAGGCTTTGGAAGCCTTCAAGACTCGCTATGAAACCGAATTAGGCGTTGCCCCTGATGACCTTGGACCCTTCCATGCCCATGCCTATGATGCTGCCAACATCATCATGAACGCGATTGACTCTGTTGCAACTGTTGACGCTGATGGCAATCTCGTCATCAATCGTGAAGAACTAATCTTGGCGATCCGCAATACCGCTGACTACGCTGGCTTGACAGGTACCCTGTCTTGCAATCCTGAAAACGGTGAATGCGGGGCTGGTACGATCGGCGTTAATCTGGTTGAAGATGGCGCGTGGGTGGCTGTTGACGTGCCCGCCGAACTCCAATATGGTGGTGCCGCTGAAGAGGACGGTGGTGAAGCCTCCATGGGCGACTATGCTACTGTGGTAGACGCCGTTGCGGGTCAACCCAACCTGACGACTTTGGCGAGTGTGTTACCGATGGCAGGTGCCGATGCTGTAGCCGCATTGACCGGTGAAGGCCCCTTCACCATCTTCGCACCCAGCGATGAAGCGTTTAATACCTTCATGGCCGCCAATGCGGAATTGGTCAATCAGGCACTGGCCGACCCAACCATATTGTCTGGCCTTCTGCTTTATCATGTCGTGCCGGGTAACATAACATCTGCCGATCTCGCGGCTGGTGAACTCACCACCGTGAATGGTGCCCCATTGACGATTGCGGTTGATGGCGATACTGTCACGATTAATGGCATGTACACCGTTACCACCGCCGACATTTTGGCTGGCAATGGCGTCGTTCACATCATTGATGGTGTGCTGGTGCCACCGACTGAATAGATAGGTACATCTGTCCATTTAAACTAAACCTACAGGGGCGGGGTTTGCAATCTCGCCCCTGTTTTGGTCTAATTATTCGGATTAACCAACTTAATTTACGCTTGACTTATTGCGGAGAATATTGTTTATGGCACAACCGAATCAGGGGCAGCGCCTCTCGTCGCCATTGATGCAATTTCGACAGATGGGGGCTGCTGACGTGGACGCCTTTGCAGGGCGCTACTTCCGTTTTGCCGCCATTTTTTCCATCCTACGTATTCTCTGGGTTATTGCTCAAACTTCAACACTTTTGGGTGATCCGCCAAACCAATGGGTGGTAGACATTGAGAAAATTATGGGTGTTGCGCTCACGGTATATGCGATTACCGGGGCGGTCATTTTTGCCCTCGCTCTCTATTTTCGTACCCAATCCGAAAGCAATGAGCCAATTAGCAAACTCATTACCAATTATGCTGGGGCGGTCTTATTTATCATCGTTGCCAGCCGGGTGTCCAATGTAGTACGCAGTGAACCCCTACCGGTCAACATCTGGCTAGGATTACTCCAAACAGGCATTATACGCGGCGGCATTTATGCACTAATTGCCTTAGGCTATACACTGGTTTACGGCATTCTGTTCATGATTAACTTCGCGCACGGCGAAATCATGATGCTAGGGGCTTATGGAGGTTGGCTGGGTTTGATGGTTATGGTCAACGGGGGTGAGCGCTCATTTGAAGCGGGCGCAGCGTCCGTTGCGGCGGTACTTGTCCCATTGGGCGTGGTGCTGCTGTTCCTGCCACTGGAAGATATTGCGGGCCGTTTTCGCAAGCGCTCATCGGCAGAAGATGTGGTGGCGGCTCCCCGTTGGCGTGTGACCGTACTTAGTTTACCCATTCGTATCTTGTTAGGGGCGGCAGTCGGCTACGGCGCTCTGTTGGGCTTGGGCTTGACGGCACCTCATATTTACGAACTGGTGATTACGATTGTCGGGTTACTCTTTGTGTTGGCTATTGGAATGCTCACATCGGTACTGGCAGTGATTGTCCTAGAACGTATTGCATATCGCCCACTACGCCATGCCCCACGTTTGACACCCCTCATTAGCGCGATTGGGGCTTCGATTTTCTTGCAGCAGGTAGCCTTACGAATCTTCGGGCCAATTCCCCGTGTTTATCGTGCCCCCCGCCTGCTGAGTGACCCTGTTACCATTGATCTTGATCTAGGCCGATTTGGAATCGTGCCGATTAGTAAGGTTGGTCTGGTAATGACCCTGCTCGCATTTGGCCTAATGGCACTGCTGATTTTTATTGTCCGTCGTACCAAATTTGGTCGGGCGATGCGGGCAGTGGCGGAAGACAAAAATACTGCCGCTTTGATGGGTGCAAACGTTGACCGTGTGATTGTGATTACGTTTATCCTCGGCGCGGCACTGGCTGGCGCAACCGGGGTCATGCTTGGTTTTCGCGGTGAACAAGTCAAACCTCTCTTTGGATTTAGCTACGGTCTAAAGGCTTTTACTTCGGCTGTTCTGGGCGGGATTGGCAATATCCCCGGCGCGGTGGTCGGCGGATTCTTTTTGGGTCTAGCCGAAGCTCTTGGCCCAACCGCATTAGGCTTTAACACCTCTTGGCAAAACGTCATTGCCTTTGGGCTACTGGTCTTGGTCATCATCTTCCGCCCCACCGGGCTATTGGGTGAGATTGTAGCGGAGAAGAAGGTGTAACTATGCTGCGAAGACTCATTCACCAATATCCCTATGTCCAAGAGGGTTTTACACGTGGGTTGATCAATGGGGGAGTAATCCTTTTTTTCATCCTCATTGGCCTGCCCGCCGGGATGCCGGGGCGTGAAGATTTAGCGCCGCTTGCTATTCCACTGTTTGTACTGACGACGATCACCTTTGCAGTTGTGACCGTGCGTCGCTTGGAAGGTAGGGCGGGGTGGAAACAACTCTTGATAAACGGGGTGGCACTCGGCATCGGGACAGCCATCCCCTTCTTGCTGTTTATGAGCTTGATTAATCGCTGGCAGGCCAATGGAACCAATGTTAATGACTACTTCTTTGAGATCAAGCTCCGCACGACGGCTGAGTTATCGGGTGTGCCCATAGAGGAATTATTTGCCAACCCAGAGATTGACCCTGTAACGCAAGAATTTCCAGCAGATGCCCCTTTGCGCACCAATCCTATGACGCTTAAAATTAATGATGACAAAATCCACGTTTTCAATTTTGGAATTTTGAAGCTCGGTGGTTTATATGGCGCGGCGTTGGGTTTAGGCATCATTGGCTTGGTAACAACATTGATTTACCATGCGCTGTCCCTAGTACATTGGCAGGACATTCGCGCCAATCTAAATCGGAATCTTGGCAAAAACGCGGGTGGTAAATGGGTGCAGTCTATCATACCCGAAATCCTACACTGGATTCGCCTTATCCTGCCAATTCTGTTTTTCCTGTTTTTGTTCGTCAGCGTCAGCATGAGTTATGACACTTCATTTTGGCATGAGGTGCGTGGTAAAAATATTGAAAATGGCCCGATATTGGAATTGACCGATCTAGGATTTGGCCCGCGTGCCGCCCAGAATTTCCAACTCATCGCGGGCTTCTTGGTCATTATCGCGCTGATGTTAGCCATGCGGAACACGCGCTATAAAGCCTATCGCTTGCCCTATCTGGTGCAGTTGCTTATCATCCTCATCCCGATCTGGCTGGTATTCTTGTTGGCGATGTGGCGCATCCAAGCCAATGAGGTGTATTTTATTGAACCCACCATCCATCTTGGCATTTTTGAAAGCGAAGAAAGTGCCAGTCTGGGAGCAGCATTTTTCCTAGCTGCGATGCTGACCTTTAATGCCTTGCGCGGGAGTCTGACCGCCGAGCGATTTGAATCCACCTTTGTGATTAACACGGGTCTTGCAATGGTGATGGCAACCCCACTGTTTATGGATCAATATCAAACAGGCGTGATGCTGCAAGTCGCCATTTATGCCATGTTGGGCTTGGGCCTCAATATCGTCGTCGGTTATGCGGGTCTGCTTGACCTCGGCTATGTGGCGTTTTTTGCGATGGGGGCCTATGTCTATGCGCTGGTTGAATCCAACCGTCAGCGCCTAACCGTTGACCACGCCAACGACCTCGCGTTTACACTAGCTACTGCAATTATTGTTGTGCCGTTGGTGATTTTCTTGCTGGCAAATGTCTGGTTGCGCTCCAAACAAAATGCGCAAGTCAAGGAATCGGCTACCCAGACCCACCGGATGGCCCGCCTTTGGCAAGACCAACCCCCACCGTTGATCTCGCTGGCATTGGTGGTTATCGCCGTGATTGTGGCCTTCGGCTCAACCTATCTCCTTAAACGGCAAGGTTGGTTTGACCCTATTGAACGGGCCTCACCATTTTTCATCGGATTAATTCTGGCGGTCTTTGCCTCGGCCATGACGGGGGTCATCCTCGGTTTTCCAGTGTTGCGGCTGCGGAGTGATTATCTCGCTATCGTGACCCTCGGTTTTGGGGAAATTATCAGCATCAGCCTCGAAAATCTGGAGAATATCACAGGCGGGCCGTTCGGTGCGAACAACATTCACGACCCGGTAGCAGGTAATCCGACCACCGCCGAACAAAATATGATTTTGCTCTACTTGGCGCTGGTGGGTGCGGGGTTAATCGCCGTCTTTTCGACCCGCCTACGCTCCTCACGGTTGGGACGTACATGGACAGCCATCCGCAGTGATGAAGACATCGCCCAAGCGCAGGGAATCAACTTGGTCAATTCCAAGCTGTTGGCCTTTGCGATTGGTGCGAGTTTTGCGGGCGTTTCGGGGTTATTGTTCGCCGCTCGCCAAAATAACATCTTCCCGGCTGACTTTTCGTTGGGGATTTCGATTAACGTGCTGTCGTTAGTAATTATCGGCGGGGTTGGCAGCATCCCCGGTGTGATTGTTGGGACGATTGTGCTGGTTGGCTTGCCACAAATGCTCCGCGCCCTAGAGGAATATCGTTATCTGACATTCGGGGCGCTATTGGTAGTCATGATGCTGGTACGTCCGGCGGGGCTGATGCCTGCGCCACTGGCCTCATTGGAAGAACGCGCACGCAAACTGCGAGCTACGATCAAACCCAAGCGCGAAGAAATCCAACTTGAGGAGGTGGCAGGTGACTAAAAAATCCTACAGCGACGACTTAATATTGGATGTGCGTGATGTCACCAAACGCTTCGGTGGATTGACGGCAGTCAATAATGTCAGCCTGCAAATTAAAAAGGGTATGATTGCCAGCCTGATTGGGCCAAATGGAGCAGGTAAAACCACCTTCTTTAATATTGTGACGGGTTTCTATACACCGGATGCTGGGGCGATTTATTTCATGGGGCACAATATCGCAGGCCTGCGTACTGATGAAATTATCGCGCTTGGGATCGCCCGTACCTATCAAAATATCCATCTCTTTCACGGCATGACGGCCCTCGAAAATATCTTGGCGGGGATGCACACCCGACTTGGCGCTGGCCCGGTTGGGGGTGCCTTGCGGCATGGCAAAAATCGCTATGAAGAAGATATGGCACTGGTCAAGGCATTTGATTTACTTGAATTCATTGACCTCGGCGGCATGGGGGACTTTGCGGCAACCAATCTGTCCTATGGTGCTCAACGACGGCTGGAAATTGCACGGGCGCTTGCCAGTGACCCAATTTTGCTCTTGCTCGACGAACCCGCCGCTGGGATGAACCCTCAAGAGACCGAAGATATGATGCACTTCATTCGTCGTTTGCGGGATGAACGCGGGTTGACCATTTTCCTCATCGAGCACGATATGAGTTTGGTCATGGATATTTCGGATCAGGTGTCGGTTTTGGATTATGGGCGCAAGATTTCGGAAGGGTCTCCCGCCGAGGTACAGCGTGACCCGTTGGTGATTGAAGCCTATTTGGGCAAGCCGCCAGAAGAATTAGAAAACTAAATGGCCGGGAAAAGAAAAAGAATAAAGAGAATTGATGAATCATGGCACTCTTAGAAGTCAAAGACCTGCATACCTATTATGGCAAAATCCATGCGCTCAAAGGTATTTCGCTGACTGTTGAAGAAGGCGAAATCGTGACATTGATTGGTGGGAACGGTGCAGGCAAAACTACGACCCTGAACACCATTTGCGGGATTGTGCCCGCTGCTTCTGGCAAAGTGATTTTAGATGACCGGGACATTACTCGCCTGCGTCCGCACGAAATTGTGGCGATGGGGGTGGGCCAGTCTCCTGAAGGCCGCAAAATCTTTAAGCGGCTGTCGGTGCGTGAGAATTTGGATATGGGTTCATTTACACGCGGCGACCACGATGGGATTGCCCAAGACCTAGAATTTGTCTTTGCTACCTTCCCACGCCTTAAAGAACGCGAACGCCAATTGGGTGGGACGCTTTCCGGTGGGGAGCAGCAAATGTTGGCGATGGGCCGCGCTATGATGGGCCGTCCGCGTATTTTGCTGCTAGATGAGCCTTCAATGGGTCTTGCTCCGCTGTTGGTGCGCGACATCTTCCGCATCATCGCCTATCTGAATGAGCAGGGCACGACCATTTTGCTGGTCGAGCAGAACGCATTAATGGCGCTCGA
The DNA here is from genome assembly GCA_024434115.1 of Chloroflexota bacterium. Lineage (GTDB taxonomy): Bacteria > Chloroflexota > Anaerolineae > Aggregatilineales > J027 > CFX10. The sequence continues at coordinate 82,613 of QMIT01000007.1, forward strand.
TGTGGCTAATCGTGGCTATGTGATGCAGACGGGTATTATTACCCTAGCGGACGACGCCAAATCGCTGCAACAAAATGAGACGGTACGTAAGGCGTACTTAGGCGAAGTTTAATTTATCTCTCAACGGGATTTTGCCCACAGACCCTGTACCCCGTCTTTGAGCGAAATCCCTTGTGTTTCTCCTCTGGCTCCCCAAGCTCCATAATCTCTAGGAATCAATGAAAGCGGCTAGTGCGTTCGTAGACTCAGGATAGGCCTGCAAAAGCCCGTTGATCGTTTTATCGGGAAGGCTATGCAACGATGTGGCAACGTCGAGGCCCAACCATGTGGCGACAGCATGGGTCGCGGCGGGAGCGGCCAACAGATGATCGCGCACTTTGGCAAGTTGGGGGGAGATGCTGGTTTGAAGGCTTGGAACGGGAGTATGCGTTTCTGCCCAAGGGGGCTGCCAATTCATGAAACCTTGCAGTGAGGCCGGAAAAACAACCGACGCTTCTTTAATCAGCGGTTGCAAAATCGTCTGATGCTGGCGGAGTTGAAGGATGAGGCCCGGCAACCACATGAGTAGGGTGCTATCTGTGACAGAGCCGAAAATATGACTTAACAACTCGACCACGAACCGCGCAATCCCCGGTGCAAAATTCAGGGCTAACACAAACCCATTAAGGTATTGGGGCAGGGTTGGTAAGCGTAAGGCATCGCTGAGGATTTGGGTGAGGAATTCCCGCATACTCGCAATATCCCGCAACCCCAACAGCCATTCACTTGTCCATAATAAGCCCAATTTGTCGGGGGGGATTTCATTTTGGGCCGCACCCTGTAGGCCAAGCATCAGTTGATTACGTTGACAACCAAGCGCCAAAGCCAAACTCTCTAGGGTAAAAATAAACCCCAACATCCCGGCAATTTGTTCAGGGCGCGTCCCCATATCGGCAAATGCTTGGGGGAGCATCGCGGCATAATGGGCATAGCCAGTGGTGATGAGTGATTCTAACCAATCGGGGAGACCGCCCGGTTGGGTACGATAATAATGCACCAGACGGCGGGCACGTTGGAAAATATCGGGGGCATCGGTGGCACTGGTTTCCTGTTTTAGTAACGTAATGGCGTGCAGGCCCAATTCACGCACGAGGCGCTGGCTTATCTTGTAGAGCAAGGCATCTTCAGCCGTTTTCAGCGCGATGGCTGCTGTCGCATTTTCGGCAAAAGCCAGTGCTTTCATACGCTGTTCGAGGACTTGTTCGAGTGTGACTCCCTCATAGCCCAACTGGATAATTTCGCGCTGGTGCTTGCCAATCAAGACATCCCATGATTCCTGAATTGGAACATGGCCCAGTTTTCGTTCCCCAACAATCGGCCTCACCACAAGATTGCCAAATAGATAGTGGAGTTTCCATAGAATTTCAGAGCAGGCTCGGCGGTCAGGGCGGGTTTTGAAATCCATCAATGCCCGCTGATTGGTCTTGGCAAAAAGGTCAACTTCTAGGGGAGCAAGGCGATCATAAATATCTTGGGCCAACGGCGGCAGGGAGGCATAACCAACCGTACCCACGCGATCCCCACCAAGTAAAATTTGGCATAGATGGGCGATGGTTCGTTTTTTAGGAGTGCGGTCTTTTTCCAAGCAAGTAATGGCTGCATCTTGAAAATCGTAGGGTGTTGGGTGCTGGCGATTACGCATTTGGGCCAACAAAATCGCGGTTTCGTAAATGGCAATCGAATCGGCGGTGCTGGCGAGGTAGCCATTTTTGCGGGCAAGCGCCACAATCTGCACACACCATTGCAGCAATTGTTCTTTATCCGCAGCAGCATAGGCCGGGGGTTGGGTTAAAAATTCAGCCAACACATGCGGGTTGCGGGTCATTTCGCGCAGGGTGGGCTTGCGGGGAGAGGCATCAGGCTTTTTTAAATCGAATGGCTTGATTTTTTCGGCTTTGAGGCTTTTATCCCATGTCCCCTCGGCTAATGAAACCGTGCCTGCCGGGTGGCTAAATTGGCGTTCGATGGCGGCAAAACTGGAAGGGATTAGGCCATATAACCAGCGTGTATCGGTGTGGGGTGGCAACTCCCAAATCAAGGTACTGAATGTCCCAAATTCTTCGACTTCGCTACCGACATGGGCTGCTCCACAGATGTACATGGCTTCGTGCGGCTGAACGTCGTGTTGGTGCATATGTTGTTTGATGCGAGTCCACATGTAACGTTCCCGCAAAAGGTCAACCCGCACATCTTCGGCGCGTCGGCCCAAATGCCGCAGAAGACTGCCTACCAGCACCATCACTTGTTTATAGGTGGCATAATCCGCGTTGATGATGGTACGTTCCACATATTGATCCCACCATTCAGCAAAATAGCGCGTGTTGGAGTTTCGCAGCAAAAAATGGAGAAACTCATCAAAGGTAGGTATCAATTCACCCACCGTTATCCCAACCGCTGTGCCGTGCAGTCCGGCATTTTCCCGTTCGACGGTTTCATCCTCGGCCTCTAACTGCTCAAGGTCGCGTTTCCAGTCTTCATCCCATTGAAAAATGTAATCTACCGCGCGGTCTACAAAAACCAATTCGGTTTCGGGATGAGTCAGACAGTAGGCAATGGCTTGATATTCAGCCGAGGCCTCCGTCAATGGGGCAACGGCCATTACCGGGAGAGCATCAGGTGGGAGAGTGCTGCTTTCGGCGGCGAATGCCTGTAACGCTACAGGTAATTTACAATCACGCAGGTTTTCTATGAGGGGCAGCATATCCTCGCAGAGTTCCATATAAATCACTTTGGGGGGCTGTGTCTGCAAACGGCGTACCATATGCAACGCCGAAGCCGGTGAGTGATGGCAGACCGGGAAAATATCCAACGGTTCACGCATAGCCCGCTCGACATCCTGCACAAGACGGGTCAATAAATCGGATACACCGCTGGCGTCTTCGGCAAAGGCTTGGGCAGCCGATAAAAGCTGCTCATTGAGTAGCGATAGAGTCTCGGTATCCGTCATAAGTCACTTTTGAATGGTTTGCATAGCTTCTTGACCGCCAACGAGAAAATCTTGCCAATCCCCGCGCTGCTCTTCGCTACGTTTAGCAATCACGCTATTCCAAAATTTGCTCATAACAGCAATATCTTCGGGCAGGCGGCGCACCAACGTCCCGACCAATGAACGGGCCACCAGCCGCGCTGTCAACTGACTTTCGCCGAAATAATTGGAATAGAGGACGGCGTCTTCCAAAACGCCAATTTGCTCGGCAGTCGAAAGCGAGGATTCGAGACGGGTGTCTTCGGAAGTAGCGGCGTTGCTGACTTCGCGTAGATCAGCAAAGGTTTGCAGCAGGACATCTAGCAGAGTCGGGGGGACATTGACACTAAAACTTTGACGTTGGAGCAGTTCCTGAGTACGGAACAGGATAATCTCGCGTTCCTGCTTTTTGTTGGTCACGATGGGGATATGGACAAAATTGAAGCGGCGCTTGAGGGCCGATGACAAATCATTCACCCCGCGATCTCGGCTGTTGGCAGTCGCAATCAGGTTAAAGCCGGAACGGGCAAATACAGTGTTATCGTCTTTTAGTTCAGGGATGGCGATGTATTTTTCGCTCATGATTGAGATAAGCGCATCTTGGACATCACTGGTACAGCGGGTGAGTTCTTCAAACCGCCCCATCGCGCCCTGCTGCATAGCCGTCATAACGGGTGATGGGATAAGCGAGTTGAGCGATTGTCCAGCCGCGATCACAAGGGCCACATTCCATGAATATTTGATTTGATCTTCCGTCGTTCCAGCCGTGCCCTGCACCACGAAGGTAGAATTGCCACAAATCGCGGCGGCAAGGAGTTCGGCCAGCCAACTTTTGCCTGTGCCGGGGTCGCCAATCAGCAGCAACCCACGATCTGAAGCGAGGGTGACGATGGCCCGTTCAACAATAGCCGGGTCACCGAACCATTTTTGGGCAATAGGATATTCAAGTTTGTCGGCGGGAGTGCTACCGAGAACAAAAATCCGTACCATGCGCGGCGTCAGCCGCCAATTGGCAGGCCGCTGTCCACGATCAGCCGAGGCTAAGAAATCCAGTTCATCGGCATATTTAGCTTCGGCAGGCAAACGCAAAATGGTGTCACTCATGAAACTCTCCTCTAGGCCACAATGAGTTTTTTCAACTCGGCAATCAATTTTTTGGGGCTACCCGTCAGAACAGGCAAGCCCATATCTTTTAGGCGTGTGCGAAACCAATCGTTCACACTAGCATAGCCGGAACTATTGACCGACCCAACTGGAATAAAATGAACCTTGCTTTCTTTGAGAGCACGAATGGTATCGAGCAATTCCTGATTGCTGCCACCTTCATAAAAGTCGGTGATGAGGACGAGGGCGGTTCGGCGGGGGTCTTGGATTTTTTCGGTGGCTTGCTGAAGGGCATATCGAATATGCGTGCCACCGCCTAGCTGGGTGCGCATCAAGACCTCAAATGGATCACCGACCCAAGGGGTAAGGTCAAGCACCCGCGTATCAAAGGCAAGGAGATGCACATCTACATCTGGTAAGCCAGCAAATATCGAAGCAAGGATGGTACACTGCACCATTGCATCCACCATTGAACCGGATTGATCTACCACCACAATAAGGCGCGTGGGAAGCCTCTTGCGTCCGGTATGTTTGTAATACAGGCGATCTACATAGAGCCGTTTATCTTCTTCATTCCAGTTGGTCAGGTTTTTCCAGATGGTGCGTTTAAGATCGAGATTGCGGAAAACCCGTTTGGGAGGGACAGACCGATCAATCTTGCCAGATGGGGTTTGTTTGACCTGTAGGCGCAGCACCTCGGCCAGTTCATCCACATATTGACGAATGAGGCGTTTCGCATTTTTTAGCGCATTGCCAGAAAGATTGGCTTTATCACGCAAAAGCTGCTCCACAAGTGCCATTGAAGGCTGCATTTGAGCGGCAAGGCGGTTATCTTGCAGCAGTTCGCGCAGGGCCATGCGTTTGATGAGATCATTTTCGAGGCCTTTGATGGCACGCTGGATTTCTTCTAAGGGGATATTGAACCCACTCCCAATACCCATGCCTGCCCCCCCGCCACCCCCATCGGGCGTAGTGGAGTCACCTCCTGCGCCATTACCCTGTCCTTTCCCTGTACCGGGCAAAGGGGCATTCCCACGCAGCGACCCACGTGGACAATTTAAAGCCCGTTCGAGGTGTTCGACATCTTTTAACCACTGGGCATACTGATTGGCGGTGCAAGGATTAGTTTGGGTATTAGGGCCAAAGGCGTTCAATAACAGCTTAGAAAAAATCAGCCCCCTCCTAAGTGTGGCCGTTTCGGGTTCATTCGGGGGAATTTCGAGGGTAAATTCTATTTCCAGTTCGGGATAATGATGTAACAGGGCATCAATGCTGATACGAGGATCAAGAATGTACTCTGGCAAATCTACTTCACGGGTAATCTCAAGGGCCATCGTCTCAAAATTCCCTGCTTGTTCGGTATAACCAAACATGGCCGACAGCAAACGCCAGTAGACCACTTGGCGGCGGTGGACAATGGGCGATGACAGCATCAGGACTGGCTCACTTTCGCAACAAGCGGCTGGCACGCTCTTGTAAAATGGATACGGTGCTGGCCTTAGGCGGCTTCTTCAATAGTTCTACCCCTGCCCGACCCGCGAATTCAAATTTCCCAGCAGGGCTATTGGTCAAGAGCAGTTGAATTGACCACTCACCCGCATCGTAGTGCAGTAATCCCAAAAGAGCCGTTGTTTCGGCAAGCGCTTCGGCGGTCAATCCAGAGCGGCGTGCATCTAGGGCTAATACGAGGCCCTCCTTGAGATGCAATTGGTTGCCTTGAATGGCATAATCGGTTAGGGCTATTGGTTCGGCCAGTTGGATGGGATGGCGTTCTAGGGGAGGCATCGGCGAGACAACCAGAGATTGTCCAATACCACAGTATGCTAAGGCAATATCGAGTGGCTTAAACTTTTTGCCCGATTCAGCAGCATGGGCGTCCCATAATAAATCGCCAGAGGGCAGCATCGGCATATCCCGCAAACTCATGGCTTTGCCCTGCAAAAGATGTTCAAGCAGCGGTTGTGCTTGGGGGAACAATAGCCAAACTTCGTTGCCCTGTATAGCGGTGGCTTTAAAAGTTGACCATGTTTGGCGCACCCATTGAGCACTATCGCCTTGTTTTAAAACCCCATAGATGACAAGGCTGGCAAAACGCGAATATTGGCGTAGCTCAACACCGAGAGGATAGAGGGTTCCACTCGCTGGGGTAGGTGTCGGAGGGTCAGCCAGACCAACCGCATCTAACATGGCACGACTCCACAAATCCACCCAGCGCAGGAGGGGGACATCGTTGGTGGATTTGACCGGGAGGGCATTGATAAGCTCATGGAAAAAACCTGTCAACAAGGCGGCATGAGAAACGGTTGCGGGATTGGCACGCAATTGGGTCAGGGTTGAATAAAATGATGTGACGGCCTCGCGCTCAAGGCGTGCAAAACCAGCAATCGCCAACTCCATCAACCATTCACGGGTGCTGTCGAGCAGGGGGTCGGTTCGAGCGGGTGTTATTGAGAGGTTATCGGTTGGGGTGGTCACTGATCGCCCTAAAGCCGTCAGTGCGTAATGACGCAGTAGGTCATAAAGTGTTCCTTGTAATGCGCTGCGGGCCGCTGCGAGGGTGACAAAATGAGCCTCGATAAACGTGTTTTGGGCTAATGCCTGTATGCTGGTTTGAAGGCGGGGATAGAGAGGCGTACCGTCGAATAGGGATGGCAAAGCTGCCAATATTTCATGCTGTCCGCCAACAAACCCGTGCAAAAAACAGGCATCCAAGTCGGCTAGGGTGGTTTGAATTGCTTTCACACCATCCAGTTCAATGTTCAGATTTTCCAGCATATCGCCGCCCTATCCGTTGAACCACGTCATGGTGGTGAGGGGCATATCGCTGCTTGGAAGTTCTAGTAATTCAAGGTCGCCCAGAAACCGACTGAAAATTTCGCCCGCATATAGGCCTGTGTTATTTCCAGCGCCAGCCAGAATTTTGCGGATTGAATCTACTTGGGTTGTATCTATGTGTAAAAAACGACCCACCGCATCAAAGCCAAATTGGATAATGGCCTCGCTCAACAATGCCTCAAGATGGCCGCAAGGTGCGCCACGGAGACCACCACACGGACGGTTATTATTCGTGCTACAACAATAATCGAGGCTGCCGACTTCAAAATAGGAGACATAGACACGCTCAATATCGGAACCGCTAGAGACAATCCCTTGTAAGCGGTTTTCAAAGAGTTCAAGAAAGGGGACTTTTTTTACATCACGTTTTTCAGTGGAGGTGTACACCCGCATGTCTAACAGTGAGGATTGGGGCATCTCGTTTTGTCCTCAGAATAGATAGAGCAAGGGTAATAAAACACTACGTTGAATTTGTTTATTGGAACTGATGTTCTCATTAAATCAGAAATTGGTATTGGGGTCAAGTCACCTCCGCCCTCAGATTAGCCTCAAAAATTTCTTGACTGTCATTATTTTATGACAGGATTCACAAGTGCTGCTTCACATAGCTTAAACGCCGATTGCAAGGAGTCAAGTGCATTGTGTTTAGGAAAGAATTCGTGCCCGATATACCCCGTGTGGCCTGTTTCAGCAATGGCGCGGAACACTGCTGGATAATAAATTTCCTGCTCATCATCCAAATCATGGCGACCCGGGTTACCCGCCGTGTGATAATGGCCGAAATAGGCATGATGCTCTCGAATAGTACGGATAAGGTCGCCTTCCATGATTTGCATATGGAAGATGTCGTACAACAATCGAACATGCGGTGAATTGACCATCTGGCAGACTTTTATGCCCCATGCGGAGTTGTCCGCTTGATAATCGCGCCCCGGCACCTTGCTGTTGAGTAACTCCATCACCAGCGTAATATCCGTATTTTCGAAATGCGGGGCAAGGCGGCTCAGATTTTGGGCGGCGATTTCCGCAGCCGCCGCTTGGTCAATGCCATAACGATTGCCGCTAAAACACAATATATACGGGATGCCCCATTCTATAGCTTTTTCTAACGCCACCAAAATGCTTTTCTCAATAGATGGAAAATGACCGGGATGATTGATGCCTTCGGGAGCAAGGGGGTGGCCGTTGGTTGATACAATTCGCAGACCATGGTCACGGATCATCGGCCAATATTGGGAGTCCACCAGTTCTATTCCCGCAAACCCAATCTCCGCTGCCCCTTTAATTAACGTCTCAGGGTCAATGCCTGTCCGTGCAAATCCGTCCCATGAAAAAGATTGTTGAATCGTCATGGGCTACCTACTTTCGCTGTTTTATTGTATTGGTGGCATAGCGATAAATGAGTTCGGGTTGGGCATTTTGCATCCGTTGGGGAGGTAGGCCCTGCAAGATGGCTTCGAGGTCATCTACCACCATTTGTCCAATTTCATGACAGCCTTCAATCGTTGGGCCAGCTTTGTGGGGTGATAGAATCGCCGACTCAGCGCTTCGCAAGGGGTGATTCGCCTCTAGTGGCTCAGTCGGGAACACGTCAATCGCCGCTTTAAAACGCCCTTCGATCACCATCTCTGTCAAAGCGTCAAAATCCACCACATGCGCCCGACTCACTAATATCAACACTGCGCCCGGCTGGATCAGGGCTAGTTTCTCCCGCGAGAGCAAAGCCCGGTTTTCATGACTGGGCGCCGCAAGGACAAAAATTACTTTGGAGGTGGTCAATAATTCATCGAATTCAACAGGTGTCACCCCTCGGTTGCGTAAATAACCCGACCCTAGCCATGGGTCATAGACACTGATATTTACCCCGAATGGCATTAGCAGCGGGTGCAGAGCTTGGGCGATACTGCCATAGCCAATAAAACCGACTGGTTTACCATAGAGCATAAAGGCTTCCGTATTGCCTGCGTGCAACCAGCGTTCATTGCCCCGGCGCATTTCCCGGTCGCCCACCACAATATCGCGCCCCACCGCAAGCGCCATCGCCAGTGCCATTTCTGCAACGGAACGGGCAAAAGCCGGAGCTGCCGACAATACACGAATACCCCGCCCAAAACACTCCTCATAATCAATTTGGCGGGGAAACCCTCCTGAAACCGTCAGAACTGCCCGCAGCCTTTCGGCTTTTTTTAGCGCTTCCGGGCCATAGCGCCAATCAGCACAGACCACAGCTTCGGCTTGGGGGATTGCAGCCGTAAATTCGTCTAACGGCATAGGGGCATCTTTAGCCCATAACACGGTAGCCAGTTGATGTAATCGAGTTAAATCCGTATCCTCAAAAATTTCGTGCATGGTGCGAAAGTGGGGGTCAATAATTACCACAGGTTTTGTAGCCATTTTTATCATCCCGAATAATTTTCTTGACATCCGAAACGTTTCGGGTTAGATTTTACACAAAATCCGAAACGTTTTCACTTATTATTTTAAAGAATTGTTATGGGCGCTACGCTAAAAGATATTGCCGAGAAATCGGGATATTCAGTCACAACGGTATCAAGAGCCTTAAGTGGTTACGATGATGTCAATGAACAAACGCGCCAGCACATTATCCATGTAGCGAATTTACTTGGCTACGAACCGAACCTCCCCGCCCGACACCTACGCGGACTCAGCACCCAGACTATCGGAATGGTCATCCCGGCCAACGATCAAACATTTTCGGCCCATGATTTTTTTAGTCAATTGCTCACCGGCGTTGGGGATGCCGCATCCCGTGAACGTTATGACCTGCTCATCAGCACTCAAGTCTCCGGCGAGGAAGAAATGACGGCCTATCGCCGGATGGTGCGTGGCAATCGGGTAGACGGAATGGTTTTAGCACGTACCCGTCAGCATGACCCACGCATCGCTTATTTACAGGAACAGGGTCATCCCTTTGTCGTGTCAGGCCGCAGCGCACCGGGCGAACCAAACGACTACCCCTTTATTGACGTGGACAGCCAAGCGGGATTGCGAATGTTGACGGAGTTCTTGATTGGATTAGGACATCGGCATATTGGATTGATTTTGCCACCGGAGGATATTGCCTATACCGACTATCGGCACAACGGCTATCGAGAAGGATTGGCGCAGGGTGGGCTTGAATATCGGGCTGATTACGTCGTGTATGGGGATCTGTTGCGTTCCGGCGGGTACATTGGGGCACAACGCTTATTGGACACCTATCCACTTTTGACTGCCATTATCGCGTGCAATGATCTTATGGCTCTGGGCACGATGAGCGCAATCCAAGGGCGTGGTTTGCAGGTGGGGCGCGACGTTGCGGTGGCAGGATTTGATGACATCCCGGCGGCGGAATATGCTCACCCGGCCCTGACGACGATCCAACAACCGATTTATGAAATCGGGCAGCGGCTGGTACGCATGTTATTGGCGATTATTCGCGGGGAAGACCTCCCCGAATCTCAGATTTTGTTGCAACCCAAATTGGTTGTACGGGCATCAAGTGGCCCTAAGATTACCTAAACAAGAAGGAGGTGCATCATCAGCCCCCACGCCTTTTACCAGTTTCGAGGCAGGCCAAAAGGGATGAGGGCCAACAGCAAAAAAACAGACTCGTAATCTTAGCAAGAGTTAGAGGAGATAAATAGGATCATGTTTAAGACAACCCGTCATCTGATTATTTTGCTCGTGGTGGTGTCGTTTGTTGGTGGGGCAATCGCCACCGCGCAGGACGACAACAAAGTGACCTTTATTTCAACTCAATTTAACGTGGTCGAAGAAAGCGACAAAGCCCGAGCCATTTTCGAAGGGTTTGAGGATGGCACAGTTGAGTTTGTCCCCTCCGAAGAAGGCCCAGCCCTCGATTTATTGAAGGCTGAAGGCGAAGCGGGGGAAGGTGTTAATGATGTGGTGGGAGCACTGCATGGCACGTTCCCAACCCTTGTCACCAACGACCTGATGTTTGATCTAACCGATCTATTGGCTGAAATTGAAGCCGAATATGATGTCAATGACGATTTTGTAGCCCTCGGTAAGATGGGCACCGAGGATTATCAATACTACATTCCTTGGATGCAGGCTACCTATACGATGGCGGCCCACCAAGACGCACTGCAATATCTGCCAGAGGGTGCCGACATCAACGCCCTGACGTGGGAACAATTGGCGGCTTGGGCCAAAAATATGTACGATGCGACGGGTGAAGCCAAGCTCGGCTTCCCGGTGGCTGGTCTGTTCCACCGCTTCCTTGAGGGCTATGCGTGGCCTTCGTTTACAGGGGGCATGGTTACACAGTTCAAGAGCCAAGCAGCGATAGATATGTTGGTATTCTTCCGTGACCAGTTGTGGCCCTATGTAAACCCCGAAAGCATCAACTATGACTTCATGAATGAACCTCTGCTATCGGGTGAAGTGCTGGTCGCGTTCGATCATGTGGCGCGTCTAAAACCTGCCTTTGATGCCGAACCCGAGAACTTCGTCGCCTTCCCTGCTCCGGCTGGCCCAGCGGGACGTGGCTACATGCCTGTGGTGGTAGGCTTGGGAATTCCATTCACCAGCCCCAACCCCGACAGCGCTGAAGAATTCATCCGCTTCTTGCTGTCACCCGAAACCCAAAGTCAGATTTTGGCCGAACTGGGTTTCTACCCGGTGATTTCCGAAGTGGATATGACCAATCTGCCAGAAGGCGTGGCGATTCAGGCCGCCGCAGTGTTGGCCCAACAGAATTCTGAGGACGCCATTCCTTCATTGCTGCCCGTTGGTCTGGGTGATCGCGGGGGTGAGATCAATCAAATCTTCCGGGATGCCTTTACCCGTGTGGTCGTGGATGGCGAAGACGCGGCAACCGTATTGGACGAGCAAGGTGGCGTATTGCAAACACTGATGACCGAAACAGGTGCAGCGTGCTGGGCACCCGATCCTGTTAGCGAAGGCCCATGCCAAGTCGAGTAGTTTGAATTACATATCTTTACCCGCCCTTTTGGTCACCAGATCAAAAGGGTGGGTATCCCCCATATTTCCTTGTATATACGTTTAGGGGGTTGGAATAGATGAAAAAATTTAGATGGACACCTTACTTACTCTTATTGCCCTCGCTGTTGTATCTTGTCATATTTTTTGCCTATCCCATGTATGAGTCGTTTCGTTTGGCTTTCCAAAAAGACAGCGCAATTTTGAGCCTACGCGATGAGCCGGACGAGAACGCGGAACTTGGCGGACAGATCAAATTGCAGACCATCGTAACAGTCTTGGATCGGCTGCAGCTCGAAGAAACCCTACCGAATGGTCGCACCCGCCCGATTTTCTGGTTTCAAGTCGAGGGGGAAGACATTGATGGCAATACGGTAACGGGGTGGGTCAATCAAAAGAGTGTGTTTATCGAAAACCGCCGCACCTCCGAAACAGCGCGGGTGGTGGCGGGTGAACCCACCAAAGAATGGACAACCGACTTTGCCGAGCGTATGTTTAATGATTATCGTTTCAAGCGGGCGCTGATTACCACCCTGATTTTGATTGTGTTGATTCTGCCACTGCAATTTACCCTCGCCATTATCATGGGACTCATTATTCAAAGTCGAATTCGGGGCAGCAATATTTTTCTCTATATCTATGCCATTCCCCTCGGTATTTCTGACCTCGCATCAGGCATTTTATGGTATTCGATTTTTACCCAACGCGGCTTCTTGAATTCGTTTCTGGATACAGTGGGGTTAATTGATAAGCCGTATATCTTTATTCAGGCCAGCAACCGTGAATGGATGATTGCAGCAATCGTCTTGGCGGAGGTGTGGCGGGCAACCTCAATTGTGATGGTGATTGTGGTATCAGGTTTACAGGCTATTTCACGTGATTACATGGAGGCGGGGGAAGTCTTCGGGGCGACGCTGTGGCAGCGCATCCGCTACATTATCTTGCCGCTGTTGAAGCCGAGTTTACAGGTAGCCCTTATCCTCCGCACAATTTTGGCGTTTCAGGTTTTCGCGGTGGTCGTGGCGATCACAGGCGGCGATGTGCTGACGGTGCTGGCAAACGAAACCTATCGCTGGTATGACCCGGCCCGTTATAACAATGCCAATGTCGCGGCGGTCTATGCCCTGTTTATTATGATACTGTCGTTGGGCATTTCGCTGTTCTATTTGCGGGCTGTACGTAGTCAAGAAGAGGCCTCGAAAAGCTTATGACGACCTTAGAAACATCCATGAACACGACTACTTCACGGCCAAGCATGGAAACAACAGCGAAGGATCGTAGACGGGCCAAACGGCGACATTCGATTCGGCGGGGCAGTATTTATATCCTAGCCTGTATCATCGCGCTATGGATTTTGCTGCCGATCTGGTTGATTGGCACGATGGCCTTTAGCACCCCCGAAGATGTGCGCAATTACCCTAAGCATTTTGCGCCCGTCCCCGCTTCAACTGAGACAATGGATTTCTTCCTCAATACGGATGGAATTCAGCGGGCCGCGCGTAATAGCATCGTGGTCGCCATCATCACGCTGATTTTATCAACCCTATTGGCTATTCCAGCGGGTTATGCCATCGCGCGGTATCTGTTTCCGGGGCGTGATGCCATTCGCTTGGGGATTTTGTCGGTACGTGCTTTCCCGATTGTTGTCCTTGCCGTGCCGTTGGCAATCACCTTTATTAAATGGGATATGTACGACAAGGTGTACAGCCTTGCTTTGATGCACACCGCCCTCACCCTGCCCACGACAATTTTGGTGGTGGCGAGTGTCTTTGCTGGTGTGCCGTATGAATTGGAGGAGGCAGCGCGAATTTTTGGCTGTACCCCTGCCAAAGCATTTTGGAAGGTAGTTTTGCCGCTTGCCATGCCGGGGATTGCGGCCTCCGCGATATTGACCTTTGTGCTGTCATGGAATGAGGTTTTTGCGGCAATATTGCTGACCTTGACCAATCGTACCCTGCCCGCCCAAATTTTGTATACGTTGGATAAATCAGGCGACCCCTTCAAATTCGCGGGTGGGTTTTTTATGCTCATCCCGTCGCTGATCTTCATTTTTTTCATCCGGCGCTATCTGTTTAATATGTATGGGCAGTTGAATAAATAATCACCGCTTTTAGGAGAACAATTATGGCTGAAATAGTCGTTGAAAAAGCAATTAAGCGGTTTGGCAAATTTGTGGCGGTGGATGAAGTGGATTTGACCGTGAATGACCGCGAATTTGTGGTACTGCTGGGGCCGTCTGGTTGTGGCAAGACGACCCTACTGCGGGCGATTGCCGGGTTGGGGATGCTCGACGAAGGCCGGGTCATGATCGGCAACCGGGATGTCACCTATCTACCGCCCAAAGACCGTAATATCTCAATGGTATTCCAAAATTATGCCATCTTCCCGCACATGAAAGTCTACGATAATATCGCCTTTGGCTTGAAAATGCGGAAATCTCCCAAAGAGGTGGTCGAGGAACGGGTGCAGAACGCGGCGAAACTGCTGCATATCGAAAACATGTTGGATCGTTACCCCGGCGCGATGAGTGGCGGTCAGCGACAGCGGGTAGCGGTGGCACGGGCTATCGCGGTGGAATCCGAGGTGCTGTTGATGGATGAACCGCTCAGTAATTTGGACGCCCTCTTGCGTTTGGAGATGCGAGCCGAATTGAAATCGCTGTTGGGGCGACTGAATGCCACCACGATTTATGTCACCCACGACCAGATTGAGGCCCTCAGCATGGGAGATCGTATCGCGGTTATGAAACAAGGCCAGATTTTGCAGTTTGATAATCCGACCCGTGTGTATGATCTCCCTGCCAATCAATTTGTCGGCAGTTTTATCGGCAACCCACCCATGAATTTTTTGCGGGGGCAGGTGCAGCGTGAGAATGGCGCGGTCAAGGTCAAAATTGGGGACTTCCACTTATCACCATCTGCCGAAATGATTGAATCCCTGCAAGCCTATGATGGCAAATTCATCTTTGTGGGGATCCGCGCCGAAAATATGGAAACACTGGCCGCACCTGCTCCGGATGCGCTGGCGGTGACAGTAGAAGTGGTTGAGCCGTTGGGATCACAGAATTTGCTGACCATCCGCATTAGCGAGGATGTCTTAAAAGTTTCGACACACCCCGATTTTAAAGTTCACGCCCATGAAACCGTTTATATCCGCTTCCCGCCTGCCAAAATCCGCTGGATGGATCGAGATACTGGACAGGCCATCGCACCAAGTTTGGATAAGATGCTGGCATAGATAGGCCATTTTTTAATCACATCAGTGCGACAGGATAATCCACCAAATGGCACGAGTTTTACTAGATCAACCGCAATCCTTGACCGAACGACCCGAAAATTTCAAACCGCTGGACTTTGGGGCGAATGGGATTAATGGCAGTCTCGATTGGAATGGGCGGATTATCGCGTTGAATTGGTATCACCCTCAGCATGGCTATATTACCCTAACCTCCGCTGATCCATTCCCCGAAGATCAGCGATACAACCCAGAAGCAGTGCGGGCCTATCGCGCAGGATTGGCACAATTGGAGGGGTTTGGGCTTGTCTTTGATGACCCTATTCTCAAGCGAGAGGTCATTGTCGGGCCGAGTTTTTGGAATACTCTCGTTTTCACATTCGAGGATAAGTCTACGGCTAGAGTCTCGACGTTCGTATATGGAAATTTAGTCGTGCAGGTGTGGCAGAGTGACAAAAAACATCCACGTTGGGCGGGCAAAATTTCTCTCCAACGATGTGCCTATACTCAATTGACAGAGGGAGGACCAATCCCACAGCCACTCGTTTCGACGCGAGCTTCAATCAAAGATGGTTTGATAGTTATCAAAAATCCGGTAATTGGGTCAAAGGTTAATATTTGGGGTTTGCCCAAAGAGGTACGTTTTGAGAGAGAGCAATTTGGTCCCATAAATATTCTGTTTGAAAACAATGTTTTGAAAGATTCGATGGATCTTCTCACCAGTGGGTCATATCTTATTAATGGGCCATATCTGGGATTTTTTCAAATGTTTGTTTACGACTTCAGTCCAGAGAGCACCGATATCCTGATGGACAGTTATAAATCTCCAAGGGGTCTCACGGTTGGAGTTATGCTAGAACTTTTGGATAAGTGGCATGATCGCTGGCACGGCATAGAAGATGAGCTAATGTTACGGCGAGGGCTATTCTATGCTGTGCGGATGGCAGTCCCAGTGAATCATGGCATTTGTATCATCACCGACCATATGCTGCTGCCCCTGTCATGGAATCGGGACGCCTATTACGTGGCACGGGCATTGCTTAGTTGGACAAACGAAATGCACGATATTGTGCGGCGGCATCTGATTTGGATGTTCGAAATTGCCGAACGACCCGGCGGTGCATGGGGGCGGTGTTATCTCGCCAATGGCAGGCAAAAAGACCCCGCTTTTCAACTCGATCAGCAATTATGGCCGCTCTTAGAATTTGCCGAATACGTCCGAGAAGCAGGCGACCATACCACGTTTGAACGTCTGCAATCACAGGTCAGTACCATTTTGGATACCTTGTTGGCCCGTCGAAAAAATCCCGATGCGTGGCTGTTCCCGACGGATGAAACCCCCGCCGATGACCCCATCGCACTGCCGTATCACCTTTCGAGTCACATTTTGTTCTGGCGTACCCTGATGAAACTCGCCGATGTGTTTTCGGGTGACAGCGAGAAGCAAAAAACATTCCTCATGTGGGCCGAACATATCCTCGCCGCCATTCAACAATCTTTTGTCGCCGAGCATCCCCAATTTGGCCCAATTTATGCCTATGCTACCGACGGGGAGGGACATTTTCATTTTTATCATGACGCCAATGATTTTCCACTGGTGCTGGCGCCGATTTGGGGATTTTGCGGCGCGGATGACCCCATTTGGCGTGCAACCATCCAGTTTGCATGGTCACCGGAAAACGAAGGCGGGTATTATGCGGGGCGACTTGGGTCAGTGCATACCCGCGCGGCATGGCCTTTAGGAGATGTGCAAGAGCTGATTGTGGCTCAGACGCTTGATGATGCTGACCGCGAAAGAAAAGTGCGCCAGAATCTTGAGGCAGCGGCGCAATGGGATGGGGCGCTACCGGAGGCCGTTGACCCCCAAACAAATGTGGTGGTCTCACGCCATTGGTTTGCATGGCCGAATGCAGCACTGGCCTGTGTTGAGTTAGGGGCATTTCAGTTGCAGCGCTAGATTGTTGCTGGTTAGACACTTATCGGTCACATCGCCGCCCCCTAGCTGGCTATTACACACTAGGCGTGCCAGAACTAGATTAACGATATGACCGATAAACCCAGACTGGGGTGGAGTCAGCTTTTTGTCGAATGGTGTATCCCCCTTTTGGCTTCTAGACTTCCGAATTTGCCTTGATAAAAGCTATAAGTTCATCCACCTGTGTAAATGCCAAGCCTGTGACCGTATCGGCAGCACCATAATAAATCGCAATACGGCCCGTATCTGGCTCATGCAGGGCGGCACATGGGAATACCACGTTTGGCACATCCCCTACACATTCGTACAACATCTGGGGAGACATTAAATAGGGCGCGGCGCGATACATCACCTTCCACGGCTCATCAAGATCAAGCAAGGCCGCCCCCATACTGTAGACAAAGCCATTGCATGAGGTCAACACGCCATGATAGATCAGTAACCAACCTTCACTGGTTTCAATTGGAATTGGCCCGGCCCCGATTTTGGTACTTTCCCAGCGCCAGCCTTTGGGTTTCATGACAAAACGATGCCGACCCCAATGCACCATATCCGGGCTTTCGCTGTAGAAAATATCACCAAAGGGAGTGTGTCCGGTGTCGCTGGGGCGGCTCAACATTGCATATTTACCATTAATTTTGCGGGGGAATAACACACCATTGCGGTTATAAGGCAAAAATGCGTTTTCTAAAAAATGAAATTCCTCAAAATCATAGGTATAACCAATTCCAATGGTTGGGCCATGATAGCCATTGCACCATGTCACGTAATAACGATCTTCGAGCCACACCACACGAGGATCATAGCGATGCACAAACTCACTGAGTTCTTGATCCTCGAACTTCCATTCAATCGGCTCTGGCTGAATATGCCAATGAATACCATCGGAACTGTGCCCAGTGTGCAAGGTCATAATTCTTCGAGTATCGTCTACTCGAAAAACCCCTGCATAACCACCATTAAATGGCACCGCCGCACTGTTGAAAATACTGTTAGATGTTGGCGTAGCGTGCCGAGGAATAATTGGATTATTGCTATAGCGCCAAACCACCGCATTTGAATCCAAAGGGCGATCTTCCCAAGGAATATTGGGCAGCGGATTGCCAAGCATCGACACTTTGGGTAAAGCAGCATCTGTAACCATTTGGGAATCTCTCCAATA
Organism: Chloroflexota bacterium; assembly: GCA_024434115.1. Lineage (GTDB taxonomy): Bacteria > Chloroflexota > Anaerolineae > Aggregatilineales > J027 > CFX10. Next base: position 100,895 of record QMIT01000007.1, read on the forward strand.
CCTTTTCACCTGAACAATTTGACACAACATTAAAAGTAGATTAACATATAAAAAGTTTTAGAACAAGTTCGATTTGTTTTATGGACACTTATGACAAAAAATCCGACCATGCGAGAAATCGCTAAAATAGCCGGGGTATCGCTAAGTAGTGTGTCGCTTGTGCTAAATAACAAGCCGAACGTTACCCCTGAGATGCGTGAACGAGTCCTCGACGCAGCGTCCACGCTCGGTTATCGCCCTAGAATTGCCGGTAGTTCCCCCCTTGCCACCTCCCTCTCGACAGTTGGTTTGTTGACCAAACGACGCCAAGACGATCAGTTAATTGTGAATCCCTTCTATTCACATATCATCGTCGGGGTTGAGCGGGAATGTCAGCGCCACAATATCAACCTCATGTATGCCAATGTGGAGGTGGATGAACGAAACCATACCTTAAGCTGGCCTGCTATGCTGCTTAACGATCTGGTAGATGGGGTCATCATTGTGGGGGCATTCCTTGAACAGGCGATCTCGGACATCAGTATGCGTCTAGGCAGAAGTATCGTTCTGGTAGACGCTTACACCTCAGTCAACACGATGTTCGATAGTGTGGTGATTGATAATCTAGGTGGGGCAATCAAGGCCGTTTCGCATCTTATTGAAAACAATCATCGTCATATTGGCTTGATCGGCAGTAATCCCGAATCCTATCCCAGTGTCCTCGAACGACGGCAAGGTTATTTGGTGGCTTTGGCCCAAGCGGGCATTCATGATACTTATATCGAAGATGGATATTTGACTCGGCAAGGAGCCTTTGAAGCGACCATTCGGCTTCTTCACAAATCTCCACAGATTACAGCCATTTTTGCATGTAATGATGAGACAGCAATTGGTGTGATCAGTGCCATACGACACATCGGATTGCGTGTACCGGAGGATGTCTCAATCGTTGGATTTGATGATATTGATTTGGCACAGGAAGTCATTCCCCCGTTGACCACCATCCATGTGGATAAAGTTTTGATGGGGACGATGGCCCTGCGCCTGCTGCGAGATCGCATTGATGATGCAGATAAAGCAGCTATCAAGACCGTCGTTTCAACCCAACTCATTACCCGCAGCAGCGTTCGCTATCTTGAGGATTAGCACCACGCCCGGTGATTTTCCAAACGCATGAGAGAGCTAGAGTGAAAGGAAGGAGCGGACTGATCTGATAGCTGTATATCTATAGGTTAACTTCATTTCGTAAATTGTTCAATATGCAGGAGAACTATTATGAAAATGCGTCTTTCGATTCTCGTAGTCGCAGCAGTATTACTATCCTTTGTTCCCGCCCCCAAGACGCCCGTTGTACACGGACAAGATGGCATTACGTTCTGGCTGACAGGTGATGACACGGGTGCGGCGATTCTTCAGGAAGTTGCCGATAAATGGACGGAGACCTCTGGCGTTCCAGTGACAGTAACCGCAGTTGGCTGGGGTGATGCGTATGCCCAATCCCTCGCCGCTGTTGCCGATGGCTCCGGCCCAGACATCATCGCTGGGGGTATGAGTTGGGGTATTTCGTTGGGTTCGCTCGGTGGTATGGTTGATCTCGGCGAACGCTATCCTGAAGAAATCGCCCAGATTGCTGAAATCAGCAACCCCGCCTTCTATAACGCGATTTTGACGACGGAAGGTAATGTCTATTACATCCCCTACAACCTCGACATCATGCTGATGTACTATCGCACAACCACTTTCGAAGAAGCGGGCCTTGCTGCTCCGGCGACTTGGGAAGATGTTGCTGCCGCTGCCGACGCAGGTCTGATGGGTGGCTGGAGTTGGGGCAATACCTCATGGATCGGCTTCCAAGGGATTTTGAAAGAGGCGGGTGCGGATTGGTATACCGAAGACTGCTCGGCTGCCGCGATTGACAGCGATGAGGGCCTCGCTGCGTTGGAATTCTACACCGCCCTATATGAAGACTATGGTTTCCCGGCGGAACAGGTCAATATCGCGGACGGCTTCGAGGCTGGTACGCTCGACTATGCCTTTAGTGGCGAATGGGAAGCAACCGGTATCAATGTTGCTCACCCCGATTTGGAAGGCACTTGGTCAGCTGCCCCAGTACCCGCTGGCCCGACTGGTAGCTTCAACGCTTTCATCGGTGGCAAGGGTATGGGTATCTTCTCCTATTCTGAAAATGTGGACGCCGCGTTCGAATTCATGATGTACCTCAGCACCCGTGAAGCCCAAGAAATGCTGACCGAACTGTCCATTTCCAATGCAAATTCGATTCACGTTCCGCCCCAAGTTGAAAACTACGACCTGATCAAGGGTGGCGATGATGTTCAGGCCGCTATAGCAACCCAATTGACCGACGCCGCTGGCCCGCCCATTTGCCCCGGTTGGGAAGAAAGCAATGCCGACGTTGACTTGGTACTGCAATCGGTTCTGTTTGAAGAAAAAGATTTCGAAGATGCCCTAGCCGAGATTTCGGACATTCTCAATGCTGGCATCGAGGAATATGGTGGCTAGTTAACAATTCATCAGAATTTTTAGGCAGAAGGTCAGGGGATTCTCTGACCTTCTGTTCTAAGCAATACCGATTGGAGAGAAACCATGAGTACAAAAGCGGTCTCCGTCACCGCCCCGCCTAAGGCTCTAAAAAAAACTTCGGCGTCATCGGTATGGATACGGGCATGGCGGTCACGAGTTTCCTATATGATGTTATTGCCGATGTTCATTCCCTTTTTTGTTTTTATCATCGTGCCTGTTTTTCAATCCGCCAACGTCAGTTTTAAAGATTACAGCGCAGTTTCGACGGACGAATCGAAGTATATTGGCTTTGATAACTATACCGAATTACTGAGTCTGCAAATCCGCGAACAGACCCCGTTGTATGATGAAGAAAGTGGCGAGCGTATGTATCAATGTGGTCGCCGCAAACGCCCCGAAAGTGAAGTCGCCGCATATGAGGCCGAAGAGGGCAAACAGTGTACAGTAGCTTTTGTCTCCTCCCGCGATCTCCTCGGCGAAGGCTATCGGGAATGGAAAACCTACGACCTTTTTGGCAATAACTATGTCATCGGTGCCCGTGACCCACGTTTTTGGACGGCGATTGTCAATACCCTCTACTTTGTGGTCTATACAGTAGTGGGCAAGCTCATTTTGGGCCTGCTAGTAGCGTTAATCTTACGGAAACAGTCACGATTAAACTATTTCCTACGCATGGTTTTTTTCCTGCCATCTGTTACTGCCAGTATCGCGGTCACGGTTATTTGGGGTTGGATATTTAGAGGACAATCCTATGGCCTGCTCAATAATATGCTGATTGAAAATGGGATTGTGAGTCAGCCCATCTCATTTCTCAATGACCCCGGATGGACAATGCCTATTTTGGTAATTATGGCGATCTGGGGGGGCTTCGGTTATAACATGATCCTCTTCCTCGCTGGCCTGCAAAATATTAATCAAGAACTCTACGAGGTGGCCGCGATTGACGGGGCTGGCCCTTGGGCTTCGTTCCGCCGAATTACGTGGCCTCTCTTGCGCCCCACCACACTCTATGTGGTGATTACCAGCATCATCGGGGGTTTCCAAGTTTTCGATTCGATTTACATCCTGTATGCGAATTCGGAAGGCATCGGTGGGCCGTTGGACTCCGGCTTAACAGTCGTCCCCTATCTCTATGACAAAGGTTTCCGCCTGTTCCAAATGGGTTATGCCTCCGCCATTGCGTGGGTCCTCTTCATCGTCATTTTCTTCTTTACGCTAATCAACCTACGGGTTGGACGAGTGAATGAGGCGTACTAATCATGATTAACCGAAGCCGTAACACAATTTTATTGGAGCGAGCAGGCCTCACATTCGCCCTGTTTGTCGCTGTGTTTACCCTCATTCCCTACTATTGGATGCTGCTGGGCGCGTTCAAAACCGTCCCCGAACTCAATCGCATCCCACCGACGTTTATCGTAGAAAAACCCACCCTCAATAGTTTCTATGATGCCAAAGGGGAACTTCCACCAGACCATACACGCGGGTTGTTCCAGATATACCCCGGTACAAAGTTCGGATTTTTCCGCTACCTCTTTAACAGCATGTTCATTTCCGGGTCTATCACCTTTGCCTCACTCATGATCGCTGCGTTGGCAGCATTTGTGCTTGCCAAACATAAATTCCCCGGACGCGATTTCTTCTTTCTGATGTTTATCGCCTCCATGATGATCCCTTGGCAAGTGACCATCATCCCGAACTTCCTCAATGTGAGTGATTTTGGGTGGATAGATTCCTATTGGGCCTTGCTGATTCCTGCCTTACCCAAAGCCTTCGCGCTTTTTTTCCTGCGACAATACATGCTGTCTTTGCCGGACGAAATGTTGGAAGCAGGACGATTGGATGGGGCAAGTGAATTTCGCATTTTCCGAAGTCTGGTACTACCACTGGTCGGGCCAGCCCTCGTTTCGATGGGTCTGTTTATCTGGCTCAATGAATGGAACAATCTTGTATGGCCGCTCATCGTGATTCGCTCCGAAGAACTGCGTACTCTGCCATTGATTATGACCACGATGGTAGACCCATTCTCTGGTGCTTCTAAGCAAGGCGTGGCGATGGCTGCCGCGTTGTTGACCTCGATTCCAACCCTGATTCTCTTCATCGCGTTCCAAAAGCAATTTATCCAAGGGATCGCCGTCACCAGCGTTAAGGGATAGGCGAATAGATAAGCCCCTGCCTGCAACGGGGGCTTTTATTTCTATTAGAAGAAATGGAATACATCATGCGAAAAAAGCATTGGCTATTTTTGTTGGGATTTTTGCTGCTCTTTTCATTGGGAAAATCAACCAAACTACCATCAACAGTGCGGGCACAAGACCCCACTCAGGAAAATATCGCGCTTGGCAAACAAGCCATCTCCTCCACCATCGAAAACAGTGGCTATCTGGCCGAATATGCGGTAGATGGCCTCGACAATACCCGCTGGTCAACTGAATATGCCGACGAACAGTGGTTGGCGGTTGACTTGGCAGGTGTGTTTGAAATCACCCAATTTATTCTCACATGGGAAGCCGCCTATGGGGGAGAGTACGAATTGCAGGTTTGGGATGGGGCAGTATGGCAGACTGTGTTTAGCGAAACCGCTGGTGATGGCGGGACAGATGACATCACGCTTTCAGAGGCAGTTAGGGCACGTTTTGTGCGTATGAATGGGATCAGGCGGGCAACGGGTTGGGGATATTCACTTTGGGAATTTGAGGTCTATGGAACACCCGCCGAAAATCCTGACTCCGCCCTCGAAAATGCGCCGGATATTTTTACTGCACCAGATACCCCAATTGAATCCACGCCTATGCCAACGGAGGAAGCACCTGTCGTTTCAGATGGGACATCCGAAGTTCGCGTCATCCAAAGCGTCACCCCACTCGTATCTGAGGTTGGCTTGTATGAAAAATTTGAACTCGAAGTGACCCTCGACGCGACGTTTGCCAACCCCTACGATCCGACTGATATTCGAGTCGAAGTCCAATTTGAAGCGCCATCAGGTCGGCAAATCAGCGTTCCGGCGTTCTACTACCGTGATTTCAGCGAAGGCACAGGTCGGCCTGTCGCTACCAATAATTTTGCGTGGCGGGTGCGCTTCACTCCACAGGAAATCGGCGAGTATCACTATCAAGTGACGGCCTCCACCGCCACCAGCAGCGTACAAAGCGAAACAGGTACTTTTGTAGCGAGTCAATCCAGCCTACCGGGGTTCGTTCGGGTGGATAGTCGAAATCCACGTTATTTTGCCTTTGATGATGGTTCACCCTATTTCCCGGTTGGTCTCGATGTGGCATGGAGCAATGGCGACACCATTTCCGACTACACCACTTGGTTGGACTCCCTACAAGCCAGCGGGGGCAATTTCATTCGTTTGTGGATGGCCCCGTGGAATATGACCATCGAGTGGACAGATACGGGCTTGGGAAATTACGACAAACGCCAATTCCGCGCCTATGAGCTAGACCGGGTGATTGAACTAGCCGAGGAACGTGGTATCTATATTATGTTGACACTATTGAATCACGGCCAGTTCAATACCACCGTCAATCCAGAGTGGGATCTAAATCCCTATAATGTGGAAAATGGCGGCCCGTGTGAGACCCCTGAATGTTTTGCTACTAATCCCGAAGCCATTCGTTTTTGGGAACAGCGGTTGCGTTACATCGTGGCGCGGTGGGGCTATTCACCCAATATCATGGCATGGGAATGGTGGAACGAAATCAACTGGACACCCCTTTCCAGCGAAGAAATTCTTGCCCCATGGATTGAGCGTAACACGGCACTATTAGATAAAATAGACCCCTACCATCATCTAGTCACGCATTCCGGTTCACCTGTCGCGCTGGAAGGGGTCTGGTCGCCGCTCGATTTTGCCCAAGATCATTTTTATGACCGGGACGACTTCCCGCGAACCTTTGGCAATGCAATTGAAGAATGGTCGGCTGCGTATCCAGATAAACCGTTCTTGGTTGGTGAGTTTGGTCGTAACAGCGGGGCATTAATCTATGATCTTCAAGGGGTAGAAATGCACCTCGGCATTTGGGGAGCGCCGATGACAGGAGCAGCAGGCACGGGCATGAGTTGGTGGTGGGACACTTACATTCATCCCAATAATTTGTGGAATCAACTCTATATGGGTATATCGGCCTTTTTTAAAGATGAAGACCTTGCCGCTTATCAGTGGTCTAAACCAAACGCCGATTTTGCTGAACGCACCAAAGCACGGGTGTTGGGTCTACAAGCCACAGATACTGCCTTGTTATGGGTAGTCAACCGCGATTATTCAGCCCAATATCTCGAAAAAGCCTATCTCAAAAATCTGCGGGATAAGGCAGAAGACCCCTACGCGATCACTTTCCCGGAAATTGAGGGGGTGGTTTTGCTGGTGAGCGACATACCAGTCGGGGCGTATCAAGTGGAGATATGGGACACCCTTGCCGGAACCGTTCTGCAATCCGAAGTTATTGAGAGTGCCGATGGTGTGCTGACCATCCCGCTCCCCACTTTTAGCCGCGATTTAGCGATCAAGGTCAAACCTGCATGAACTATACCTATAGCAATCCGATTCTCGGGGTTTACTACTACCCACGCGCCGACTGGACACCTCAACAAATCGAGCGCGACTTGGATGTATTTAAGGCATGTGGGTTGGCCTGTATCTGGCTGTTTTTCGACCCGTTTTATGATGTCAAAAACTCGGCGGGATTGACCGCTCTGCTCGACCATGCGCATCAAATTGGCCTATCGGTTGTCCCTGCACTGGGTCAGTTTTTGCAATTGAAAGATCACCCCGAAGTTAAAATCGTCAATGCTGACGGCACAACCTCGGATGACCCGCGCTACTGGAATATGGGGTGTTTTCGGCACCCCACCCTGCTTGAATTAGCCACTAATCGGGCTGTTGGGTTTTTCCGCGATTTTGGCGACCACCCGGCCTTATATCGCATTGAGGGCCAGCCCTTGATGAATTTTGTCCACGAGGCTTACTACCGCAACAGTGTGCCAGAGTTCGGCGGGGGACATATGAAACCCAACTGCTATTGCGATTATTGCCAAGCGGCGTGGAAAGAATATCTATCCGCACATCAGCTAAATCCCGATACGCCTCCACCAGTAGATGACCGCGATCCAGTCGTCTGGCAGCAATGGTGGGACTGCCACGCTAATGCCATTCCCCAATTTCTGCATCAGGTCATCCAAGCGACCAAAACAGTGCATCCCGTCTGGGCAACCCATGAATGCAACGACTTTTATCCCGCATCATGGCAGTCGGTTTATACAGGCAATGATTGGTGGCGCATGGGCGCGGTCTTGGATTTTGGGCATGAAGATATGTATCCACTGGAATTCGATACGCGCTATGTCTGCTACGTATACGACTATGCCAAAGATGTCATGCGGAGTGCAATGGGTTTTCAGGGCTTAATTACCGCCAACGGACAGGCGTTTAATAGCTGGCTCGGCTATCAATTGCCCGAAAACAGCATGAGCGAACAAATCTATTCGGCCTTAGCGCATGGGGCATTAGGGTTGGTGTGGTGGACAGAGCTACCGGGGATTGCTGGAAACACCGATTACCACATGAAACGCCCGCCTGAACAAGCCGACCTTGACCAAATCCGCTATCGCATGATTCGTAAGACGACTCAATCGAATGCTGAATATGCCGCCCTTGTCAAACTTTTGGAAGAGTATCGTCTTAGCCAAGCCAAAATCGCCCTACTGTATTCATGGACGACGATGGGAGCAGAACTCGAAGACAATCATACGTATGACACCCTGCTGATGTATCAATTACTCGTGCAGCTAGGCTATCCGGTGGATATTCTCTCGGAGACACAGGTCAGCAGTGGTATTTTGGCGGAACGGGGTTATCAGGCCCTGTTTGCATTAGGATGTGCCGCATTACCCCAACCTGTCCATGATGCGCTACTTGACTTTGCGGAGAGTGGAGGTCTGTTAATCGCCGATTATGCCCCTCATCTGAATGATGCCTATCCACCCCTATTGGGGCAATGGCGCACGAATCATCCGCAGCCGCGTATCTATACCCTGCCGGATGGTGTGCCAGTACCTGTTTATTTGCGGGCCGCGCCGCTGCATGTACCCGAAGATACGGAGGTCTTGGCCCATTTTGAACACGGCACCCCCGCTATCTGCCGTATTCCACAAGGCAAAGGCACGATTATCTTGGCAGGCACATATCTCGGTTGGGATTACACCACCTACCCCGGCTATTACGATCTCGGCAAAATGTTCCCGTTCCATGTTCGGCAAGATGCGGCCCTACGCCAATTTATCAGCGGTTTGTTGATTGAAGCGAATATTCACCCTCCCCTAACTTCGTCAAACCCCGATGTTGAAGTGGCCGTATGGTCGAAATCTGATGACAGCGCCTATATCGTGCTGGTTATCAATCATCTGCAATCTACCGAAGAAACTACTGTCACCCTACCTGTAAACGGCTCCAGTTGGCAGGGGCTAACGGCTCTCGATAATCAACCTGTGCCAACCGCACAAACGGAGCAAAGCATCACTTGGAATGTCAGTCTCGAACGACTTCAGGGCTGTGCGTTTTTGGTTCAGCGCCCATAAGGATAAAAATATGCGCCTTTTACGACAACAAACCGAAATTTTGACCCTGATTCTTCTGTTGGTGGTCGGCATCGCCCCCGCGAAAGCCACCGACCCCGGCAGTTACAGCACCTACGATCAATCGCTGTTCTTGGACGTAGATTGGTATCACGAAAACCTGATTATCACCGCCGATCTCTGGAATGGGGGACTAGATGGGGAATCTGGCATGGGGGTCTCTCAAGACGACTTCAACGGTTGCTTTCATGTGCAACTCGATCAGCGATGGCGTCAGGAGCGCCTTCAGGCCAGTACTAGCATCGCCCAAAGTCGTGCCATTTACATGAATGTTGAGGCCTATCGCGCCGCTGGGTCGGAAGAAGGAGAACGTTTTCTGCAAGCGGTCAATTTAGGAGTAGATTTTCTGCTGACCAATTTTTGGGATGATACCTATGGCGGTTTTTATTGGATGGTGAATGCAAAAGGCGACACCGTTGACCCTATGAAACAGGGTTATGGCAATGTGCATCCGATTTTTGCGCTGGCCCAAGCCTACAGCGTTACCCAAAATCCCGATCATCTCACCGCTGCACTGGAACAACTTGATGTATTTACCACCGAATTTCTTGACCCCGATTATGCCTGTGCTATCGCTCCCGGTTTTTCACGCGATTTCAGTGCGGTAATTGGGGTTAACAACGTGGACGTGTTTACCCACTTTTTTGAAGCCCTGCTCAGTCTGCATGATGTTACGACAGGCGATGTTCAAGACGAAATTGATGGTTGGATTAACCAATGCGGCGATTTTTTGGTTGACACACTGTATCATGACCAAGAGGGTTTTACCGATCGAGGGTATGTCGCTTATAACTATGATGAAAATTGGCAACCGGCCCAAGCTCCCTACAGCCGCGAAACACAGTGGTCAGGCACCCGCCACGCCACCACTGGGCATAACATCGAACTGGCCTATTTACTAAGTCGGGCTATTGAACGCGGTTTTAACCCAGAATGGTTGGATACGGCCTATAAGCTACTGGCGTTCTGCGAAGCCTATGCCATTGACCCGACGACAGGCGGGATGCTGTATGAAATCACCGATTATGATGGGCAACCACTTGAAGGCAACCCCGATAACCCGCTCTATATTTGGTGGGCACAGGCCGAAACCGCCCGTGCGCTGCTGCATTTCCTCGTTGTGCGCGGTGAAGATCGGTATGCCGAGATGTTCAAAAAAGTCGAGTATCTGTTTAATGCCTTGTTGACCGATCAGGAATATGGTGGTTTGTTCGATTCGCTCGACAGCCGCGACGATTTAGCCCCGGTTGGCACTTGGAAAGCCAATATCTGGAAGGTGAATTATCACTACAGCATGTTTTTTGCCGAGGTGCTGCGCCTGCAAGAAGTCTATCCCGAACGCATCGCTGAACTCAATGCTGAATGTATGACGTGCAGTTAGTTGAGATTATGGGCATAATTTATTGGAACGCAGAATCTTTCAAAGGCTTATCGTATGCACAAGATCACTCTCAACAAAACATGGTCATTATACAGAAAAGGGGATGACACCCCGATTCCTGCAACGGTGCCGGGGTGTGTCCATACCGACTTATTGGCAAATGGATTGTTGGAAGACCCGTTTTATCGTACCAACGAACTCCAACAAATGTGGATTGGGGAAACGGATTGGCGATATACGCGATCTTTCGTCGCCTCGGCGGATGTACTGGCACATGACCGCGTATTGCTGCGCTTTCATGGCCTAGATACGCTGGCAACCGTGCGCGTAAATGGCATCAAAGTCGGTCACGCCGAGAATATGTTCCGCTCATGGGAGTTCGACATCAAATCGGTTTTGCGGGTAGGTGAAAACTCGCTAGAAGTTGACCTCGCTGCGCCGATGCCGTATATGCGCCGCATGGACGCCGAAAAAGGGGCAATGGCAGGTTGGGTAGAGCCGATGCGAATCAGCACGGGGGCATGGCTTCGCAAAGAACCCTGCAATTTTGGCTGGGATTGGGGGCCAAAAATGGTCACGAGCGGCATCTGGCGGGATGTCGAAATCGTCGCCTATAACACCGCCCGCCTGCAAGATTTATCTATCCTGCAAGACCATGCCCCAAATCAGGTCACGTTAAATCTTCAAGCCAGCGTCGAGGCGGTAGATGAAAAACCGCTTTCAATTAAGGCGACGCTTTCATTGCGGGGGAAATTGGTGGCACAGCCGGAAGGGGTAATACACGATAATGCCGTACAACTGACCCTGCCTATCGCCGAACCAGAATTATGGTTTCCCAACAATATGGGCGCACAACCCCTGTATGATCTCGAAGTGACCCTCTGTGATCCACAAGGCCATGTGCTGGATACCCAAACACGCCGAATTGGGCTACGGACACTCACCCTCGAACGTCACCATGACACTTGGGGCGAATCGTTCTATTTTGCCTGCAATGGGGTGCCGTTTTTTGCGAAAGGGGCGAATTGGATTCCAGCCAGTCCCTATCCCGGCCAAACCAGTCCCGCTGAATATGAACGCTTGATTCGCGCTGCCGCAGACGCCAATATGAATATGCTGCGCGTATGGGGGGGTGGGTTTTATGAAAGCGATTTTTTCTACGACCTGTGTGACCAATATGGCATTACCGTCTGGCAAGATTTTATGTTTGCGTGCGGTACGTACCCCAGTCGAGATGAGGCGTTTGTCGCTAATGTGATTGCCGAGGCACAAGAAAACGTTCGCCGTATCCGACACCATGCGTGCATCGCCTTGTGGTGTGGCAATAACGAGATTGAACAAGGGCTATCCAGTCCGGCTTGGCTGGCTACGATGAGTTGGGAAGAATACAGCCATCTCTTTGATACTCTAATTGGCGACCAAGTACGGGAACTTGCCCCACAGACCGCCTATTGGCCGGGGAGTCCACACAGCCCCTATGGAGATCGCAGCGACCATATGAATCCCGCATGGGGAGATACGCATTTGTGGAGTGTATGGCACGGGAAAGAACCGTTTGAATGGTACCGCACCCGCTTAGATCGGTTTTGCAGCGAATTTGGTTTCCAATCTTTTCCCGAACCCAGTACGGTTTATGAATTCACTTTGCCGGAAGATCGCAATATCACCAGTTATGTGATGGAGCATCATCAGCGCAGTGGCATCGGCAACAGTACCATTATTCATTATCTATTGGATTGGTTTCGTCTCACGACCTCCTTTGATAAAACGCTGTGGTTAAGCCAGATATTACAGGGTATGGCGATGAAATACGCCGTCGAACATTGGCGACGCAATATGCCACGCACGATGGGAACGCTCTATTGGCAGTTGAATGATATGTGGGGTGCGCCTAGCTGGTCATCATTGGATTGGAAGGGCAATTGGAAAGCCCTGCATTATATGGCACGGAACTTCTATGCCCCCCTCTTGATTTCCGGCCTAGAAAATAACAAAACCCAGACGGTGGAAATTCACGTCACCAGTGATTTAGGCAAGACAACACAAGGCACGGCACGTTATCAGGTGACGACTGCGGCAGGACGATTACTTCAGCAACGGGAAATAGCAGTCACCATCAATCCCCGCTCGGCCCAGTGTATCGAAGTAATTGACCTAAGCCCCTATGTAGCCGAGTATTCGCCGCGTAATCTGCTGGTATGGCTGGAATTGTGGGCGGGTGATAAAAAGGTCTCGGAAAATCTGGTGATGATTAGCCGCCCCAAGCACCTTGACCTAACAACACCGCACATTCAACAAGAGATACATCTGAATTCTGCCGCACAGGGGCAAGTGACACTGCAATCCGACGCCGTTGCCCTTTATGTCTGGCTGGAACTACCCGAAGCAAGGTTCTCAGATAACTTCTTCCATTTGCTACCCAATCAATCACGCACGGTGCATTTCACCCTCAATATGCCTATGCAAGAAGCGGACTTGCGGCAAAATCTGAGAATTTATTCGCTAGTGGATACGTATACAAGCTAAATCTGAAATCCCACCCCGATGTGGTGGCTCAGAAAGGCCACCCTTATCCCCCATCTGCGTCATTACCCCACATGGCTTAGTCACGGTCTATGAGGCTATCGCGCTTGAAGCCATGTAACGAAGATTTAAGGCACATTCGAGTCATCCCTCGGAGAATTCCTTATCCTAATGACATGCGGAGTGGCTTAAAGGAAATCTGAAGGGATTTAGATTTATAAGCCCATCATTGGGTTGGGCCTGAATCTAACGACCTCAAACTCCATCTAGCCAGCAAATTTATCTACCTTCGCTATAATCTGTAATGAAGGATCACCAATCCCTATGGAGCCGCCAAAATTTCATGGACTTACAGGCCACTTTTGCCCAAGCCTCAATCAAAACGAGCCAAAATTTAAAAACGATTGCGCGTGAATCGGCTGTCCGTGAACTCTCTCATCTATCCCTACCAGAAATTGATGCGGTGGCGGAATTAGTGGCACAGGTTGTACCAGCAGGCAATGTACCGGGCGTGATTTTGAATGGCCTTGCCCGTCTACCCACCCGCCGCTTACCCTTACAAAACGTCCAGCGCGACATCAATTTGCTATTTAAAGGGGTGGAGCAAACTTTAGATAAAGTTGTATATGGGGCTTTTTTTGCGGGGCCAGCCGCCGTCATTTGGGGGTATCAAAATCTGCTGAAGTTGGCTGGAAAAGACCCGGAAGAATCTTTTCCAGAAGGGACATGGCAGTTTTATCTGGATTATGCCTTGCGTGAAGACACCGCCCGTCATGCCAATGAGACGCACGGTTTTGATACCGCGCTTAAGCAGCATAAGATTGATCTATCTTTGGTAGATCGGGCAACGGCGTGGGCCATGACCGCGATTTATACCCTCCATCAATATCCTCGATTGTTGGAAAATGAATGGCGTGAGCGCGTCTATACGTCCATCCTGCAAAACCTGACCACCGATCTGCCGGATGCCGCCCGCTACAGACGGGTATATGGTGAATGGGAAAAGCAACGGCCCTATGGGAGAGGGCGGGATGCTACCTCAGTTGAAGACTACCCCCAATATCGCCGCCACAAATTTGACCAATTTTGGGCCAAGATAATCGAGCCTTTGGATGGCACACTAAAGCATGAACTCGAACAGCGTATCAAAGTTGCCGAGGATGAATTGCTGACTGATTACCAGCGGCAACTCTCCATATTGGCCTATTTGGAACCGACGGCATATGGCGAAAAGCGGATTCCGATTCGACTTGAAGAGGCTGGGATTGGGATAATTCATCGTGGTTTTTACTACTTACTGCCAGTTTGCCAAGCAGGAACGGCACACGTTGCTGATGCCCATCATGTTCGGAGGCAGATGGCGACGATACTATCACAGCCAACGAATGGCGCATCAGATGGCTTATTGTACCTAGCAGGCATCAAGCGTGCGGTTTTGGGCGGCCTCCGTTCCAAATTAAGTAAGGAATTCCAACAAGCACTCGAAACACTGCGTTTTGCACCCATACTTATTAACCTTGATCGCCGTCCTCGAAATCTTCCTCTAAGTCAAATCCGACAAGCTGAACGCGGAGTTGGGGATCATGCTCTCACTATTTTTGATACAGGTGAAACGATGGTGTTTGACCAATCACACATCTTTTTTGATGGCGCATGGGGATCGGCGTTGGCGGAAATAATGACGAATGAAGCGTTGTCATGGGCAGTCTATTTGTTGAATTTGCCTCCTGCACAACCCAAGCCAACACAGCCAATGTCCTTGCCAATTCACCTCACCAGTGCCGACCAAAAGCTGATTGAGAATCAGCCGCGTGTAATGCCAGAGTCCAGTGCGGAGACGGATAGCATCAAATTGAGACCCATCCTGTCGCTGCGAAATTTATTTAAACAACGTAGTGATCTCATTCAACTAACTGTCAATGATCTGCTGATTTTGTACCGCGCCTTACATAGCATGAGTTACGAACCGTCGCCTACCCTAATCGGCCAATTAGAGGAGCTAAGTCCTCGTATTAGGGACATGAAAAAGGTTTTGGAGGTCATCCATGCGAGGCAAAATCCGGTTATTCTCGTTCCAATTGATGCCAGCCCACGATCCCCACGTGATCGCCTTCACCCGATGACATTTGAAGTGCCGCTTGCAGAATTGGATTTTGTTAGGCGGCATGATGAAGTGCTTGATGCATTGAACGCCTATGAAAGCGCCACTGGAGACCGTGCCTCTTATTATCAGCGATTTGATGATTTGCAGCGGCAATATTTGGCGATGCTGGCGGGGTTTGGTGAGATTTTGAGCCGTGCCAAAAAAATTGCCATTGAAGGCGAAAGTATGAGTGTGGGCACCATCAAACTCCTCGCCCATATTCCGACCCCCTTACAACGGTTGTTAGATGAAATTCCGGGGCGGTTTGATATGCTGAATGATCTCATCAAAGGGCGGGAGGTATTTTCAAATGTCGGGGCAGTTGCAAAGTCCAGCACCCTTACGCGGTTTATCAGTGCGAAAGATGACAATGACAAAAAGCTCTTGGTTTGGGGGGTGATTACGGATGCCAATGGCGTCATGCGTATATCGTTGCGTGACTTTCGGGCGCATGTTGGAATATTGCAAGCAGCAGGATACCACGAACTTGCTCAACATATCACGCAGGATTATCTTGAGAGTTATGCAATGGGTCTGAATCACTACGTTGACGATTTACGCCGAATCACCCTCACCAGCCGCGAAACTCGTATTCAAAGATAGGATCAGTTTACGTTGAACGACCCTTTAATTGGTAGGCAGGTAGCGAATTTTCGTATTGAGCGAGTGCTTGGGCGGGGCGGCATGGCACAAGTGTATTATGGACGAGATGTTAAACTACAGCGCCCTGTCGCCGTTAAAGTCATTGATGCGAGTTTTCGCGGCAATCCTGTTTATGCCCGCCGCTTCGTCCAAGAAGCCAGAACCATTGCCACATGGCGACATGAAAACATCGTGCAAATCTATTACGCCGATAACGAAGGCGATTTCTATTACTTTGTGATGGAATATATTGATGGCCTCGATTTGGCGGGGTTGCTTGCACGATATTTGCGTAATGGCGAGTTAATGCCCCTAGAGGATGTCATACGGATTGGTCGAGCCATCGCCAGCGCATTAGATTATGCCCATCAAAAGGGTGTAGTTCACCGCGACGTTAAACCATCGAACGTAATGGTGGCGACAGATGACCGTATTGTATTGATGGATTTTGGCCTCGCCTTAGACTCGCATCAAGGCACGATGGGCGAAGTATTTGGCACACCTCACTACATCGCTCCTGAACAAGCCCGCAATTCCAGCAATGCCGTTCCTCAGTCCGACCTTTATTCGTTAGGCATTATCTTGTATGAAATGTTGACAGGCACTGTTCCGTATGATGATCCTTCGCCGACTGCTGTTGCCTTACAACATCTAACTCTGCCGCTTCCACCGCCGCGTGAACGCAATCCTGCATTAAATGTAGAGACAGAAGCAGTGTTGATTAAGGCCCTGAGCAAATCACCCGCCGAACGTTATCAAAAAGGGTACGAACTGATGGATGCTCTGGAAAAGGCCCTTAGTGCCCAGTCCTTTGCATCCCCCATCGAACTCCCTCCGCTCCCGGCTGGAATGGAATTCCGTCCTCAAACATCCCTATCAAAGGTCAGTGTTGCAGATTGGCTGGCTCGCCATACCCAAGAAACCCAAACCTCGACTGCTTACCCAATCCCCGGCCTTCCTCCTACCCGCCGCAGCCTTCAAACATCAGAAGTGAGCCGACAAGCCCCACTTCCGAATATGGCCTCATCTGGCAAAAAATGGGGATGGTTGATTGGTGCGGGTTTAGCATTTGTTTTAATTGTCGGGCTAGTCATCGCAGGATTCGTTTTGTTGAGCGGTGATGGAGATGAGAACAAACAGACTGTCGCCACAACAGCAACCCATTCACCAACCACTGCCACAGAAGTCTCAGCTATAGTGACCTCCGTACCAACGTTTACCGCAAGTCCAACAGAGGCCATAAGCGTAGCTGGGATACCAACAGTTGTTACTCTTTTTCCGTCTGCCACACCCACAGCCACCCTCACGGAAACGGCCACATCAACCAGTTCACCTACATCAACGGAGACCACGAGTTTTACCCCAACGGTTGACCAAGTCGTAGTTCCTGCCATCCCTACTGTTAAATATCCTAATGGGCGGCGTGTGGTACTACTCTACAATGCGGACAGTTTTTATATTCTAAATGTCTCAGATGGTAGCCTTCAGACCACTTCTTTCGGGTTCGAGCGTGTCCTCAATGAGGGTAACTTTTCGAATCGCTTTTACGGTAATCAATTGGCACGTTTCTATCCAACGATTGACACGAGTTATTGTGCCCGGATGGAAATTTTGCAGCGAACAGGATATCTCCGACCAAGCGAGTGCCGGGGTTACAACAGCAGCATTACCCCACAGGCACAGGACAGTTTTGTATTTTGGACGGCTGACCCAAGTAGTATGCAATTTCGTGTCTTATGGAATGAGGAAGAAATCGCTCGATGCGAAATTAGCACAGAGTTTTGCGAGGTGTATTTGCCATGACAATGCCGAATATCCCAGACTCACTGCCGGGGCAAATGCTAGACGATTATCTCATCGAGACATTGTTAGGGCATGGAGGGATGGCACGAGTTTATCGTGCTTGGGACACCAAAGTACGTCGTTATGTGGCGATTAAAGTTATTGACAAATCATTCCGAGGTGAAGCGGATTACATTGAACGATTTGAGCGTGAGGCACAGGCCATCGGGCAGTTACAGCATCCCAATATTGTTATACTCTATCGCTATGGTGAAGCAGAAGGGGTGCTTTACATGGCGATGCAATACATTGAGGGGGCTGATCTTGCAACACTGTTGGAACAATTTCACCATAAAGATGAATTCATTCCACCAGAAGATGCCAGCCGTATTATGCGTGAAATATGCGCCGCTCTAGATTATGCTCACAGCCGAGGGGTAATCCATCGGGATGTTAAGCCGAACAATATCCTTATCAGCAAAGAAGGACGGGCTTTTCTGACGGATTTTGGACTGGCCCTACTCACCGAGGTGGGAACACAGGGCGAAATCTTTGGTTCGCCGCATTATATTTCACCTGAACAAGCGATTTCCTCGTCCGGGGCTATTCCTCAAAGTGATTTCTATTCATTGGGGGTTGTTTTATACGAAATGTTTACGGGGCAAGTTCCCTTTAACGCCGTCAACCCGCTAGACATTTCGATGCTGCACATGACAGAACCGCCACCCCCTCCTCGGCAATTGCGTTCAGAAATCGCACCGGAGATTGAAGCGGTTATTCTAAAAACACTGGAAAAAGAACCCCTTAATCGCTATCCAAGTGGAGCAGCATTATCGGCTGCGCTTGATCATGCCATCCAATCTACCATCTCATCCCAGTTGGCTGCACATCAAAGTATTCTTGAGGCGGTCACATTAGAAGTTAGACGCAATCCACTCCCTCCTGCGCCAGTCATAGCAAATACGCCATTCCCAACAAGTCCGGTTCCACCCAAATTGCCAACCGTTCCAGCCACGTCTGCTGCTCCCACAATGCCACACCGTCAGCCAAATCAGCAGTGGATATGGGTGGCAGTCGGTGGGGTGATAGTTTTGTTACTTCTGATAATTGGTGGACTACTTCTATTGCTGGCGAGCGATGATGAAAAAGAACCTGCCAAATCTCAAGGTCAAAATCTTGAAACCTCATCCTTAGCGCCAAGTGAGGCTGTTATTGGATCAATTGCTCCCACTGTAACACTGGCCGTTGAGCAGCCTTCTGTTTTACCTGCTTCAACTATCACACCATTCCCAACTTTAACAGCCTTCGCAGCCGACACGATTCCAAATCCCACACTGGCTCCAACGCTTACTCTGCCTGTAACACTGAGTTCTGGGGTCTCCATTTCCACACAGATCATACCTGATGGAAATTACGCCATGACGATAACACGGGGGAAAAAAGACAGTCTAATCATTGCCAATGCCAGCCAGACACTGCTGAACCCCGCTTTATTGGCATTTCGAAGTAGCAAGAATAATCTTGAGATTACATTTCAAGGCATTTCACCATTATTTAGTGGGCAGTGCTTCGGGATAGTAAAACGCGCCTCCGATTCGATCAACCAACAAGACGTTAACTGCACTTTGGCTGCCGACCCGGTGGTGATAGAAGGCAAGGAATTTTGGAAAGAGCCGTTTGCCGTTTATTACGATACTGTATTGGTCGGATTTTGCGAATCTGACCCCTGTTCACTCGAGTTTGCCCCGCAACAGCCCATCAATGAACCACAAGTCGGTTATGCGGTGATGATTGGTTGGGATAAAGACAGCCTTGCCGTATTCAACCTGACAGTAACAGGTCTACCGTTAGCACATTTGAGCCTTATCAATCAAAATGGGCAATTGAATGGTACACAATGGCAAATCACTGCGCTAAATAATGGGCAGTGTGCCGTAGTTCGTACCAGAGACGGGGCGCATTTGCCACCGGGTTTGTGTAATGACCCCAGTGAAGTGGTAAGTGCCTTTACGCAAACGGGGAATTTTTGGGAACAACCTTTTGCAGTCTACTATGCTAATCGCATGATTGGCTTCTGTGGTGAGAAGACCTGCACGATAGACTTTGCAGTCCCCCTATCTTTTCTGATCCCGTCAGACCGAATGAATGTACCACCGGGAAGCATACTGTTGACAGGTGGCATCGGACTCTCGACTGGCGCACAGTTGCCACCCGGCGATATACAAATTGAAGGATATTGTACTGGCTTAGGCTACACTGCCGACCACACCGAGACCGATTGGTTCTGTAAGGACGCGGCGAATAATGCGGTTTTACCGATCGGCGTAAACGAACTAGATGCAATTTGCAGGGCGACCTACAATCGGCAAACTGCCTTTGCTATGCTTCAAGGTAGTAGTCCAACTACCGCCTTCAATTGGCGATGTTATGGCTACTAACCATTCTAAATCTTAGGGCTATTCTCAAGTTCTCAATCTACAGTGACAGGGTGTTGATCTGCCCCCACAGCCACCGCCGAAGTGAATCAATAGGCGAATAGTAACGACCTACTTTGGAGCGAAACCTCATGACCGATTCACTTGATCCCCGACCTGAAAACCTGAAGCAGCGTGTTTGGGATGCTGGCATTCTTGCCCTATCAACCTTTTGATATGAGCGCCGAGGTGGGCTTCCCGGTCTTCAAAACCGGTGACGGGCAGCGTGCCTGTCCGTGGTGGGTTCGACTCCCATGTATTCCCGTACCTCTTATATGGCTCAAAACCAGACTGTTCCTTGTTATTCTTCCAGATGGGGAAAGTATCTCTTCACTTTCCTCACTTTATGTCTCACATGCTTTGAGTCTCTACAGCGAATTCCCATCTGCTCTTTTTTATCGCTGGTGTTATGGACGTGCCGCTCGATACAGGATTTTTGACAGCCCTCTATCATGAAGTCACGTATGACTCGACTTCGGCAATGGCAATTAACCCCTCCAATAATGTTCATTATCAAATACCTCAGGCGAATTGTGCTGCCTTTGCCAGTAGCATAAGTTAAAACTCGATATTCAATGTACTTTGAATGCTCGGAGTAACCAGTTGGCGAAAATAAGCATCCATTTTCTCCGGCGTGACGGGCATATTGTTATCCAACCACCATTTCAGCAAAGTCAGGAAAGCTCCCGTAATGTAATGGGTCACAATCGGTAGGGGAATTGGGGATGAACGTTCCCCTAGTTTATGTTTAAGCTCGGCCTCGAGATGGGCATTTAAATGGGCCTCAAATGCCTTGAAAATCACTTCAATCCCTTTGCCCCAGACCAGCGCCTTATAAAGATGATGGTTTTCTTGGGTGTGTTGGAACACTCTCAAGGTGGGGAACAGGGTATATTCGTCTTGGTAGGCTGCTTCTCCCAAATGTCGCCCCACTTCCTCAAACTGGCTGGTCAGCAGATCTTCTTTGTCCAAATAATGCGCGTAAAACGTAGAACGCCCCACATTTGCACGGTCAATGATGTCTTGCACCGTAATGGCGTCATAGTTTTTTTCCAACATCAGTTCGAGCAGGGCCGTCGTAAGCAACTGACGAGTACGCTGAGAGCGGCGGTCATTTTTGGTATTTTTCATAGACACTTTGCGCTTTCTGTTCAATAGCGGATATTTTGCGCTTTTTGTTGATTGAATCCCGTTCCTGAATCCCATTATACTGCAAATCGAACAATATGTTCATTATCGAATAGAGTGTAAGGAATTCACAGATGGGGAATCATCGTAATAATGGCAGAAGTGTGCCAGCAACCGACGTGGTGCGGCTCAAACAAGTCTCCAAAACCTATGAAACCAGTGCGGGAAGTTTTGACGCCCTTAAAACCATTGATCTGAGTATTCAGTCAGGTGAATTTGTGGCAGTGGTGGGCAAGTCGGGGAGCGGAAAATCAACCCTCCTCAATGTCATTACAGGAATTGATCGTGTTACATCAGGCGAGGTCTGGGTCAATAATGCAGCCTTACATACCCTCAATGAAAATCAGCTTGCTATTTGGCGGGGACGCACTATAGGGATTGTCTTTCAATTCTTCCAGTTACTGCCCACGCTGACCGTCATTGAAAATGTGATGCTCCCAATGGATTTTGGTGGTTATCTCGCTGGTAAACAACGCAAAGCCCGTGCGATGGAACTCCTAACCCTAGTCGGGATTGAATCACAAGCCTATAAATTACCGAATGCGCTCTCTGGTGGGCAACAGCAGCGGGCAGCTATTGCACGTGCCTTAGCCAATGATCCACCCATTATTGTCGCCGATGAACCCACTGGAAACTTGGATAGCCACACCTCCGAAGTCATCCTTCAGTTGTTTGCTTCCCTGATACAAGAGGGCAAAACGATTTTGATGGTCACGCACGAACCCGCCATCTCGCAGTATACCAATCGAACTATTACGTTGGCGGACGGGGCCATCCTCAGTGACATGATGCCCGAAAGGAGCGACTATGCTCAACCCACGCTGGCGTAAGGTATTGCGCGACATTCAACAAAATAGGGGGCGTACCGGGTTAACCATAGGCGCTATCGTGGTGGGAATCTTTAGCATCGTGTGGGTTTCCAGCGTCTACAGCATTCTCTCCCGCGAACTGCATGATAACTATCTTGATACAAATCCCGCATCCGCCATTTTATACACTGATGCGACTAGCCCGGAACTGATGCAGGCCCTTGAAGCTCTGCCTAATATTGCCGAAACCGAGGCAATGGAAAGCATCTCAGGTCGTGTTTGGATCGAAGGGGAATGGAAAACCCTAGAACTCTTTGTCCGTCAGAACTTTGAGGACATCCGTATCAACCAACTTGCACCCGAAGATGGGGCCTATCCGCCTCCCAATGGCGAAATAGTGTTGGAACGCATGGCTTTGTCAGTGGCGGATGCGGAAATAGGCGACAATCTTCTCATCCAAATTCCCGGTCAGCCCCAAGCGTCACTCCGAATCGCGGGAACCCTCCATGACATCAACCTTGCCCCTGCTTGGCAAGAGGAGATGATCTATGGCTATATTACTATCGAAACGCTCACCAAACTTGGTGTTACACCACGCCTAAATGAAATTCGGATTGTGATGACTGGCGATACTTCCAACGAGCAGCATATCCGCGAAGTCACCCAGCAGGCCGCCGATTGGATGGAAACTCAGGGCCATCCGGTCTATCGTGTGCAAATCCCAACACCCAACGAACACCCACTTCAATCTCAAATGGATTCGGCATTGTTGTTATTGGCTGCTCTCGGTGCGATGGCGCTTTTGCTGAGTACTGTGCTGATTGGCAACACTATCAGCGCTCTCCTTGCCCAACAAGTTCGCCAAATCGCCGTAATGAAGGCCATTGGTGCCCGCCACCAGCAAATCACTACCCTATATTTCGGCATGGTATTGCTCCTAAGCAGTACAGCAGCCATTATCGCCTTGCCTTTGGGACTATTGGTGGGGCGCGGCATTGCCGATTTTATGGCCTTTATGTTGAATTTCAATATCCAGAGCTATCGCATTCCGCATCCGGTGATTCTGCTGCAACTGGCAGTGGGTTTGGGGATTCCACTATTGGCCGCAGCCTATCCGATTTACCGAGGGACACGCCTCACGGTTCGTGAAGCCCTCAGCGACTATGGGATTGCTCAAAGCCAATTTGGAGAAAGTTGGTTTGACCGCCTGTTGGCAGGGTTGCGGGGTTTAGCCCGACCTTTGATGTTGTCTATCCGCAATACATTTCGCCGTCGCGCACGCCTTGTCCTCACTTTCAGCACCTTAGCGATAGGGGGTGCGGTTTTCATGGCAGCCCTCAATGTACGGGCTTCTTTGTTCAAGACGATTGATCTACGCTATGAAGGTCTCCACTATGACCTCAATCTCGCTTTCGACAGGCCCTATCCAATGGATGAACTCGAAACCACTGCTGCCAATGTGCCGGGGGTAGCCTCGGCTGAAAGCTGGGGGCGTAGTTCGGCAGTTATCATTAACAACGATGGCACGGCAGGCAATGCCTTTGTTCTGCTGGCCCCTCCGGTGGAAACTAAGTTGATTGTCCCCATGTTGATTGAAGGACAGTGGCTATCACAAGAAAATGGGATCGTCCTAAATCACAACCTGTTGGTCGAATACCCTGATATACACATCGGTGATGAAATTACCCTCAGCCTCAATAACCAACCCAGTACGTGGCAGGTAGTTGGCTTTGTACGTGAGCCGATTGCCCCACCTCTCGCGTATGTCACCTATACCGATTTCGCACGTGTGACAGGTGAAACAGGCTATGCCCAAAGCCTATATCTTGTCACCGAACAACATGATGAGGCCAGCCTTCAAAAGCTTAAGCAGCAGCTTGAAGACGCCTTTGCGACTCAAGACCTCTCGATTACGACCAATCAAAACAGCTTTGAGCGTCGCCAGATTATGGAAAACCATGCCATGTTGATCACGAGTTTTCTGTTATTGGCAACGGTGATGAGCACGATTGTCGGTGGATTAGGCTTGATGACCACCATGAGTATCAATGTTTTAGAGCGCACCCGCGAAATTGGCGTCATGCGAGCCATCGGTGCATCCAACGTGGCCCTACTCAAAATCATCCTCATCGAAGCCATACTCACGGGGATTCTGAGTTGGATACTGGCAGCAGTGATCGCCACCCCCATTAGCTATATCCTGTCCCAGTCGTTGGGCAAAACCATGCTGAACACCTCGCTGGATTTTGCCATCAGCCCGCTGGGTTTTGTGCTTTGGTTCGGGGTAGTTGTGCTTTTTTCAATTGCGGCAAGCCTGCCACCTGCTCGGAGCGCCGCCCGTTTAACTGTCCGTGACGTTTTAGCCTACGAATAATCTGGAGAATATCATGACTCACACAAAAGCCGTTCGTATTGGATTTATCCTCATTGCGGTTGTGCTCATCCTCTTGACGCTACATTTTGGCGGAGGTTGGTTGTTCGAAACTTTCAAAGAGATGCACGGTATGTAGTAACCCCAAGCACCACAGTTGGCAGCAATTGTGGTGCCTACCCCCTCTTGTATCTCACATACGCATGTGTGTAGCGAGTTACATGCGAGTTTCGACGGAAGGATAGATGGAATATCGGGACATTTTTGACTGTCAGGTTTCGTCAGGTTTCTGTCAATTCCTTATGAACTAGGCGTAGGCATAGTAGGGCAACCCTCTGATTCGCGTTGATTGATTCCACATTTGAGCCATCCTAAAATTGAAATAGCAGCAATGATATTTAGGAAGGCCTCAGATGCGAAAAATCATTAGCTTGTCAATTTTGGTGGCCCTTTTTTCAGTCTCTACTTTTTTTATTTTTACAGAGGGCACAACCGCCCAAAGTAATGATGCGTGGTCGCAGATTGTACCGCGTGCCAGTTTTGGATACGGCGGGTTGCTCTCGGTCTATTGGTCGCCGCTGAGTGGTCAATTGGCGGCAGCGAGTGAAACAGGCTTTCAATTTTGGAACGAAAACCTTGAACTCGAAGGCGAACGGCGTTTTGATGAACCCGCTTTTGGGCCGGTACTCTTTAGCCCTGATATGCGATATGTGGCTGTCGAGCAAGATGGCGGCCTGATTATCCGCCAAACCCGTGACTGGGCACCCGTGTTGGCGCTTGGTCAATTTGGCTCTCCCTCGTGGAGTCCGGACAGCCGTTATCTAGCGGTCTGGGCAGGCAACACCCTGCGGTTTTGGGATGTGCAGCGAGCGGAGGTCACACTCGAAGTAGATGAATTAGTCAGCAATGGGGGGGCAGTGCAATGGAGTCCTGATAGCGCCGCCGTAGCTGTCGCTGGCCCCGGTGCGATTGTGATGATTCGTACCGATACGGGCGACATTGTGCGCATCCACCCCTTCGACACCATCCGCGACTTTGATTGGAGTGCCGATGGCAAATGGTTCGCCATCATCGGGCTAAAAGATCCGCTGCCCCCGGATTTCGATTATGAACACGAACCTATCTTGTATGATCTGGTGCGGATGGACGCCATCACGGGGGAAATCGTCGCCACCTATGACACGTTCTCGGCAGGTATTCCCGGCAGTCGCTATGGTGCGGATAATTTTGTTGCCATCAGTCCAAACGGCCAGTATATTTCCGCCTACCTAAGGCGATGGGAGCCAGAATCCGATGGCACTTTAGTTGTTCAAGAAACCGCCCCAACGTCCACCCAATCCGATTCAGGGGCAGGCATGTCGGCAGAAGACGCCGAAGACCTTCAGATCATGCTTGATGAGATTGTGATGTGGGCGCTTGAGGTGGATGAGTCGGGCGAACTGCTCAACAGCCTAGTGGATGTATTATTGGCGACGGAGGGTGATAATGTCGGCGCGGCCCTACGCCTTATTGAAGATATTTATCACGCCGCCCAAGCCAATGATTTGGAACGCGCCCGCCAATTAGTTGAATCCTCTGGCACTTTAGCCGGAACGACCTCAAACGTGTCACCGACCAATCCGATTCAATCTACCGGCCCCACACGAGAACGATGGGTAGAGGTGGGCATGGGGGTTTGGGATATGGAATCACGCCAGCCCATGCAGAATTTTTCCAATCAGGAACGCCCACTTCAGCAGGTTGGTTATGTTTCTTGGTCGCCGGATGGAGCTTATTTTGCGACCTCGCGGGATCGCACCCTAACCGTATTTGAAGCCGCCAATGGAGAAATTGTCAACAGCCTACGCGCCTATATCAGCAGCACCAACGAGACTTTCTGGACGGACGATGGCACGCAATTGGTGGCAGCGGGCGGTTTATGGGATGTCGCGGGGGTACTGCCCACTTATGTGAGCGTCGCCCCACGTCCTCCCTCACCGCCTCCAGTTGATCTTAGATTTTTGGAGCCAAACCCTGCCACATGGGATTATAATGCCCCGCCTTATGAGTGGCATGTCGAGCAGGTTTATGCTGACCGGGGGCTGGTGATTACCTACGAAATGGATATTGAGTATCCCGGTACTCCCGAATATGAAGACGAAGAGCCGCCAGAAGAACGTTATATCATCTGGGACATCCCCTCAAAACAGCGCTTAGAGGAACGCACCAATCTTGGTGAACAAACGGCATGGCTTTATGACCTCGAAAACGCGAGTGAACGTGCCAATGGCAACACCTACTTTAATCTTTTACGGACAACCCGGTTCGTATCCATTGGGGATGATGAAATCATTGACCTCCGCAACCGCGAGATGACCCGCCTCGAAGTCAATCGCTATGAGTGGCGAGAAGTGTGGTTTGGCCCACATGGGGATCGGATTTATGCCTATGACACCGATCAGCGGTTTAAGGCGTTTGATCCGCTCACGGGTCGCCTGCTTTATGAAACCGTGCCTGCTGATCGCAATTCCATGCGCTACACCTCCGACAATTCCCGATTTACGGTTGTGGATGGGACGGGCACGGTCTATGCCTATGATGCGGTGTCGGGGGAATTACTCTTGGAGGCGTACACGGGCAACACCTATCCGCTGATTTTGTGGAGTGATGACTACCAACGAATAGCGATTGGCGGCGACAATGATGCCATCCTAATCTATGACATCCCAACGCAGAAACGCTTGACCATTTTGCGCGGGCATCACAATGATATTTTGAGTATGGATTGGAATCCCGCCTGCGATTATACAAACATTGCCGCCTGCCGCTATATGTTTGTTTCATCGGACGCGGATGGGCGAGTGGTGTTGTGGGGCGTGCCTGATGGAACGGAAGTGGTACTGAATCTGCCCGAATATCCTGCCGAAGCATCCTTAGATTTGCCTGTGGCGGCGATTGATTACGGCGCTCTTGAACCCCTATGGACGTATGTTGCCGAAACCGAAACTTTTGGGCGATCAGCCGCTCGTTGGGTTTCGTGGGAAAAATGTGCCATCTCGGTCAGCGGTTATGTCTACGACGCAAATCTGAAGTTGCTCGATGAATACCCGGATGATGAAGGGTGTGCCGATACACAAGCCAGCGGTGAAAGTTATCCCTATGTTGGGCGGGATACCGTGTACGATATAGCGGTCAGTGCCGATGGTAGACGCCTTTTCACCGCGGAAGGTATCGGCGAACCAAATACCAAAACGGGCTGGCTGCGTGAATGGAACAGCGAAAGTGGGCGATTTATCACCTATTGGGGTGGTGGCAATCCTCCCTATAATCAAATTGAAGTATCCCCGGATGGACAGTGGATTGCGACGGCGACCATGAGTTATTACGGTTCGGGGGGGCGTGGTCAACTCTGGTCTGCTGATACACACATTCTCTATCACAGTTTAATTGGGCACACCGATGACATCACCAGTCTGTTCTGGCATCCAATCACCGGGCAGATTATCACCACTAGCGATGATGGCAGTGTGCGGATGTGGAACACCGATGGTGAAGAAATTGCTCGATGGCAGCATGAAACCCGTGCCCCTATCCGTGCTTTACAATGGGGCACCCAGATTGATACCCTGCTCATCAGTGCAGGCAGTGATTTATATCTGCTCGATTCCTATACCCTGACCGAAGTGCGGCGATTCAACGGCGTCGGCGGGGGGGATTTCGACTGGTCGCCCGAACGAGACCAACTGGTGGTGATTGGCGCGGATGCCGTTGTGCGTATCCTTGATTTCGCCAGTGGGTCGGTATTGAAAGCCGAACGCCGCCATATGCCCTCCATTGCCTATCTTGCGTGGCATCCGAGTGGGGAATATCTCGCCGTTGCCCGCAGTAATGGCAGTGTGATTCTGTTGAATGCTCTGACGGGGAATGTCCGGGCCACTCTTCGAGCCACTGGGCCAGAAATTCGCCAAATGAATTGGAGTCCTGATGGCGAAAAATTATTACTCGATTTAACTGAGGATGCCGTCGAAATTCTCAATGGCGCATCGGGTGAATTGATTACTCGCATTGAAAATCAGTGGAAACGGGCCGGGGCATGGTGGAGTCCAGATAACACCCGTATTGCCTTTGGCGCCTATCCTGATCCTAATATGGGCGTTTATACCTCGACCTCATTGGTCTGGGTGTATGATGCGACGACTGGGGCAGCCCTGCAACAACTCTCCCTCGATTGGGATGATTACATTTGGTATTGGAATGTCAAACCGTTTAACTTGTCATGGTCGGACGACAGCCAGCGCCTCGCTGCGTTTTATGGCGGACGCCTGCGTGTGTGGGAGCTAACTGGGTCAGAAGGCGTGATTTTGGCGACCCATACCAATATTGGGCGCGAAATGGCCCTGACTGTCTGGGGTGAGGATATGCTCAATTTTTGGACGACAACAGGGCACGGGACACTTGGATTAAACAGCGGCGAACTGACCTATATCGAGCAGGGTGGCCTGCCAGCCGGAACGATCATGCGGTCTGATGGCAATGTCTTGCTGGCCCAGAGTCAGATTCTGGATTTCACTACCTTCTACCCCTTGCAGAATATCAACGGCTTCACCGACGCCGATTGGCATCCGACCTGCTGGACATCCGATTGCCCGGCGATTTTGGCAGTGGCCTCCGGTTCTAATGTGACGATGTATGGCTATAAGCCAGAGGAGGAATAAGGCATGAAAACCAAATTACTCCCCCTTATTTGCACCTTTATTCTGTCGTTGATGGTTGTGCCGCCGACTAGCGGTAGCCCCTCGCGTCAAAATGATGAGCGAGTACCGATTACGCCGGAAAATATCACGACGGTGAACCCCGTCCGGTTTTTCGAGGGAAATCGGGATGCCATTTTCGATATCGAGTTTGACCCAACCAGTATGTATTTATCTAGCCTGAGTTGGGCCAAAGATGGCAAGATATGGGACGTCACTTCAGGCACGGAATGGACTGAAGCAGAGGGTTATCCGATTGCCTTTGGGCCAAATGGATTGTTGGCTTATGGGGTTCTCGCCGAAGTTGTCACAAATATAGAGCCACCCTACCCTGTTCTTAAAGGGCATCAAGGGAATGTCCTCAATATAGCCTTTAGTCCTATGGGTGATCTATTGGCAACCAGCGGCGAGGATAATACGGTGCGTATCTGGGAAGTCAATTCTGGAACTCAAACAATCACCCTGCGCGGCGCAATGGGCCTTCTGGATACACTTCGTTTCAGTCCAGACGGCTCTGTATTGGCAATGACCAACTCACCCGCACAAGAAATTCGTCTTTGGAAAACCCAATCGGACTCGAATCGCCAATATCTCGTACCGGGGTTTGCTCCCATTGCTTTTGCTACGGATAGCTCAAAAATTGCCTTTGCTAATGAGGGATATGCCGTAACCATCAAGAGCATTCAGGGCATCTTAAATGAACAAGCTGAACCGGAAATTACCCTCACAGGTCACCGTGCCCGCATCACGGATATTGAATTTAGCCCAGATGGTTTGCTACTTGCGACGGCGAGTGAAGATAGCACCATCAGTATTTGGGACGTAACCACTGGCGAGGAACTGAAAATCTTGTTAGGGCATACCGCTCCGGTAAATAGCCTCGCCTTTAGCCCAGACGGGTCTCTGCTTGTATCAGGCAGTGATGATCGAAGTCTTCGCGTATGGGATATAACGACAGGTGATACCCTAGCGATATTGAATGGGCATAATGCTCAAGTGGAAGATATATCCTTCAGTCCGGATGGGGCGTTTATCGGCTCTGGGGGGGCAGACCGTTATGTGATTATTTGGGGTATCGGGCAGGCAATTGCTTTGCCACCCGTTGAAGAAATTGCTCCCCTACCATCTCCGCTGTTCCGCATCAATAATTACGAGGCCATCTGCGCTAACCCCGCCGAAAATGGGGATTGGCCCACAGGCAGTCTCCCCTATACCGCCTACCCACCCGATAATTTACCCGCTGAAGTGCAATCCACCCTTGAAACGGGGATTGATGTCATCATCTGTCACGCCTATTCGACCCTTCGTATCGAAAACTGCCACTATCTTGGCCCCGGCAACTATTCCTATATCTATATCCGTTATCGCACTGATGACACCGTGCAACTGGTCAATTACGCAACCGGACAGGTCATCACCCAGCGCAAATTTGAAGGGGCGGATCCGCCTGCCTGCCCTGACGAAATTATACGTGGCGAAATCTATGGCGACCCGCCTACCCCCGATGAATGGTTGTTTTGGGTCTTGGATGAGTTATATCAAAGGTAAAAAATGATGCTGACCTTTCAAAAATCCTGCATTATTGGAATCGCCAGTCTGCTTTTGATGGTCTTGACGCTGCCAGTCATGGCTCAGGGCGGGGGCAATAGTTCTCCGTATGACCCGACAGACTTTCGGCCATTGGGTCGTTTCACCATCAATGCGAATGAATTGGTGTATAGCCCGGATGGCTATCACATCATCGGCCTTCAAGAAGTGTTGCAAGAACCAGCCGCCGAAGATGAGACTGCGGAAGGCACTTCGGATGAAACAGACTCGGCTGACCAAGAACCTGTATATGTTCGAATGTTGACGATGTGGGATATACGTGGCGGCAAAATCGTGTGGAGTGTGCAACTGCCTGACCGTAATTGGGAGCGTATTGAATTTTCGCCCGATGGTACCACGATTATGGCGCAAACGACCCTTCCTTACCCCAACGAAGAAGAAGTGCGCCTAACATTTTATGATGCGGCGACAGGCGAGATCATTAGCCAGACCGGAAATATTGACATCATCAATGCGCCCATTATTCCCGGCGACCTACCGCAGGGCCTCTATGCTGAGTCGCACTATACCGCCGATGGAGAGCATGTGGTGGTCAACTATTACCGCCGTACCGAAGCGCCCCAATGTGGCATCTGGGAGGTGGCCCCGGCAAATTTGTTGTGGGAAAAAGATACCTTCTGTGGGTCAGTTAGCGCTGATGGCCTCTATATGTTAGTTCCAGAGCCACACGCCAACCCAAACAGCGCCTACCGTCAACTGGCTGCCTATGACGTTCTGATGGGCGAACTCATATCCGTATCGGAGGATGAAGTTGCCGACTATGGCTGGCTGGATACGACCCATGTGTTGATTCACCGACCCTATGGCGACCCGCCGATTGTGTGGGACATCCTGAGCAATACCCGCGCTGTGTTGGAATTACCCTCTCCAATGGGGATGTTCTGGCCTGATGTTTTGCAAGGGCAGTTGCTTTATCACAATGGCACGACCATGTTTGTGTGGGAGATGCGTACAGGCAAATTGCTGCGCGAGGTCAATCTTATGGGGCGGCCAGTGATCCAACCGGATCGTGTTTTGTTCCTACAAACCGATGACAATTGGGTTGAGCTTGAACCTGAAGATCGCAATGAGGCATTTGTTGCTACAGATTTTGAAACAGGTGAGGTGATTTGGAAAGCGCGTTGGCAGCACGATTATCTGGAAATTAGCCCAGACGGATTGATTGCGGCGGCTTTCGACGGGGTATTGTACACCGTAGATATTTTTGACCTGACCACCGGAAAACAATTGGGCAGCATTCCTACGCTCTCCGATTATTACTATCTCACGCCGGAATGGGATTGGCTGGTACAGCCATCATATAATGTTTTTGTGGTTTGGGGGCCGCCTTCACAGGTAGGTCTATTTGAGGATCCGCCTTCTATAAAAACTGTTGCAGATACTGAACTGCGTTATGAACCTATCGCGGGTTATTCCTCGGCTCGCACCTTACCTGCTGGTCAATATTTGTGGGCAGTTGGGCGGACGGGCAACAGCGCATGGATTCATGTGGAGGATGCGCGGGGTTCACGCTATTGGGTGGAAGCCGACACGATTGAACTCCTTGTTCCTATCGAAGAAATCCCAAGCGACGAATAGCCTTATTCGCAAAAATGGCATCGCCCTAGTGCAGCCACATTAGGGTGATGTATGGGCCATAGCTGCAATTGCCTGTTGCGCAGTTCTAGTAGAAGGAATTCCATTCATTGCAGCAAATTCCTGTCTTTGGTTTTCCTTTGTTGATAAGCCAATGTTGGGGTCATGTTTCAACAAAGGGGGTACCATCTCATATTGAAGCGACAATCGTTCAATCCGATGGGTATCCATGATTTTAGCGGGTGTTAACCCCGTGAGGTGTTTTAAAGATCTAGTCAGATGCGGTTGATCGAAATAGCCCGCCATGTAAACAGTATCGAGAATAGATGCGCCTTGTTTGAGGAGGTTGGTGGCATATCGGGCACGCTCAATTTGCGTGATAGTGGTTTGGGTTAGCCCAGTCGCATGTACAAAGCGACGCTGCACGGTGCGCGGTGTTGCATCTACGGGCTGACCCTGTAACACGGCATCCACAAGTGGATCATATACTAGTAAACCATCCTGTACTAGCCAATCCACAAAAGTATCGGCATTCTCAAAGTCGGGAAATTCCCACGCCGAGCCATTCAACCAAAAGGATTGACTGCTGGCTTCCGGCAAATTCACATCCTGCCGATCCATGACCCTCGCGGGTGGTAGATGGGGCATAAATGTGCCGGGCTTAAACACAATACCCATGAATTCTGCATCCGGGGGACAATAGGCAGGTGTTGCCTGCGTCTCTGGCCCGCGCACGGTGAAGATTGTTTTACCGCGATGCTTCGTTACCACCATGTTATAGCGAATTTCGGCCATCGAGATAAAATCGCCAGCATCTTCACTTCGACTGCGCCAAATCGTTTCGACGAATGGCACATCGGATAATCTTTCCTCACCATTTAAGTCCATGTTGTTTTGCTACCGTCCGTGTGTCTAAAAAACTGATGAGGGATGATTTAGGTTACTTGAAAAATTATTATAGCACAAATGTCCTATTTTTGACCTGATGATCCAATAGACGCAAAGAAGTTTTGATTATCTCTAGACTTCGAGTTCAAGAGCCGCTGGATTGACTCTACTCAATACGCGGCGGCTACAACGCTTACAGTCTCGTTATCGGTGACAGGGGTCGTTTGGTCACTGTCAGCCGTCGCGGTATTGAGTACCTGCCCTGCGGTGATATCCGCCGTCACCAGCGTGTAGGTTCCGATACAGGCCTCGGATGCGCCAATTGCCAAGTTGGGGATGGGATTGCCACTGGAACAGGTGATGGTTGTGATCAATTGATATGGCGGCAAAAGTGGCAGCACTAGGGCAGTAAACTGAATATGTCTCATTTGTTTTAGTTGTGCATAGAGGTCAGGAAAAAGTGAGGTATTCCCTTTGCCGTATGAATTCCGGTCTATACTGTAACTAATGTCAGAGCAAGGGGGATACTCTCGATGGAACCCATCACCGAACGATACATCAAGGGTTATGCGTTGCGTGAAAAATTAGGTGATGGTGGCTTTGGAGCAGTATATCGTGCCTACCAGCCAACTGTGGGGCGCGAAGTTGCCATCAAAGTCATCTTGCCAACAGTCGCCAACCACCCTGACTTTATCCGTCGTTTCGATACGGAAGCGCAAGTCATCGCGCAATTGGAACATTTACATATCGTACCTCTCTACGATTATTGGCGTGACCCAACGGGAGGGTATCTGGTGATGCGTTGGTTAAAAGGCGGGAGTTTACGGGAAGCGTTAGGGAAAGAACCCTTTTCCCTTGAAGCCGTGATGCTGATGATGAATCAGATCACCTCTGCCTTGGAAGCCGCGCATCGGGCAGGGATTATCCATCGTGATATCAAACCAGCCAACATTTTGTTCGATGAGGATGGCAATGCGTATCTTGCCGATTTTGGTATCGCCAAAGATTTGACCAACTCACGGGGTAATAATACGGGTGAAGATGTTATTATCGGCACACTGGATTATATTTCCCCGGAACAAGGCCGCAGTGATCCCGTATCGCCGCGTACTGACTTATACAGCTTGGGAGTTGTTTTATATGAGGCGTTGACGGGTCAACATCCCTTTCCCGGCCTGACCTCGGTAGAACGCCTCTACAAACATTTAAACGACCCGTTACCCCTCATTAACGATGACGGCATACCACCACCCGTCAATGACGTGATTCAAAAAGCGACCGCTAAAAATCCGGCACATCGTTACCGGGACGCCTTAGAGATGGTAGCAGCCTTTCGTGAAGCGGTCTCACTTGGGAATAAAACATCCGATAATCCCGTTGAATATCTAACCTTACGTGAACAAGAAATCTTGCTCCTGATTGTTAAGGGCCTGTCGAATAAAGAGATCGCCCAGCGGCTTACCTTCACAGTTGGTACAGTCAAATGGTATATCACCCAAATTTACAAGAAATTGCATGTTCGCAGTCGGGTACAAGCGATTGTGCGTGCGCGTGAGCTTGACCTTATCACCACACATGATTTCGAAGGCCAATCTACCATCATAGGCGCGATGGCGATTCCAACTAGCAAGTTTCAGCCAGAAAATCCCTACAAAGGCCTGCGGGCATTCAAGGCAACCGATCATGACGATTTTTTTGGTCAAGAGAAACTGATTGCCAAATTAATCAAGCGGCTGGGAGAGAGTGGCGAAAATAACCGTTTTCTTGCCGTTGTTGGGCCAAGTGGCAGCGGCAAATCCAGCTTGGTCAAGGCAGGCCTAATTCCCGCTTTATGGCGCGGTGAATTGCCCAACTCGGAACGCTGGTATGTAGTAGAAATGCTGCCGGGTCGCCATCCACTGGATGAACTCGAAGTAGCCCTTACACGGGTCGCGGCAAATCAAGCAAGCAGCCTGCACGAGCATCTGACACGGGATGCACGGGGGTTGATTCGAGCAGCTCAGATCATTTTGCCAGATGATGCGAGTGATCTGGTCGTCATAATTGACCAGTTTGAAGAAATGTTTACGCTTGTGGATGATGAGACAGCACGAACCGATTTCTTAAACTTGATTCATGCAGCCGTTACCGATGACCGCAGCCGTGTACGTGTGATTATTACCTTACGGGCAGATTTTTACGATCGTCCGCTGCAATACCCGCAAATTGGGGAGTTAGTTCGCAGCCGCATGGAAACGATTTTGCCCCTCGCGGTGGAGGGCTTAGAGCGAGCCATTGTACGTCCGGCAGAACGGGTGGGGGTATCGTTTGAAGCAGGTCTAGTGGCCTCCATTATACAGGAAATCCATTATCAACCGGGTGCGCTCCCTCTGCTGCAATACGCCCTAACCGAACTCTTTGAGCAGCGTCAAGGTCGTATTTTAACCCATGAAGCCTATCAAGCTATTGGGCAAACAACTGGGGCATTGGCTAAACGTGCCGAACTAATCCACGCTGAACTGTCCCCTGAATTACAGGAAGCTAATCGCCAGATGTTTTTGCGGCTAGTTACATTAGGTGAAGGCACCGAGGATACGCGACGGCGGGTTACTCGGCGTGAAATCTTAACGATTACTGACACCCCAGATGCGATGGATGAGATGATTGATACTTTTGCCGCCTATCGGTTGCTTTCCCTAGATCACGACCCTGCCAGCCGTGAACCGACAGTAGAGGTCGCCCATGAAGCGATTTTGCGTGAATGGGAGCGTTTACGGGCATGGCTGAACGAAAGCCGTGAGGAAATTAAGTTGCAGCGCCGCTTGGCTGAAGCGGTAGAGGCATGGGTGCAAAATCAACGCGAAATCAGCTATTTATTGCAGGGAGTAAGGTTGGGGCGCTATGAGAATTGGGCTAAAGAGACTACTCTCGCCCTGACCCCATTAGAGCGCGAGTTTCTGCAAGCTAGTATCACGGAACGGGAACGACACGAAGCAGAGGAACGGGAACGGCAGGCATACGAACGGCACTTGGAAAAACGATCCATTCGTGTCCTGCGGGCACTGGTGGGGGTGCTATTAGTGGCCTCATTTTTCGGCATCATCCTAACTTCGGCAGTGTTTTATCAGAGTCGTGTCGCCTCGGATGAACGGGATAAGGCCGAGCGGCAAGCCCAACTTGCCTTTGCCCGTGAATTAGCAGCGGCCTCGGTTAGCAATCTTGATATTGACCCCGAGCGCAGCGTCTTGTTGGCACTGCATTCGCTGGAGCAAGCCTATACGTTAGAGGGCGAAAATGCACTGCATCGTGCTCTACCGGAATTACACATTATCCGCACACTCGAAGAATGTCCATCACTTGTTTGGGGTGTGGATTACAGCCCTGATGGAACACGCATCGCTGCTGGTTGTTGGGATGGCAATGTCTATATTTGGGACGCTCAGACGGGTGATTTGCTTCATACCTTGAAAGGCCACACCGATAAGGTACACAGTGTTGCCTATAGCCCCGACGGCAAATACCTTGTAAGTGGGAGTTTTGATGCAACCGCGAAAATTTGGGACACCGAAACAGGACAAGTGCTATTTACACTTGCGGGTCACCAACCCCTGCGACAATCATGGGTACAGGGGATATTGAGTGTAGCTTTCAGTCCCGACGGGAAATTTGTTGCAACGGGTGGGAGTGATCATACCGCCCGTCTTTGGGATGCAGCAACTGGGAAAGAGCTATTGGTGTTATCTAATCACATAGGTGTTGTAGAATCGGTGGCGTTTAGCCCTGATAGCAAAGTACTAGCAACAGGAGACTATGATCAAGGTACCGTCCGCGTCTGGAGCTTGGTGTCAGGTGAATTACTTTTTGAATACGCTACCGCACTATTCCGAGGAGTCGATATCTATGCCCTTTCATTCAACATGGACGGAACGCGATTGGTTTTTGCCAATGGTTTCGGTCAAGTGAAGGCGTTAGATTCCGCAACAGGAGATGAGGTATTAGATTTTCGAAATACGTCCGGAGGCATTTGGCGTGCCAAATATAGTCCGGATGGGCAGTGGTTGGCTACAGGTGGTTTTGATGGGCGAGGCCGTATCTGGAATGCATCGAATGGGTATCCACAATTTGTGTTGTCCGGGCATCGCAGCGCCATACTAAACCTCGACTTTAATCCTAACGGAAATCAATTGGTGACAAGCAGTGGCGACCATACCCTCAAGATTTGGGATTTATCCGCTGGTCATGAGGTTTTTACAACGACTGGCTTACTTGGGGTGGGGGTTGATTACCACCCATCGGCGGGATTGTTTGCAACGAGTGAGATTGTTTTGTTGGACGGCCAAGCGACAGCAGTGGTATTGGAGAAAAATTGGGATGATAGAAGCTACCTTATGGGTGTGGCAAATATTCCAGATCCAGATTACGTTTGGAGTCTAGATTATAACCCCGCAGGAACACATATAGCTGTCGGTGTCTCAAATGGGAAGGTTGAGTTGTATGGCACTGACGGAAACTTGCTCTGGTCCCAGCAGGGCCATAGCACTTGGGTTAAAGACATAGAGTTTAGCCCGGATGGAAAGCACATCTTCAGTGGGAGTGTAGATGGAACAGCCATCTTATGGGATAGTGCAAATGGCGATCAAATTCTAGTGCTAGACAATCATGATCAGATATGGGGAGTCGCCTATAGCCCTGATGGGTTACTATTGGCAACGGCAGATTACAACTATGGCGTAAGTCTATGGGATGCTGTCACCGGAGAGCGAAAGATGTTCCTCGAAAGTGACGATCTAGTATACGACGTGGATTTCAGCCCAAACGGGAATTGGATTGCTGCAAGCCGACAGGGTGGCTCTATTATTGTTTGGGATGCTCACACTGGTGAGAAGTATCGAACATTTTGTTGCCATACAGGGTTGGTTTTTGCATTGGAGTTTAGCCCAGATAGTGTTTTTGTAGGTTCTGCGAGCTATGACAAAACAGTCAAAATTTGGGATATGGTGACAGGTAATGAACGGCTGGCCTTAACAGGTAGCACGAATTCCGTTTTTGACCTCAGTTTCAGCCCCGATGGCAAGCATTTTGTCGCCGCAGACTATGGCGGTGCAATCCGGGGGTATACATTGGACTTGAATGAACTCATTAGTATTGCCAATCGTAGGGTCACACGCGATTTTACATTGGAGGAGTGTCAGAAATTTCTGCATCTGGAAACGTGCCCGTAACAAGGCAACAAAAAAAGAGCAGGTCATTTGCCTGCCCCTTTTCTTTGATGGAGATTGCTTGGGACATTAGAAATCGGGTTCAGCGACCATATCGCCACAGAAACTGGTGAGTTCATCCAGCGCCGGGGTGGTGGTGGGCCAGCCTTCGGGATTGGGCCAGTCGGCAGGCGCACCATAGGCCGGGACTTCAGCGCCGATGGGGTTGGCATAGCCCACGCAGATTTGCGATTTGAGGGTCGTGCGCTGTTCGTCGGACAGATTGATCAGGCTACCGTCAAGGCTCAAGATATAGCGTTTGACCTGATATTCACGACCTGCCGCCCAACGCTCAGACTCGACAATCGTGGTTACTTGGATGCGTTGACCCCCACGACCATTGGTTTCATAGAGGTATTCTTGCCACGAATGACCAGTTTCTTCAATGAAGGTCGCCAGTATGTCATCGGCGCTGCGAATCACGACGGTTCCATCGTCCTGCCGGGTGGTAAAGAAGGAACGTCCAAACCGCACGGTGGGTTCTTGTGCCCAGAATTCGTTGGCACAGGTTTCCCTATCAATACCCACCTTAGCGTTTTTGCTGCCCGTGCAGGCGCTGGGTAATTCATCAAAATCAATGACCGCACCACGTATTTGACGCGACATAAAGGGATCAAAGACCACTGTATCGCTTGGGGCGGGAGCAAAGTGGCCCAGTGCGTAGGCGACTTCACTGACCTGCGCGACTGCCGTTTGACCGTCACCCTGCTCAACCATGTTTACCAACTCTTCGACATTGACGTCTTTGAGGTTTGGCCCGACTGCCATCACATTCAGTTGTTGTCCCGAAACGATGACGACCAACAAAACGAGAATCGCTTTCCAAATCAGGTGCTTGGTGTAGAATGTGTGAAACTGGTACATGGTGACCTCCGCTCATTACTCAATGCTGAAAACAGCATAGACAAGGGGCATTCGGTCACTGTGGAGAATGTGTACCAAAAACGTTCGAGAAATATTCGACCAGACCCAATATTTATTTGGCGGGGGATCGTGCTATGGATTCCGCTCAAATGGTGGTCAATACGCTGGGTGGCTTGCGGGTGTCTATCAATGGTCAGGAGGTGGCCTTTGAGACCCGTAAGGATGCGGCTTTATTAGTCTATCTGGTGGCGACAGGACGACCGCATCCGCGTGAGACACTGGCCGAGATGTTTTGGGAGGGATATTCCCAAGCAGATGCCCAACGCAACTTCCGACGAATGTTGAGCAATCTGCGGCAGGCCTTTGGGGATTTCATTGTGGCTCCACGCGGCGACTTTGTAGCGGTGGATTTTGCCAAGTCGGTTCAGTTTGATTTCGCCGAATTGGAGTCGCAATTAGTGTCTGGGAGTGAACTGCTAGACGATGAAAAAGCGATTGAGCTTGAAGGGATTCTCAGGCGTTATCAAGGCAACTTCCTTGAGGGATTTTATGTAGATAGCCCAGAATTTGAGCGGTGGGTCACAGGGGAACGTGAACGCTTATTGCGCCGAGTCCTTAATGGCCTGCGATTATTGGTCAATTATCATCTTAAGCAAGGGCGACTTGAGCGGGGCATCGAAATCGTTAACGATTTATTGAAACTCGATGAGCTAGATGAAGAAGCCCATCGCCTGAATATGATCTTCTTAACCCTTTCCGGTCAAAGAGCGGCGGCCCTAAAGCAGTATCAGAGCTGTCGTCAACTGCTCCTAACGGCATTTGGTATTGAACCTGACCAAACGACAACCGCCCTGTATGAACGTATTCGCGCAGGCGACCCGCTCACGGAATATGTAGTCCAGCCAACCAGCACCTCTCGTGCCTCCATTTCGAGCCTCATCCGCAGCACTCCGAATAATCTACCCAGTCACTTAACACCCTTTGTAGGACGCGGAACCGAACGAGCAGAACTCCGGCAACTGCTTGAACAATCCGATGCACGTCTCATCACCATCATTGGGCTTGGGGGAATTGGTAAATCACGCCTAGCGCTAAAGGTCGCGGAGGAAGTGATAGCCTTGTTCCCGGATGGGGTCTATTTTATTCGCCTAGCTGACTTGACGTCGGTCAATCAAATTGGGCCAAGTATCACTACTACACTGGGATTGGAATCGTATTCGGATGATCGGGTATCCGCAACTTTGGGGGATTATGTCGCGGATCAGAGGATGTTGTGGATTCTCGATAATTTTGAGCATCTGTTGGATGGTGCAGAACTGGTCACGGAGTGGCTTGCCGACATGCCCCACCTCCATATCATCGTGACCTCCCGCGAGATGCTGTATTTACGGGGGGAGACGCTTTTTCCTCTCGACGGCTTAAATTTCAGCCCACCAGAAAATGGCGTGACCAGTGATGCCGCAGAATTATTTGTGCAAAGTGCGCGACGTACCGACCCAGCGTTCCGGGTGGTAGACAGCCAAGAGACCGCGATTGATGAAATTTGTCGTTTGGTGCGCGGAATGCCCCTCGCTCTCGATCTTGCCGCCAGTTGGGTGACTGTACTGACCCCCACTGAGATTTGTGACGAAATCCGACAAAACCTTGACCTCCTTGAAGCACATCAAATGAACATCCCGGCGCGACATCGTAGTATCCGGGCGATTTTTGATAGTACATGGGGGCGACTTCATGAGACCGAGCAGGAGACCTTGTTGCGATTGGTGGTTTTTCGCGGAGGGTTTACACGATCAGCCGCCCAACAAGTCGCTGGGGCTAGTCTGCGAATGCTGAATCTGTTATTGAGCAAATCACTTGTCTACCGCATTGGTCAGCGTTATGCCATCCATGAGTTGCTCCAGCAGTATCTTATCGAAAAGTTACAGGCAGACCCCGACTTTATCAGGCAACTCGAAATCATCCATTGTCAATATTTCGCGGGTTTCCTGATGGAACATGAATCCGAAATTGTCGGCGGAATGCCGCAGGTGGCGTTGGAAGATTTTGAGAATATTCAGCAGGCATGGCGGGTTGCACTTGCGCACCGCGATTTTGAAACGATGAATCGGCTGCGCGAGGGCTTGTGGGCACTGTTGGATGCCCAGAGTTGGCTGCAAGAGGGAGTGAACACCTTTCGATCCGCCATGCAGGTCTTAGAGGGTCAAACCGAAGGCGAAGCTGGGATTAACCATGGACGGTGTTTGGCACTCTATGGCTATTTTCTAGGTCGGACGGGACAGCGGGAAGCGGGTTACAAAATGAGCCGCCAAGGCGTGTCGCTGTTGGCCGAACTCGATGCCCACGATGCCTATATCCTGTCGGCGGGGTTGTTAGCGGAACTGGCCTCTACCGATGCCCAGCGCCTCGAAGCCCGGCAGTTGATTGAAGTCAACGCACCTCTGTTGGATGAAGGCTCGATCTCGCGGATTGACAGTGTGATCTGGCGTTATGCCAAGTTGTTGAATGACATGGGCCATGAAGACCAAGCCGAGGATGTACTGAAAAAGCTACCTGCGCAAGCACAAGGGGACATTCGTCCGCGGGGTCAAGCTAACCTTGATTGGCAGCAGGGGCAGTTGCACCAGCATCGCGGGCAGCACATGCAGGCCCATGAACGGTTGCTCAAAAGCCTGCGGGAATATCAGGCTTTAAACTATGAGCAGGGTGTTGCGTGGGCGCAAGCCTCACTGGGCAATAATGCCCTTCAGATGGGGCTTATGGATGACGCCACTTCATATTTTCTTGACGCACTAGATACGGCTGAAAATGCCAACTTGCCCCTCATTGCCCTTGATACGCTGGTCGGGTTAAGTGAAATTCTAAGCCAATCCAACCATCCGCGTGAGGCATTCATGATACTCGGTTTTGTGCTACATCAACGCACTCTTGCTCCCGAAACAAGAGTCAAGGCCCAGACGCTATTGGATACCTACATGGCCCAATTTGAAAGCGATGCTGTTGAAGCGATGCAGACTCGTGGGCAAGCCGCGTCCTTCGCCGAAATGGTGGCCCTTGTGAAAAATATTCTGAAGGCATGATTTGTGATCGTATACCGCAAACAAAGGAGCGTGCCATCCAATCTACGTGCTCCTTTGTGTATTACGCCAACTCGACCTCGAAAACGCGAGACTGGCTCGATTTCCAAATGCTCAATCGGTAACATCGTTCACTATAAACACATATCTCCCCCCGACCCCTAAACTGCCCGGTTGCAGCAAAAATAGGTAAGTGCCCGTTTCAGGCAGGGTTATAGAGTCTATAGCGGATGTGCTTTCAACAAGCAAGTCCTGATTTGGAGTGTAAATAGAAATCAGCAGATCGAGATTATTGTTCATTATTTGGATGGTTTGACCAGCCGCACCTTCAAATGTCCAAATATCGCGTGACATATTATCTTGGGATCGCCCGGTGATTACCCCGTTCACCGATACCCCCAGTGTGATACTGCCTCTGGGAACAGGCGTCATGGTCGGAGCTATTGCGTTTACATTGGGGGTATTTGTAGGTTGCAGCGTCCAAGTTGGTGTTAATGGTGTACGGGTGACATCTAAAGTTGGCGTTGCACTTGGAACATGGCTAGGGGTGAGGGTGGGATAAGGTGTGCGTGTAGGGAAATATCCTTGAGAATTGCACCGGGGGGCGACATCATAGCGCTCACGTTCAGTACAGGTCAAATCACGCACATAACGATTGTTTTGTGCCCAAGCGATAATCTCTTCAGCCGTATCTGACAGACGCCACAAAATTAATTCGCCGCGTTCACTACCAGACAGAGCATAGCGTCCATCGGGGCTGAAAGCGACATCTGTCACCCATCTCTCATGCCCTTCAAAACGGCGGATTTCTTTGCCTGTAGCAACATCCCATAGGATTAGGCGACGATCTTCTGAACTTGATAGGGCATAGCGTCCATCGGGACTGAATTCTACGTCACTGACCCGCATACTGTGACCTTCAAAACGGCGAATCTCGGTGCAAGTCGTTAAGTCGCGTAACACTACGGAACGATCCCCTGAACCAGAGAGTCCATAACGCCCATCAGGACTGATGGCAACCCCCCAAACACTCCCCTGTTGGTCTTCAAAAACACAGAGCTGCTCCCCTGTTGACAAATCCCAATAACGAACGGAGTTATCTTCAGAGCCAGTCAGGGCATACCGCCCGTCGGGGCTTATATCTACGCCGTATATAAGGCTTGTATGCCCTCTTAGAACCCGGACAATTTCGCCAGTTATCATATTGATATAAGCAGGAGAAACATCTGCTGGGGTCTGTACGACCGTGCCACTTCCAGCAGTTGCTGCTAATCCATAATGTCCTGCCGTGTCTATATCGCAACCCCAACTTCTGACGTCAATTGAGATTGGCTGCGCGATTTCATCACCTGTTACAGCATCCCATTGTCTGAAAATGCCGCCATAATCTCCTGAAATGATGGTTTTGCCATCGGTGCTCAACCAAACACAATTCACGCCACTGGCATGTCCATATAGCCTTCGAATTTGGTCTCCTGTCTCAACATTCCAAATAAATAACTCACGTCCACTACCTCCCGAAACGGCTTGCCGTCCATCCGGGGTGAACTGAATGTCAATGACCCGTCCGCTGTGCCCCGCAAATTGTCGAACCTCGGCGCCGTTGCGAATGTCCCATAGGCGAATGGTGCCATCTGACGAAGCTGACAACAGATGCTCACCATCCGGGCTAAACTTTGTGCTTGTGATATATGACGAGTGCCCTGATAAGCGTCGTACTACTTCTCCTGTTTCAACGTCCCAAAGGATAATCAACTGGTCCCCAGCCCCAGTGACGACCAAATGCCCATCGGGGCTAAATCCAAGGCCTGCAATAGGCATAAAACCATGCCGGAAGCGTCGGATCTCTTGCCCGGTTTCAAGATCAAACAACATGGCGTAGGAGCTACTAAGCCCTTGACCAAATGTGTTCGGCATAGATTCAAATCCATCCAACAGCACATAGCGGCTGTCAACCGGATTGAAGGCAATATTGCGTATGGGCATACTCAAACTGAAGGCACGTATTACCTCGCCTGTCTGAAAATCAATGAGCTTAATACCACCGGAAGTGCCATAACCCAATGGCCCCAATCCGATAGCGGTATAACGTCCATCAGGGCTAAACGCTATGCTCCAAACATAGTGAAAAGAAGTGGTTTCTTCAGCGAAGGTACTATATTCATAGATCAGACGATTATTTGGGATATTCCACAGGGCAATAACATCCCGTTGTTCACCCGCCAGTATGTGTTGTCCATCGGGGCTAAAGGCTATGCTATAAACTTTATGTACCGTGTCAAAGTGTCGAAATTGCTCGCCTGACTGAACATCCCATATAATCACAGATTTGTCAGACGACCCGGAGGCCACGTAGCGCCCATCGGGGCTGAACGCAACTGAAAAAATTGTATTGGTATGGCCGTCAA
Organism: Chloroflexota bacterium; assembly: GCA_024434115.1. Classification (GTDB taxonomy): domain Bacteria; phylum Chloroflexota; class Anaerolineae; order Aggregatilineales; family J027; genus CFX10. The sequence goes on from QMIT01000007.1 coordinate 145,745, forward strand.
ACTGCTGTATTTGCGCACCGGTTTCAAGATTCCATAGACGCAGACTATAGTCGTAAACATTGTGGGGGAACAATATACTTACCCCCCTAACTTCGTCAAATGCCGCCCTTCCCCCGCCAGAAACCGCATATTTACCGTCTGGGCTAAAGGCGACATCATTGACAGAATCCTCGTGGCCTGTCAAAACACGACGGGTGCCGGGTGCATAGACAGCAGCGGCCAGTGCCTGTTCTGCTTCGATAGGTGGATTTGGGATAGCGATAGCTTCGAGAGCCAAAGCGATGGCAAGATCAGTGTCGTTACTCGCAAGGGCATCTTTGGCATTCGCAGCGAGAGCTAGGCTTCGTCTAACCTCGGCTGCCCGCTGGGCTTTATCCCGTTCTTGTTGTGCGTCTGAGCGTGCGTTCAGCGCCAATAGTGTCAGCACGGTCATAATCAAGGCAATTGCGGCAGATGCGACCATCAGCGCATTCCGTGAACGCCGTCGCTTGGATTTTTGGCGGTTATCCTCAAGAATACTGGTTTCTAGAAATCTGTGTTCATCTGGCGTCAAGGCGACATGGGTCTGCCCCATCCAATCTTCAAACTGGGCAAGGCGTGAGCCAGTCAGAAGGTAGCTCTTGTCGCATTTAACGCCATCCCACTCTTGTGCGGCAGCAGCAAGCAAGCGCTGCTGCCGGATGTCATAGCGGCTCTCATCCAGCCATGTGCGCAACCGCCCCCACTCTCGAATCAGGGCCTCATGCGCGACCTCAACGGTGGGTTCACGGGTGATAGGGTCACGATCAAAGGTGAGCAATCGCGCCTGCCCAAAGCGTTGCAAGACTTCCAACAACGCAGGGGCGTCGTCAACAAGAGCCAGTAACTCAGATTGCCGTACCCGGCGGCGTGTATCTTCTACGCCCTCACCCAACGTCACGAGACGCATGAACAGTTGGTGAATCTGGTCTTGTTGGGGAGCGGGAAACTGCTCAAAAATCTGGTCGGCCCGCTGCACCAATGCCCCCGATAAGCCCCCCAACTGCTGATAGGTGGCTAAAGTCAAGACATGGTTGTCGCGTTGTTCAAATAGTTCGGTCAGGGTGTATTGTAGCAGAGGTAAAGCCCCCGGCTCATCCTGCACATCGGCCACAATCGCCGTCACCAAGCCTGTTTCGACCTGTAGCCCAACTTGCTCTGCCGGACAGGTAATAGCCTGCCCCAACTCAGCGGGGGACAACGGCAGCACATATTCAATGCGCTGTTTGAGCAAATCACCGAACTCCAGATGTTGCAAAGGCCGATCCATGAAATCGGCTCGCAAGGTGATAATCACCCGCACACCGCTAGAAGCATCATTGACCGCTACCCGCAACACATCCAAAAACTGGACCACTTCCTCCACATCCACGCTGGTCGTAAATAACTCCTCAAATTGATCCACCATCAACACCAGTCGCGCATCTGCACTCAATAGACTCGCCACTGCCCAGATTAAGCCCCGCCGATCCGCCCGCAGTTGTTCGGAAATATGTGAAATCGGTTTGGTCGCTACCCGGTTGAGCGCGTTGGTGAGTTCTTGGAGGGGGTGTTCACCGGGAGACATCTCAACGGTAAACCATGCCTGCGACCCCGGTAGGCATCCAGCACGCAAGGCTGGCAGCAGTCCGGCTTTGACCACACTCGACTTACCGCTACCACTTGGCCCCACGACTGCCAAAAAATGCTGATAGGGGTGATCGTCTTCGAGTCGGGTCAGAAGTTGGTTGACCAATGCCTCACGGCCAAAAAAGTCGCCCGCATCCATCAGTTCAAAAGCGTGCAAGCCTTTGTATGGATTTCGCAATACAAGATTGCCCATTGTCGTGGGCTGCTCTTCTACAATGGCACGCCCTACTCCACTGTTTGTCTCTTCCGCCATAGTCGGCACGGCAACCCGAAAGGCTTTAGCGAATTGCAGGGCATCGCTATAGCGGTCAATCGGGTGCTTGGCGGTGGCCTTTTGCAGAACGGCATTCAACTCGATAGGCAGTTTGAGCGATGTAGGCAAATCCGGCAGGGGTTCATTGAGATGTTTGACAATCATCTCGGCGGAACTAAGACCCTCCAACGGATGCCGCCCAGTCAACACCTCATACAGCATCACGCCCAAACTGTAAATATCGGTCTGCGGGGAGACCACCTCCCCCCGTGCTTGTTCCGGTGCGATGTAGGCCACTGTGCCTTTCATGATATGGCTGCCCGTCATCGCCCGACTCAGCAAATCTTTGGCAATCCCAAAATCGGTCAAATAATAGTTGTTCTGGTCATCTAATAATATATTGCCCGGTTTGACATCCCGGTGAATCACCCCCTGCCGATGGGTGGTCGCCAGCGCCTCGGCGATCTGATCCAGTAAATGGAGGGTTTCGGTGAGCGTCAACGGGCCTTGTTGTAAACGAGTTTTGAGTGTATGAGGCAACCAGCGCATGACCAGATACGCCCCATGCGGATCACGCCAGTAATCGTACACAGGCACAATATGGGGGTGTTCCAATCGTGCCACCCGCTGCGATTCGGCTTCAAAATTACGGACAAAGTCGGGTTCATTGGCAAAACGGGGTAGGATGAATTTGATGGCGACATCCCGGCCCAACAGCGGCTGAGTGGCCCGATAGACCACTCCGAAACCACCGCTTTCAATCTCCTCGTGGACGATATAGCCTTGAATGGTGGGGAGGATTGTCGTTCCCATAAAGACCTCCAATCCAGTCAACATATGTGCGACTCTCAGTGGAAGTGCGGTGGAATACTCTTCACACTAGACTTACCCAATCACCAACACAAGTGAAATTCATCCTGATTTCTAGTGATATTCCCTCCTCTGCAACGCACAGCCTGTCAACGACAGTGATGACAAACTAACTAATGCGGGGTTTGATTATAATGACGAATTAAAAAATGTAGATACAGGGCCTTGACGAAACGCTCGGTGTAATTGACCTGACCACTTTCCGTACCCACCGACGATGGCAATTGGTAGCAAACACATGAGCATACACCTGCAAAATTCGCTAAATTGTGAGGCAGTGTGTGAAACTTTCACCCGAAAAATCCCGTTAGGGCTTGCGTTAGGGACAGACTTCCAGATTGTGAAACACTTTAGAAATGAAATGATGTAGGAACTTTCTGGTTTGCAAAAAGATTTGAGAATCTAATGTTTTGAGCCACATAAGAGGTACGGGAATACATGGGAGTCGAACCCACCACGGACAGGCACGCTGCCCGTCACCGGTTTTGAAGACCGGGAAGCCCACCGGGACTCATGCACTCCCACACTTTATTATACAAACCTAGCAAGGGCTTTCCAATGCTGCCCAGTCGGGGGATTTAAGTATATGACCGTCTGCGGTACGCCGCGTGGCTCCCTGCGCTTCCAGATAGTCTAGGAAGGGCATCGCAATACGCCGTGATGTTGAGAAGGCATCGCGTAATTCCCCGAGATTGACAACATCGTGGGCCTCAAGTTGATGGCGCACATAACACAGCATTTCTCGATAGGTCTGCCGCAGTAGCAATACATCCGGTTTCAAAAAGACGAGTTCACAGTCCTCGATCAACATTCGCAAGACGCTCTCATCCACATGATGGAGGGCTTCTTTATGGGATGGTGGATTGTAGGGCTGATCTTCAAACAACGCGATGAGGTGGGCAATATTTTTTTGTTGGGCCTTTGTGATGGCAAGTCGGTGATTAGGAAGATGAATCATCCCTTTTTCTTCGCCGAAATACCCCCTACCGATGAGAGCACGTAGGATAAGCCCATTTTCGAGATTTATCCCCAAATGATCGAGCAGTTGTTCAGGCGACATACCCCGTTTGAGAGGGTGCGTTCGATGAAATTCGGTCAGAATCGTTTGGGCGTCATCCGCAAAGCCTTGCAGCACCGCCGGATGGATAACATGGTCTTCAATGACGATCAGATTTTCTTGTGCAACGGCCTGATCTAACAACGCTGGATTTTTGATGTCCCGGATGGCGATAAGTGCGTTTTTTTCGTAACACGCAAACACTAATTGTTCGAGTGGCGTTCCAGTGGATCGCACCTGAAAGCGTTCTATCACAGATGCCCGATTACGTTTCCACCGCTGTGAAGATAATGCCGAAAGCACCCGTCCCCCGCCGATGGTTTCAGCGGGCGAGGGAATGCGCATCACAAAACGATCCCCATCACGTAGCGGGAGCGGGTCTTGAAATTCCAGTTGGGCAAATCCCTCATGGCCGGGTGCTAATTCATCGCTATCAAGTAGACGAACCCGTGCTAAAGAACTTCCGGGGCCGATGAAAACTTTGACGGTTTCATTGTGACGCAGTGGCCGGGTCATCTGTGGCAGACATCGCACCACAACATCAGCCCGACTGGTTGAAGCCACCACACCCGGCAGGCTCAATACGTTGCCCCGTCGGATGTCCTGCTTGGCAATCTTGGCAAGGTTCACCGCTACCCGACGGCCCGGCTCAACGGTTTCCATCGCCAGATTATGCGACTGCAATCCCCGGATACGGGCTTTTAAGCCATTGGGTTGAATCTCAACCTCATCGCCAACCGCTAGTGTCCCACCAGAAAGCGTTCCCGTCACCACCGTGCCGAATCCTTGCATCGTGAAAACCCGATCTATCGGCAAAATGGGGCTGTCCAGTGTGGTACGCAGTGGACAATTCGCCAAAACATCGCGTAGGGCGTCCAACAGGGTATTTAGGCCCATTCGCTGATGCGCCGAAACAGGCACAATTGGCACATCGGCGAAACCACAGGTGACAAGCTCCTCTTGAATCAACAGTGTCGCCAATTCAATATCATCTGCATTTTGGATGGTGTCAATTTTGGTTAGGGCCACCACACCACGCTGCATCCCCATCAATTGCAAAATCACAAGATGCTCACGGGTTTGGGGCATAATGCCTTCATTTACATCCACCACCAGCAAAAACGCATCTAAGTTACTGACCCCTGCCAGCATATTTTCGATGAAATCTTGATGACCGGGGACATCTACAATGCCAATAATCTCACCGTCTAGTTCAATCCATGCAAACCCAAGATCAATGGTCATGGCGCGTTTTTGTTCTTCAATCAGGCGATCCGGGTGTATGCCCGACAATGCCTCAACTAAGGCCGACTTCCCATGATCTACGTGTCCGGCTGTGCAGATAACGCGCATAAGCAACCCCCTTAATTCAACAATTGGCGCAGCGCCGCTGTAACGATTTCGATTTGAGATGGCAGGATCGTGCGCGGGTCGAGTACCAATTGACTTTCGGTGACACGGGCAATAATGGGGATGTCGTAGCCACGCAGAGCGATTTGGCCCTGTGCGTCGGACGCAACGGGAACAACATAAAGGGCTGTCGGTAGGGTATGTCCCGGTAAACTCCCCCCACCAACCACCGATTCGCCATCTACAATCGAGCCTCCAAACAACGTGACCCACTGCTCTGCAATCTGCCGAATCTGTGGCAGCGGTATCGCTATCATTGACCAGATCGGAATATGGGTGGTCGCATTGCCGCGCCGATAATGATCAAGCGTAGCGGCTAGGGCCGCAATGGTCATTTTATCTACCCGCAAAGCCCGTGCCAGAGGGTGTTCTTTGAGCCGATCCAACACCGCTTTTTTGCCGACGATAATTCCGGCTTGCGGCCCGCCTAGCAATTTGTCACCGCTGAATAAAACAACATCCGCCCCAGCCGCAAGGCTTTCTTGAACGGTTGGCTCATGCTCTAGTCCATAGACGGAGGTATCCAACAACGCGCCGCTGCCAAGATCGTCAATACATAAAAGATTGTGTTGATGCGCCAGTGTTGCTAATTCACTTAAGGGGACACACTCGGTAAAGCCGATAATACGAAAATTTGAGGGATGGACTTGCATCAGCATCGCAGTTTCGTTAGTGATGGCCCATTCATAATCGGTCAGGTGTGTGCGGTTGGTAGTTCCCACTTCCACCAATTTGACCCCACTTTGCAGCATGACATCCGGCATCCGAAACCCGCCACCAATCTCAACCAACTGCCCCCGACTGATGACGGCTTCTTGACCATTTGCCAAGGCACTCAGCGTCAGCATCACCCCGGCAGCATTATTATTGACCACCATCGCGGATTCGGCCCCAATAACCTCGCTAACTAAATCCTCAATATGCTGCTGGCGTTTCCCGCGTGTGCCTGTTTCCAAATCAAATTCCAGATTGCTATAACTTCCTGCAACCTGCTGCACCGCCTCTAGTGCTGCTTTGGATAGTGGGGCACGCCCCAAATTGGTATGCAAAATCACGCCTGTCGCATTAATAACAGGCCATAGCGAAAGCTGAAATCTCTCGACAAGGTTTTGGCTAATCTGTTGAATCAGAGCATCCATCGAACTAGGGTCAAATTTCTCATTCTGTAGATGGGAGCGCACCTCTTGAAGTACATGCCGCACTTCAGTCAAAACAGTTTCACGACCATACACCTCGATTAAAAGTTGGATGGCCGATTCTTCCAATAGGCAGTTTACGGAAGGCAAATCGCGGAAGGTGAGGATAGGGATCGTTTTGTCATGGGTCATTGTTTTCTACTTTCCTACGCTCGATATGACTCCGCGCTGTCAGTGATCGTTATGCGGGAACATGGGCAGGAAGCGCAGTCCTAATGTGAGAGCCATCAACCCATAACCCAATACACCGACACCAACGCCCCATTCTGTCCAGTTGGGCCGATAGCTGTTGACGTGCAAGACCTCCGCCACCCCCGGCGACCAATCCAGCGGGACGATTAAGCCCGAAAGGGTTACATTCCAGCGATTCACTACAACACCAATGACCGCCAGCAGTGCCGCCGCCACAATCCACTTATCTTGTGCCCGTAGTTGCGGCGTTAGGAGGATAATGGCGGGAACAAGGCCACCCAGTAGCACTTCAATAATCCAAAAGGAACTGCCATAGGGGGCGATACGATTTAACAGATCCAAATCTTCTACCCGCGAGGGCAAGTGGCTGTAGTAGCTAGTCGCCAAGAAATCCCATAATTTCAAATAGAGATAGGCCAGCATGGTCAACCCAGCTAACATGGCGAGTTGCCGCCGCAGCTTGTCACTGATTTGACGTGTCCGAACGAGATTTTCATAGAAAATGGTCACGCCGAGTGTAAAGGTCACTCCCGCCGCGACTGCCGACAAAATAAACATGACCGGTAGCGATGGCTTAAACCAAATAGGCCGTGCCACCAAAACCCCATAGGTCGCCCCCAGCGAAGATTGATGCAAAAGAGACAGCCCCAGCCCGATAATCGCTGCCAGAGGAGTGAATTGATGGATCACATGCCCAATACGGGGCGCTTTGGGGTAACGCTTGCTGATGATTTTGCTTTCCATCAGGATTGGCGCGAATTCCACCACCAATACCGTCGAATACAAAATCACGCACATCGTGACTTCCCACAGGACGGAGTGGATATTCCAATAGAGAACCGGGTGCCAAAACCGATCTGGACGACCAATATCCATTGCAAGGGCCAGCATCGCCGACGTATAGCCGACCAGCCCTACGAAAACCGCCATGCGGGCAATTTTTCGGAAGGACTCTACCCGCAGCAAATAAGCAACAGCGGATAGCGAAAATGCCCCTGCGCCAAGTGCGATGGCCGATAAATCCACCGTAATCCATAATCCCCACGGGACTTGATTGGTAAGATTGGTAACTTCCAGCCCATGCCATAAGACCGAGGCCGCGCTTATAACCCCGATGGTCAGCAGGCCAAGCAGAAATCCTATCCACAGCCGGAAAACGGAGTGGGTACCGCTGACAGGCTGCTCAGTCGAGGTGGGGGCCGTAATCGTGGTCATAGCACCATCCCTTCCGGTGGAATGTAATATACATTAGGTTCGGTGCCGAGTTCCTCACGCAACCGGAAAGTTGGATGACTGGCGATGACCTGCGAAATCGGGCTAGTCGGGTCATTTAGATCACCAAAAACCCGCGCCTTGACCGGACAAATATTGACACAGGCGGGGGTGGCAGCACGGTCAATGCCGGGGATTAAGCCCAACGGAATACCCCGGTCAATCCGGTGTACACAGAAGGTGCATTTTTCAACAACCCCACGTGGACGACGCTCAACTTCCGCGCTACCCCATGCTTCTTGATAGCCACTGGCACGGGTACGTTTTTCCCAGTTAAAGCTGCGTGCGCCATAGGGACAGGCCACCTGACAATAGCGGCAGCCAATGCACACGTCATAATCCATCATCACGATGCCATCGTCGCGGACGTAGGTCGCTTGCACCGGACAAACCGCCACACACGGCGCATCTTGACAGTGCAGGCACGGGCGAGTCATGTGGAAAACTTCATCCGATTCGGTTTTATCCAGCAGATACACATTCCAACGCATATCATCGGGGACATCATTCACCGCTTGGCAGGCATACACACAATATTTGCAGCCAATACATTTGCTTAAATCTATGACCATGCCCCAACGATGTTTGCCTTTGGCGTGGGATTTTTCTTCTAGCGGGCCTTCCTGTAGGTCAATCGCCAATTCCTGCTGGATGAGGTCGTTCAAAGAGTCGAAGTCACTTAGGACAGCCGCAACCCCAAGACTGGCCCCCAAGCCTGTCAGCATCGTGATGAACTCACGGCGGGTGATGAATTTGTCTCCGGTGGGCGGCTTATTCATGGCGATCCTCGCGCTTCCAATCCAGCCATTTTTGGAGACGGGTCAGCACCAGCGTTGCTAAGACACCAAGCGCCCCGCCCACAATGAGGCCTTGCATCAAGTGGGCTGCTGCCGAGTTTTCACCCTGAGCGCGTACTTCTGAGACCTGCGCTTCTAATTCTTCAATTTCGATCTTGGCCTCACCAAGGCTGACTGCGACACTGACGGGTTCAGGTGGAGTACCGTCAACCATCGTAGTTGGATTAGCGGCAAGTTCGGCATGGCAGGTGTTACAGGTTGCGGTGGTGACGTTCGCGTCATGTCCGGTGGGGAGCAGCACCCCGGTCAACAAATGCTCAGAATTATCGCTTGTCCCGCCATGCCAGTGACAATTGGTACACGCTTCTTCGGGATGGGAGGCGTGCGCAAACGATTCCGCGTTATAGTCGGCCACATGACAATTTAAACATAGTTCGGAAGAGGTCTCAAAGCGCAGGGTTTGCGGATGTGGATTATGACAGGCCGTGCAAGCCAACTGCTGATCGCCATGTCCACTGCGCCGCCATTCCTGATAGGTTGCGATATGGCACGTCGTACAAACCTCAATCCCCGGCTCAACCATCACGGCCTCATCATCAGGATGATTGGGAGGCGTTGTCCCATGACAGGCTTCACAAGTTACCCCGGCATGTTGATATTCACCCGTCGCCACCGAAAATGCTGTAGTATGGCAGGTCAAACAATTCGGGTCTTGGCTCACATTGCTCCAAGCCGATTGAAACCCGTCACCCTGAAAAGCAAGGGCATGGGAGCTTGTTTGCCAATTCGCCGCCACATCTATATGACATTCCGCACAATCTTGTGGAATTAGGGTGGGTTCTAAGGTTGCAGTAGTCGGGGTGGCGACAGGAGTTCCGCCATCTTGGGCATACACTTGATAGCTAAAAAGAACCCCTATCCCCATCATAAAAAGAATAAGGCTAATGGCTCGAAGAAAAGACCCTCTTTTTGAACTCATAGGCGGGTGCAAAATTACACATCCTCTCTAAAATCGGCGGATTATGTAAAACCGTAAAGATGTACCCCCATACGATGAGCCGCACTACTGACTCAATCTAACCCATTCACGCTCCTATTCCATAGTGGAATCTGGTGTGGTTTATTCGTGACAAAAATCACTATCGCGCTTCACGAGAATTTGTTCTGATTATTAGGTGAAATTTGCTTTTTGCTTAAACAATCTATCCTCAGGGGAGGAGAGATAAATACCTCAGATGCGTTCAATAGCAGGATCAATTCTCCTCATGGGTTTGTTCTTGGTCATGAGTGCTTTGGTGGCGAGTTGCGCCCCCGACAAAAGCGCCCCCGAACTAGAAATAGGTCAAGCGCCAACAGTTGGGGCGGAGGATGTACTCATTACGGATGCGGGCATCACGGCGGAGGAAATGGTAGCGGAAATTGAGCCATTTACCGATGTCGAATGTTTAGACTGCCACACTGATGAAGTTGCCCTTCAAGAGCTTGCCAAACCAGAAGAGACAACCGAAAGCCTGTCCACAGGCCCGGGGTGAGGTGGCTCCGTGGCTCCGATGGAGCCATGGCAGCGCGTCTGGATTGACGCCAACACCTTCACAACCGATATTCATTCACTGATTAACTGTACAGACTGTCATCAGGGCCAATCTGTAGAAGATATGGATGTGGCGCACACCGACATGGTCGTCAGGCCGACTGATCAGGCCGATGTCACCTGTGCCAAGTGCCACCCCGCTATCACCGCCGCTGCCGCGAATTCCCTTCACAACACCCTTGCTGGCTACGATACGGTGCTGCATGAGCGCAGTATCCCGGAAAATCATCTTGTGCTCGAAGAGATGGAGTCCTATCACTGCGATTCCTGCCATGCGAGTTGTGGTGATTGTCACGTCAGCCAACCCACCTCCGTTGGTGGCGGGTTCTTACAAGGCCATACCTTCCTTGAAGAACCGACCATGAGCCGCAATTGCACCGCGTGTCATGGCAGTCGTGTCAAAGATGAATATTATGGCGCTCATGAAGAAATCCCCAGTGACGTACATTTCCGGGGTCGGATGGCTTGTAATGATTGTCACACCGGCCAAGAAATGCACGGCATTACAACTGCCGACGCCGCCCATCGTTATGATGGCGCACAAGGGCCATCCTGTGAATCCTGCCACCAAGCCGAAATCGGTGCTGGCTCTGGCATTTTGCAGCATGAAATTCATGGCACCGAATCTATCGCCTGCCAAGTGTGCCACAGCGTCAGCTACACCAACTGCTCAAACTGCCACGTCGAACGCAATGAAGAAAATACACCGTTTTTCTCCGTCGAGGAAAACTGGCTGGGGTTTTATATCGCCCGCAATGAACTGCGAAACAGTGATCGCCCCTATGAATATGTTACTGTCCGGCATGTGCCAATTGATGAGAACTCGTTCAGCTTCTATGGCGAAAACCTACTGCCGAATTTTAACAATCGTTCGACATGGGCCTATACCACACCACACAATACCCAGCGCATTACGCCGCAGACCCAAAGCTGTAAATCATGTCATGGCAATGATGCCATCTTTTTGACAGCCGATAAGGTGGCCCCGGAGGAATTGGAGGCCAACACTAGCATTATTGTGCCTGCCGCGCCGCCACTACCTGAAGGCTACGAGGATGTCATCACGGGTGAAGCGACACCTACCCAAACACCTGCAAGCCATGAGGGTGATTTTTGGGGGGACGGTTCATCCGAGACCCAACCTACCGAACCCACTGATGGGGACTTCTGGGGGGACTCCGGCGCGACAACCCCTACGCCCGAAGGAGATTTTTGGGGTGGAGAGGCAGAACCCGCCACCCAACCCACTGAAGAAAGCAGTTTTTGGGGTTCGGATAACACGACCAATCAAGCGACCCCTTCGAATGAGGGTGGCTCATTTTGGGACAATTGAGTACATATCAAAAAGGAATCTATATGAAAAAACTAACCCTCCTTATCCTTGTTGCTGTGATGGCGCTCATGTGGACGCCCGTCTTGGCACAGTCCGATTCTGTCAAGGCGGCCCTTGAAGCCTATAACCAAAACCTACCGGAAGGCTATGGCACCATCTCGGCTGAAGACGTAGGTACGGCCCTCATCGAACGTACCCCGGTATTGCTGGACGTGCGGGAAGCTAATGAATATGCCGAAGGCCATATCGAAGGCTCATTTAATGTGCCAATTCGTGAATTGGGTAAGAATTTGAATTTGCTGCCCGATCTCAATGCCGAAATTATCGTCATCTGCAAAGGTGGCGGACGTGCGATGTTGGCTCAATCCTCTTTAAACGTCCTCGGCTATGTCAATGCCAAGACGATGAAGGGCGGCTTTAGTGCTTGGGTTGGCGAAGAATTTCCCGTTTCGACAGAACCCTTTGTACCCGAAGCTGGCACTGCCCCAGAATTTGACGCTGACGTTTTGGCCGCCGTTGATGGTTATCTCAGTTCGCTACCCGAAGGCTATGGCCTTGTGGGTGTGGTGGCCCTCGCCGAAGAACTGGCTGAAAAAGAACTGGTTTTGATTGATGTTCGCAGCGAAACCGAATGGAACGAACAGGGCTATATTGCAGGGGCGCAGCACATTTGGATTGATGAGTTTATGGCTCATCAAGATATGTGGCCTGCCGACAAGAATACCGAAATCGTGATCTATTGTGCCAGCAGTTATCGCGGTGGTATCGCCATGACCATGCTCAAACTTATGGGTTATGCCAATGTCCGTAATGTGACGGGCGGGTTTAATGCGTGGGTTGCGGAGGGGCTGCCCTTTGAAGGCGGAATACCTGCCGCCGAGTTCGACCTACAAACCTATTTGACCGACTATGTTGCCGGACTGCCTGAAAATTATAATGCCCTGCGTGTAGCCGATCTCGAAGCAGAAATGGCAGCGGGTGGTGATCTGTTCTTGCTCGATGTACGCTCTCCCGATGAATATGCCGAAGGCCATATCGAAGGTGCGGTGAATGTTCCCATTGAAACCGTTGCGGACAATCTGGCACTGCTGCCCACTCTGGATGCGAATATCGTGGTCTACTGCGGCAGTGGACACCGTTCCGCGATTGTGATGGAAGTCCTCAATCTGTTGGGCTATACCAATGTACGCAGTCTGTTGGGCGGCACCAAGGCTTGGATGACATCTGAATTACCCGTCACTGATGTTCCCACCACTGTTGAACCCGGCACAATGCCAGCCGTGAATGCCGACGTACTCCCACTCGTCGCTGAATATCTCACCAACCTGCCCGCCGGATATTATACGGTTAAGGCGGAAGATTTGAGCGCCGAACTTGCCGAGAGTCCTATTGTTCTGATTGACCTTCGTACCGATGGTGAATATGCGGAGGGCTTCATTGAAGGGGCGCTACACATCCCATTGGCCGACTTTATGACCCGTCTTAGCGAAGTGCCAACTACCGGGCCAGTTGTCCTCTATGATAATCCAACCCACCGCAGCACTATGGCGATGGTCATGCTGCAACTGCTGGGCCATACCGACATTCGTGTCTTAGCGGGTGGTTCCGGTGCATGGGCGAGTGCTGGACTACCATTCGTCACGGAATAAATTGGAATACATGGGTTCAACAGAATCCAGTAAAAAACGAATTTATAAAGGCTATCTGAAATCAGATGGCCTTTTTTCTGCAACTCAAATCTGATGATTAACCGTTATTTGGGTGAGTAGTTGGCAACGTAAACGTAAATGTCACAGAGTCCTCTGAGACTTCGACTTCCAGTGACCCGCCGTGCAGGGCAATGATTTCGCGGCTCATGGCTAATCCTAACTCACTGCCACCACTGTCCCGTTCACGAGCGGCTTCGGCACGCCAGAACGGTTGGAACACCCGTTTTGCATCGGTATCACTAAGCCGACTGCCTGTATTGCTCACGCTGAAACGCCCCCTAGGCCCAGCCGCCACTTGAAGGGAGATTTCGCCCTCAGGGGTATGGCGCAGGGCATTGGTGAGCAAATTGGATAATACTTGACGTATGCGGGTCACATCGGCCTTTACTGATGGGAGATGGGAAGCAATTGTACAGGTGAGACGAATATTGCTATCAAGCACAAGGGGTTCAAAGCCTTCTATCATTTGGGTGACAAAGAGTGCGGGTTAAACGATACAAATTCAAGGGGCAGATCATATACCCCCTCAAATCTTGGCGGTCAAGACTGCCAAGATTTGCAACTTGGTGAAACACCACGTAAAACTTTCACCCGAAAAAGCCCGTTAGGGCTTGATTCAACTTTTTGAAGACGCTGTAAGAATTTGATTGAAATCAAGTTACCCAACATTATTTGTATAGAGCCATTAGTTATTGTTTCGTTATCCCGGCTCTCCAATAGCGTTTCAGTATCCTCTTCGGATCGGAATTGAGAAAACTCGCGGCGGCAGTGGGGGCGGCGGTATTGGCGTATGTTTCGGTATCCTCTTCGGATCGGAATTGAGCAAAACAATTTCGCTGACCGAACACCGCGACATTGCCCAAATTGCAACTAGCCTTCGATCTATACTCAACAGGCAGTTACAGTGACAGAGACATTGCCCGTGAGTTAAATGTGCGTGACTATAACTCCAAAACAGGCCGCCCATTTGACGCAGATTGTGTACGGGCGATTCTGCAAAATCGTACCTATCTTGGATTCGTCAAATATCAGCAATATGACCCGCATTCAGACGGACCGCGATCATGGAAAAACCCTATCGAGTGGATCAAAGGGAAACACGATCCAATCATTGACGAGGAACTCTTTAATCGCTGTCAAGAGATCCGTTACGCCAAAGCACAACACCACGAGTATTACCCAAAATATCGGTTCTATTTACTACGAGATGTTATCTACTGTGCCGAATGTGTTGCCAATATGCCAGACAATGTGGATGGTGATGCTTGGGGTAAGATGCGTTGTCAATCCTCTACTCAGGGGCGTAACCTTTACTATCGGTGTCGCGCTCGTGATTTTGGACGGGAATGCAGCCAAACTTATATTCGTGCGGAAAACGTAGAAGAACAGGTGATAAACATCCTAAAGAGTCTCAAACCACCGACTGACTGGCGGGACCGCATGATAGAAGCTATGGGCGAATTATTGGGGGACAATAACCTTAATGAACGCCTCACCGAAATCAAACAAGTGATAGAGCACATGGATTTTCGCTGGGATAATGGCTTCATCACAGAAAAAGATGAGTACCTTGAGCAGCGGGTGAAACTCCAACAGGAGCTAGAAAAGTTAACACCAATTCCTGAAGACGAACTACGAATTGCCGCAGATGTTTTAGAGAATTTCGAGGCTCACTGGGACGCAACCAAAGGCGACCGAAAAGCACAGCAAGATTTGATTAATCTGATTGTGGCAAGAGTGTGGGTGAAAGATGGGGATGTGGTCGCAATGTCACTGAGACCCAATTACCACATCACAGTAGGCTTAGAAAACACAAAATCCACCGAACTCAGCTTGGATACGGTGGATTCTCCGTTGTTACACAGGCGGAAGCGACGGGTTCATGGTTGGATTCAGCCATCATTTCTACCTCAATACCCACGTCAGAACCTATTGTATCACTTTTTGGTTCAGCAACCATCTGGTTTCTTTCAAAAGAGTCTTGGGTATGGAAAAAGTGGCCTCCTCCATCTGGGCCACCCGTCAGATCATCAGGGTCAGGACGCTCAGGTAATCGGCAAACGTCCATCAGCACCTTCAAAAATGGTTTCGGTTCTATCGCCACCACCGGCCCACGCTTCCCGCTATCAAGATATACCGTTGTAAGTAACGCATGAAAAATATCTTCAAGCTCATCGGGTGTGGCTTGTTCAAGAAGCTCGCCTATGTTTTCCAGCATTAATGCTGCCGACTCGAGATCAGGATCCTCCACTGGTCGGAGGGCGGCTAACTTGGCCGTAAGGTCAGTCCGGGCTTGTAGATATTCCGCTTCCCGCATATCTCCCATCAAATAGAGTTTTTTCGAGCGTTCCAGTTGATTTTCAAGGCGCTGTCGTTTGGCTTCCAAATCGTTTCGTTCCTCTGAAGTGAGTCCTTGTGAGAGAATCCGCTCCCGCCAATCCTGTGGCAGGCGAATCCCAGATAAATATTGAACCACGGCTTGTTCGGCTTTCTCAGCTTGAACTTGGAGTTGGGTACAGGTGTGGTTAGAGCGACGTGGATCACGATAGTAACGACGATCCTGCCAATTCGGCTGACCGCGCATGGGTTTTTGACACCGCGCACAGATCACGAGTCCCGAAAGAGGATAAACTCGTTTGGTTGATTTAGCACGGACCGTTCGTCCACGCCGTTGGGCACGAATCGCTTGACACTGCTCAAATAGGCTTTCTGGAATGAGTGCAGGATGCCGCCCTTCAATCCACTCGCCTTGGGACTGTACTTTGCCCAGATAGAAGGGGTTTTTGAGCATGGGTCGCACCGTATCCCCTTCGAATAATCGTTCTCCCCAGTTCCCGGTGGTACGATAACCGGCTTCGTTCAGTGCAATCGCAATCCCATGATCCGAAATATTGCCATGTGCATAGAGGCTGAACGCCAGTTGAACCCCTTCAGCATTCTTGGGATGAGGCACAGCATCAGCATCCGTGCGGTCTGACCATTGATCTAGGTACCGCTCCAGCCTTTCTACCTGCTCGGAATATACGGCTTGCGGTAACACCCCCGACTCAAATTGCTCCGCTAATTTCCAGATTTGGCTCTTCAGCTGCTTGATGCTGATATAACCAAAGGACAGACTGCCATTCCAATAACCGGCCCGTGCGCGGGCTGCTTTGCCTTTGGCGCTCTCCCGTGCACGGTTCTGGTTGTCCCATTGGGCCAAGAGCGCAAAGAGGTACAACATGAACTCCCCCTGTGGTGTGGTCGTATCCAACCAAGGCTCCGCCACCGACACTAAGCCCACTTTGGCTTCTTTCAGGCGGGCCACATTTCGGACGACATCGGCAAGGCTACGGCTGAACCGATCCAATTTGTGCACCACGATCACATCAAAGCGCTTGAGTTCAGCATCCCGCATCATGCGTTGGAATACAGGTCGCATGTCGGTTTTAGCGGAACGACCCGGCTCCAGATAGCCGGGTTCCATGTATTGCCATCCTCGTCGTTGGAGCAAGCCGACGCATTCGTCCTGCTGAGCATCCAAACTCCACCCTTCAGTCTGCTCTTCCGTGGAAACTCGGGTGTAAATCGCCGCACGCATCAAGACTCCTCCTCATATTTCAAATCTTCAGATGGTTCGATACTTGCATTATCCTCTGTGGAAGCACCCTGACCAAACAGGCGAGCAATGATGCGGGTGAGTACATCCAGAAAGGGCGAGGCCTCAATGAGGAGTTCCAAGTCGTCTTCTTGGGTTTCCGGGGTTGCGTGGTGGTTCATCCTTGACTCCCATCCTGTGGCTTGCGAGTCAGATGGAAGCGTACCGCCTGAATAACAAAATGGCGGGCAAGGGTTGAGGGGGCCACATTCAAATCCACGGCTAACCGTTCAATCCATTGTTTTTCCTCATTGGTCAGCCGGATGTTGAGTGAAGCGTTACGCTTGGCGGGGGGCTTGGGTAGGCTGAGTGGGTTTGGGTGGTTCATGGGACACTCCTCAGTGTTGTTTGATTTGTTCTACAAAGGAGCTTACTCGAACAAATCTCTATACCCCCTCAAATCTTGGCGGTCAAGACTGCCAAGATTTGCAACTTGGTGAAACGCCCCGTAAAATTTTCACCCGAAAAAGCCCGTTAGGGCTTGCGATATATCCCCAAGCCTGTAGATAGACTTCAAAACAAACTGTTGAAAACGTGACCTCAAAAGGTTTAGAGGATAGTCACAGACGTGCACGAAGGGATATTAGTGCGTCGCGTTAACTCGAAAAAAACGAGTGGGGTATTCCCACTCGTTGGTGCAAGTCAAACGGCTACAGAGATTTGAAGTATTCACCTTCCCACCAAGAGCGTAAGGATGGGATAAGCGCTATTTTGTGCTCAGAAGGTCGTGATCCGTATTGCTTCCGTCTGTGTAATAATGGAGAATCCACCGTGTTTATGCTGACTTCGGTGGATTTTGTGTTTTCTAACCCCACAGTGATATGGTAGTTAGGCCTCAGTGACATTGCCACCACCTGATCGTCTTTCACCCATACTCATGCCATCAAAGTTCTATCTTACGAACACGATATTGCCTTAGCTAATCGTATGTTGGGCAATGGGTAAAGTAAATCGAACAATCATGCCACCCCCATCCCGATTTTCCGCCCAGATGTAACCTTTATGAGCCTCAATGATTCCGCGACAGATTGAAAGGCCTAAACCTGTTCCACCTGCCACTTGGGATGCTCCTTCTGAGCGATAAAACTTATCAAAAATTCGAGGTAACTCCTCTGGGGAAACGCCGCTTCCATGATCCATGACGGCGATGGTAATAAATCCGTTGGCACTGGCTTGAATCTCGATCAGCGAACCGGGTGGGGTGTACTTTGCGGCATTATCCAATAGATTGACCATCACTTGCACAATCAGCACAAAATCGGCAGAGGCCAACGGCAGATCGGACGGAATAGTCACGTGAACTTTATGGTTGCGTAACCGCTCTTTCATATGAGACAACGCAACGCCAATCATTTCTTGGACATCAGACGGGGATTGACGCAGCGAAACTGCATTGGCCTCCAAACGAGTCATATCCAGCAGATTCCCGACCAGTTGGTTTAACCGGGTTGTCTCCTCCCATGCACCTTCAATCAGCTCAGATTTGGCAGTTTCATCCAGAAAACTAGCCTGATCGCGCAGACTGCTCAACGCCCCTGCAATAGATACCAATGGCGTTCTTAGATCGTGCGAGATCGAATTGAGTAGTGCGGTCTGGAGCTTTTCAGCTTCATGCAGCAGTTGGGTTTGCTGGGCTTTTTCAGCTAGTAGGGTTGCATCAATACCCAGCGCAGCCTGACTTGCAAAAGCTTCTAACAGGCGGTTACGTTCAGGAGTAGAGTCTTCTGCCTGTTGAAAATGCACCCCCAGCACTCCAATTGTGCTTTGCGCCGTTTTGAGCGGTAAGTAACGACCAGCGGCAGTCGGTAGCGTTGGTGTACCATGACCAGCGGGCTGTTTATGAGTATAAACCCACTGTGCAGCAATAGTCTCACTGGTCATCAAAGGATAATGATCGGTCATAACCCTTAGTTCGAGTGTGCCGTGTTCGTATAACCAGATCGCCACATCGGCATCAAATGTCTGGCTCGTGTGAGCAAGCACGCCCTGAAGTACCACATTAAGCTCAACGCTGGCCGAAAGATCGCGGCTAAAAGCATAGAGTGCCATTGCCTGCAATTCACGTTGTTCCGCAACTCTGGCATGTTCCCGTACCCGCGCCGCAAGCCTTGCGCTCACCAACCCTACGATTAGCAACCCCGCAAAGGTCAAAATATAGCCTGCATCATGAACTAGGAATGTCCAGCGCGGTGGGACGAAAAAAAAGTTAAATGCAAAAACGCTCAAGACTGCTGTCAGCGTCGCTGCCCCACGCCCATAACGAATGGCAGCAATCAAGACCGCCAATTGATAAGACATCACCAGATTGATAGGCGAAATGAAATGTGCAATAGGCAATCCCAAGAGGGAAGTGATACCTACGAGGCCAACCGCAGCCAGATAGTGCCCAAGATGTAACCTACCAACGGGATGAATAAGAGGCGACGACCGTTCAACAGGAGCAGCGCTGCTAATCACGTAAATATCAATATTGCCGCCTTTACGAATAAGCTGATCCACGATTGAACCCTTAAGGAATTCCAGCCAGCGTGGTTTGAGCGGCTTGCCGACGATAATTTTAGTAATGTTATGGGTGTTGGCAAACTGCATCAATGACTCAGCAATATTATCGCCGGGAAGTGTGACCACCTTCGCACCCAAGTCCTCTGCCAGTCGCAGGTTATTGACTATTTGGGCACTGTCTTCGGCGCTAAGTTGAGTGTCGGCGGGTGTTTCGATATAAACGGCATACCATTCGGCATCAAGTTCCTGTGCTAGACGTTTGGCAGTACGGATCAAGCGCTGGCTGAGAGGATTGGGGCTGATAGAAACGAGCAGGCGTTCCCCGGCTGCCCAAGGGCCGCTGATCGCCCGCTGCTGCATATAGGCATTCATTTGCTCATCCACATGCCGCGCTGTTCGCCGTAAAGCAATTTCACGCAAGGCGGTCAGGCTGCCTTGCCGGAAAAACTTCTGCGTGACTTGGGTAGCCTGTTCGGGGATATATACTTTACCTTCGCGTAAACGCTGGAGTAGTTCTTCTGGCGGCAAATCAACCAGCACGATTTGATCGGCTAGGTCAAGAATTCGATCAGGTATTGTTTCTCGTACCACAACCCCGGTAATCTGTGCAACTATATCATTCAAACTTTCAAGATTTTGGATATTGAGTGTGGTGTAGACATCAATCCCCGCATTCAAAAGTTCTTCCACATCTTGATAGCGTTTTGTGTGGCGCATCCCCGGTGAATTAGAATGTGCAAGTTCATCTACTAAGGCCAATTGCGGGAGACGCTTTAGAATGGCGTCCAGATTCATCTCTGGGAGGGTGATACCGTGATACTGGATCATGTGGCGGGGGATAAATACGAGATCACGGGCAAGGAGATCGGTTTCAAAATACCCGTGTGTTTCGACATAGCCCGCTAGAACATCAATCCCTTCTTCAAGACGCTGTTGTGCGGCTTCCAGCATCGCATAGGTTTTCCCGACCCCGGCGGCATATCCTAGAAAGATTTTCAGTTTACCTCGTAAACGCTCCTCATCTTCCCGTTGCGTAGACTTTGGCATTGCGTCGGGGTCAGGGTGTAAAGACTTCATCATGCCTCGCTAAAAGGTACTAGCTTATCTAGGCCCTAGTTTAGCAGTATTATTTGTTCATTCACGCTTGAAACTTAAGATGAGGCATGAGAAACCTGATGATGGTGATCTGTCGAGTGTTCAAATGTAACTTTGAAACCCAGTGGTAGCGGCAAGCTATCCAGATTCACTTGCTTGATATTCAAGGCTATATTTTCGACTTCCATCATCGCATCCCGCAGGAATCTATCGGTAGACATATGCAGCCAACTATAGGGGAAGTGGGTACGCAGCGCACCGATATAGACCTCAAAATAGACTGTTGGGTATTGTTGGCGGAGTTCCTGCAAAATACGGGCGACACTCGCATACAGATCACGGTAAGGTTCTTCCACAACTTGAGTAATCTGTGGATCCCAGCCATTTTTCGCCGAAATTTTGTCCGACCATTCCCGGAAGCCCGCTGCCCGTTTGGGATTCACGTTGACGTGGATGATATAGAGCGGTAGATCGCGCTGTAAAATGGCTTCTGTAACGTTGACTGCCAACTTTGACCACGTATCGCAGAAGTAAATTGCCAGCTCCTTATGAATGGCAGGATCAAAGGTCTGTGCTTTCTCTTCAAAAACGGGAACTTCATCCAGATGCAGCCGCGCAGCCGTCTCCTTATAATGGCGATGGATGCGGAAAAAGACCCAGACTAGTGAAGGGATTAGCAGGACAATAAACCATGCACCGCTGGTGAACTTGGTGATAATGAAGACGCGCATCACAATGAAGGTTACACTTGCACCCGTACCGGAGATGAGCAGCTTGGGTAGCCAGCGCGGGTCGTAGGTGATGTCGGTCTCAAGCCCGTGTGCAATCTGACCCGGTTTAAGCCGACCTGACCGCCAGAAACGCCGTGTCATTCCGGCCTGACTGATAGTAAAACCCAAAAACACCCCGATTGCGTAGAGTGGAATCAGCCGCGTTACAACTGCCTCGGTCACAAGCACAATAAAAATCGAGCAGATAGTAAGCGTCAGGATACCCCATGTAAACACGAGACGGCGACCCCGATAGGTCAGCTGGCGGGGCAAAAAGCCATCACCGCTGTGCAGTGCGGCAAGCTGGGGAAAATCGGCAAAGGGGGTGTTAGCGGCCATAAACAATACAGCAAAAGCGCCTGCAATGGTCAGGATATAGGCTACATAACCAATTCCCTGCTCACCGTAGATGGTGCGTGCCATCTGGCTAATGGCTGTCTCTTCATGGGATGGAACCGCTTTAATCGCGTTCGCAAGGATGGTAATGCTCAGGAACAGCGTGATCAGCAGAATACTCATCACGACGAGTGTATTTGCCGCGTTTTTGGCTCTTGGCTGGCGGAACAACTGCGTGTCATTCGAGATCGCCTCAATACCCGTCAAGGCCGCGCACCCGGACGAAAACGCCCGAAGGAGTAGGAGCAAGGTCACGGGGGTTAGAACATCATGCCGAATCGCTTCGACATCATGAACTGTATCCAAGGTGCCCGTTGCCAGCTTGAAAAAGCCTAGCCCAAGCATGATGAAGATGGTAATGAGAAAGAAGTAAGTGGGCATGGCGAAAAGGCGAGCGCTTTCCTTAACCCCACGCAAATTGAGGAAGGCCATGAGCAGGATAATGAGAATCGTCATCTCAACCCGATAGGTAACGAGCTTAGGGAAGACGCTAACTACGTTTGCCACCCCTGCGCTAATACTCACAGCGACAGTCAGGATGTAATCGGTTAGGAGTGCCGCCCCTGTGATCTGGGCAAACTCTTCACCTAAATTTTCTTTGGCAACGCGATAGCCACCACCCCCGGCGGGGTTCGAGAAAATCGTCTGCCGATAGGAAATTGTCACAATCACGATCAGCGTAGCAATAGCCATAGCAATCGGAATGGAGATGGCATTGCCTCGAAATCCAAGCAACACAAATGAGCCAATTACCGCTGTATTTAGGATGATCAGGATTTCCTCGGTAGCATAGGCGACTGACGATAATGCATCACTCGCCAGCACCGCTAAGGCAATAAAATTGGGCGCGGTCTGGTGCTGGATCGCATCGGTTTCTAATTTTTGACCTAATAAGGTTTTCCCGACGCGCTCACGGACATTATAGAAATTCATCGTTTGTGATCCCTTTGGGGTGTTTAATGTGAAAGATCACTCAATTTTGAATCTTCGAGCGCCTCCTGATTCAAAGTTGCCTCATGCCGCTGTACCCAGCGCAAGATTGTCCTGTAGTAGAGTAGAACTAAGCCAACTTCCAAAATTTTCGTCGTACTGCTGCTGGTGATTAAGGACGGGATGGCGAATAGGGCGATAAGGGAAATGGCCGTCAGCACATAAACCTGCCACCAAGGAGAGGCTTGATGGGATTTCTGCTTGATGGACGACTGTTGGTTGTTTTTTCGTCGCGAAATCGAGATTAGTGCTTCATAGAGATCTTCATAAATAGCCATAAGTGGCTCCTTACATCATGCAACTGGCATACTCCGCGCATGTATCTAAATCAAAATTCACTGCTTGCTAGTGTAGAAAATTCGGAGTCAAAAAGGTGGCAAGAATCAGCTGATAAGCATCAAGAAAGCATCAAGGCTTTTCCGAGGGCTTTGGTTTGCGCTACTATGGAGACAATTGGCGATAAGGTGAAGTTTCAAATGCATCGGGTTGAAAGTAGCCTCTCGAGGGAAATTAGCATGGATAAGCAGGGTGGTCATATTTTGATTGTCGATGATGAACGGGCTATCCGCCGCTTCCTACGGACATCGCTATCCGCACAGGGTTACCATATTACGGAGGCGGCCACTGGGGAGGAAGCGCTCACAGCCACTACCCAGAGCACACCTGATCTCATCATCCTTGATTTGGGATTGCCGGGGATGGATGGGGTGGAAGTCACACGTTGCCTGCGCGAATGGACACGGGTTCCTATCATTATTCTCTCTGTAATTCAGGATGAAGGAAACAAAATTCGAGCACTTGATGCCGGCGCAGATGATTACCTGACCAAACCTTTCGGTATTGGGGAACTGATGGCAAGGATGCGTGCTGCAATGCGCCATGCCGTTACCACTGCATCCGATCCCATTTTCAAAAGCGGCGACCTCGAAGTTGATATGGTTAGTCGGATTGTAAAGGTGGCAGGGGAAGAAATTCAGCTTACACCAACCGAGTATGATTTACTGCGGGTGCTGGTGAATTATGCTGGCAAAGTGTTAACTCATAGCCAACTCCTGCGGGAAGTTCGCGGCACAAATTATCAAGAGGACAGCCATCTCCTGCGGGTTCATATGAGCAACTTGCGCCGTAAAATTGAGCCTGATCCGAACCAACCGCGCTACATTATGACTGAACCGGGGGTTGGTTATCGCCTGCTGCTGGACGACTGATCTTGATATTTTCTTGATACCTTTCCTGATATTCTTGACACTTTCTTGAACTCCTCTCCTATATACTACGGCAAGGCTGCGTTGAGCAGCTTTTGTTATGTATTTGAGGGAGACATCATGGCTATCAATGTCGGACGGATACTGATCGGTAAGCCACTGGAAACCAAGGAGCTACCGCATCAAGCAATCAATCGCCCGATTGGTCTGGCAGTTTTTGCGTCAGATGCGCTGTCCTCTAGCGCTTATGCTACCGAAGAAATTTTGATTATCCTCGCACTGGCGGGCGGTGGGGCAGCGATTTTTGCCCACTCAATTCCGATTGCCATTGCGATTTCGATTTTACTGGCAATCGTCACGCTTTCTTATCGCCAGACGATTTATGCTTACCCCAATGGTGGTGGGGCCTATATTGTGGCGCGTGACAATTTAGGCGAAGCCCCTGCTCAAGTTGCGGGTGCGGCACTGCTCACTGACTATATTCTGACCGTTGCAGTGAGTATTTCGGCGGGTGTGGCTCAAATCACCTCCGCGTTCCCTGATCTATTACAATATCGTGTCCATATCGCGGTCGGAGTCATCATAATGATGACCATCGTGAATTTGCGTGGGGTTAAAGAGAGTGGTCGCATTTTTGCGGTGCCGACCTACTTCTTTCTGTCAGTAATGTTTCTAACCCTAAGTATTGGCGCATATCGCTATCTGACGGGAACTCTCCCCGAAATTGACCCCGCAACGGTAAAGTCAGTGCATTTTGGAACTACTGGAGTTTTGACGCTATTCCTTTTGCTGCGGGCCTTTTCCAGCGGATGTACTGCCCTGACCGGCATCGAGGCAATTTCTAATGGCATCACTGCTTTTAAGCAACCACGCAGCCATAATGCTGCTGTTACACTGATTTGGATGAGTAGTATTCTGATTATCCTGTTTGTCGGAATTACGCTATTAGCCCATCAAATTGCCGCTATTCCGAGCGAAGAAGAGACGATTATCTCCCAGATTGGACGAGCAGTGTATGGCGATAACAGTATTCTTCATCTGCTCACGCTGGCAGGCACGGCGCTAATTCTGCTGATGGCAGCCAATACCAGTTATGCAGACTTCCCCCGTTTGGCCGCACTTCACGCCGGGGATGGCTTTCTACCGCGCCAGCTTACCTTTCGGGGTAGCCGATTAGTCTTTTCATGGGGAATTATGGCTCTGGCGGTTTGTGCCTCGCTGCTGGTCATTGTGTTTAATGCCCGTACCACCGCCCTCATTCCCCTGTATGCGGTTGGGGTGTTCCTGAGCTTCACCGTCTCTCAAGCTGGGATGGTGGTAAGAATGCGGAAAATCAGCAAACTTAAGCCGGGTGAAGTTGTTAAGGGCATGGAAACTGAGCTGGTTTATGATCCGCACTGGCGGCGCAAAATGTTCGTCAGCGCCTTAGGCTCGGTTTGCACAGGCGTGGTGATGGTGGTTTTTGCGGTCACAAAGTTTATGCATGGCGCATGGTTTATTGTGATGCTCATTCCAATCTTGGTGCTCATTTTCTTCCGCATTCACCATCACTATAAACGGGTTGCAGCTGAATTAAGCGCGGAGAATGCCCAACCACTCATGCAGCGTTCTATCCAGAGCGTTATCTTAGTGGATAACGTTCATGCTGAAACAATTCGGCTGGTCAACTTTGCAAGGTCAATGGGGCATCCCTGGCACGCCATTCATGTTGCCACAAATCCTGAGCGTGTAGACGAGGTTCTCATGAAATGGCAGGAGCGCATTGGCGAAGGTGAACTCAAGCTCATTGACTCGCCCTATCGCCTGCTGGCTGAACCTGTCCAAGAATATATAGAAGGCTTACTGGCAAAGTATCCTGATACGTTTATCCACGTAATCATGGGACATCTGCAAATGGAAACTTTCTGGGAGCAAATTCTCCATCAGAATAGCGCCCTAATCTTCAATTTAGCACTCAGTCGGTTGGATCGCGTTATTGTAACTCAGGTGCCCTATCAGATTCACCATCATGAGGATGTGCCAACAGCAGCGAACGTAGAGCCTGCAACTACACTTGCATACGCTAAGGTTGAGACAGGGGAGGTGCAGTGAATAGGCTGGGTTATCAGCTTAGACAAGTAGATCATTTGAATTCCCGATTGGTTCGTCTTCACTCTTGACCCACGCCTCAATAGCTTTTTTTTGAGCGTCTATACTGAAATTACCCACTTGCTCTTCTGAACTGATCTGAACATATGCTGCGTAACGCATGATCTGTTGACCCTTCGCTAAATGGACAGATGCCTCTGATTGTACAAGCGGTGTTTTTATTTCATCACCTCTGGGAGTGACAGAGTGCAAAATACGCGCCAATTGGGTGGGGAAAATACAGGACAGTGTTTGTTTATACAGCGTGATGCGCGGCTAAGGCAGGCACACCTGCCACAGGCGATGGCGTTGCTCAATACACCCTATACCGGACGGAAAATGTGAGCCGTGTGTATGGGAATAATCTCAAAAAAGAAAGTGTTCCGTTTTAGAGCCGTCAGACTTTTTTTCAGCACCCGGTTCTTGAGTGCCAACTCGGCCACCAACAGCTTGAGCTAGGCATTTTCTTCCCGTAGCTCGTCCACCTCCTCACTACTGGCCTGCCGCTTGGTATCGCCCGCTAAGCGCGACTTGCCTGCCTCGAGGAATTCTTTGCTCCGCTTGTAGTAAAGACTTTGTGCGATCCCTTCACGGCGACTGCGGGCGAGTGCAATTGATGGCTTTTACAGTATTGCCATATCCTAGATGGTGTTTCCAGCGCCTACTCCGAACATACTATTTAGCATATTGAAACGGTATCTGCCCTCAGCCATCTCCCTAATTTCCCAATCATCGCATTCAGTACAAGTTGTCTTCAAACATACTCAGAGCAGCTATAGCATCGAATCAACTCGATGAAGATTTCCATTGGCTCTCACTTCATTAGTGAATCGCCAGATAACATCGTCAAAATAATCACCTTGCAAACCTTTGCCCTAAATTTCATGTGACAAATGGGACAGGTGTGACAAGGTGACAGTGTGACAAAAGTTCTCCATATGGAATTGCTTGGAATTGCCCCTTTTGAGTGGACACGAGCTATGTCACACGGCGTGACAGTTCATATTGCTCAGGGCTAAGATAGCCCAATGAGGAGTGGCGGCGAAGGCGGTTATACCAAACTTCGATGAACTCGAAAATGGCTTGCCGTGCTTCGCTGCGGGTCGGATAACGACGATCAATACACTCTGTTTTTAGGGTAGCGTAGAAACTCTCCATCGCCGCGTTATCATGGGGACTGCCCGCCCGACTCATGCTAAGTTTGATCTGGTGGCGTTTAAGCAAGGTGATGTAGCGCTCACTGGTATATTGACTGCCACGATCTGAGTGATGGAGCAGGTCTTCACCCGGCAGGCGGCGAGCAATGGCCATTTGTAGGGCATCCGAAACTAATTCCGCTTTCATGTGAGAGGCCATCGACCAGCCCACGACCTTGCGAGAGTACAAATCCAAGACGACTGCTAGGTACAGCCAGCCTTCCTGAGTGCTGACGTAAGAAATATCTGCGACCCATTTCTGGTCAGGATGTGCCGCCGAAAAGTCCCGCGCCAGCACGTTCTCAGCAATATAAGCGGGGCGACGACCCCGCCGCCTGACTTTGTAATGCCCTCGGCTCTTTGAACGCAGCCCTAAACGCCGCATTAGTCGAGCTACACGCTTGCGCGAACAGCGGATCCCTAGGTGCTGCAAATCCGCCCAGATACGCGGGCTACCGTAAGTTTGCCGACTCCGTTGATGGAATTGTTGTATCTTCTCGCTCAAGTCACGGTTTTCACATGCCCATTTACTCGGTTGTCGCTTGCGCCACGCATAGTAGCCACTCCGCGACACGCCCAGCACATGGCACATGACCATGATGTCAAACTCAGCCCGATGTTGCTCCACAAAGGCAAACTTCATCGTGGCTCCTGCGAGAAGATACTGATTGCTTTTTTTAGGATTTCGCGCTCCTGGCGCAGCAATTCGACTTCCTTTTTCAAACGCAGTATTTCCGTTTGGGCTGCCTCCGGTGTTTGGGTACTCGTTTCTGAGTCGCCTTCTTCAAGATACCCCTTCTGCTGGCGCTCGACCCATTTCCGAACTCGCCTAGCATCCAGCCCTAGCTCCTGCGCGATCTCCGAGATGGGGCGATTACTTTTGGCGATCATTCGCAACACTTCACTGCGATATTCGGGACTCACATTTTTGGCTCTTGTTCTTGCCATTGTCCTCTTCCCATTTCGGTCAGTTTACACGACTTTTTTCGTGTCCACCAAACTGGGGTAATTCCACTGCTATGGAGAACTTTTGTCACACTGTCACACTGTCACATTGTCACACCTGTCCCATTTGTCACATGAAATTTAGCGACTAGTGGGTATGCTCGGCGGCAACATACCACTCGACGCCATCCAACCGCTGTTCAATTACCAACCCAGCGCGGACTAGGTCTTGGGCTAATTGACGGGCACGTTGCGCGGTGAGGTGTAGGGCGCGATACAACGTGCGTAGATTGCTGCCATCCTCACCCGCTCGTCGAATGGCATTCAAGAGGGCATCTTGCTGACGACGTTCGGTGATGGCCTCCCCACCCCGATCCATCTGGGTCAGCAAACGATGGGCACTCAAACGCCATGTTTCCGCTAAGGTCTCCCCCATCTGCCAATGGGTGGTGGTCAGGGTGGGCATAGAGGCCTCGGTTTCGATCCAATCGAGGGCCGCCACCAGCGTGGCTAACTTGAAGGCTTGGATGTGCAAACGTCCGTAGACCCCCTTGAGCCGTTCATCCAGTTCGGTATCCTGATCGGGGGCACAGTGGCGGCGTAGTCGTTCTGAATAGGCTTGGCACTCTGGCCAACACTGTACCTGCATCTCAAGGGCGACGGGTGAGGTTAAGCCATGTTCGGTTTGTTGCGGTGGCGGCAAGCGTTCATGTAGGCGGCGCAGCCCTTCGACCAACAAAGCGGGGGGTTTGGGAAAGGTCACTGCGGGTTGGCGTTCGGTGTAATCAGGTTCAGGGGTGAGCAGCGCAAACCGCACCAATAGGCCATTGGCCCAATCGGCATCACTTACCGCAGTGGACAAGCCCGCCGGAGTAGTCACACCCAAAATAGATAAGGCGGCATTCTCCACAATGGTCACCCCGGCTTGAGTCTCTTTGTCGGAGTAATCCGGACAGTCAAAAAGTTCCATCAGCAGGTCTTTCATACCCACCATATAGTCGCGTTTGTTGATGGTGCCAAACAACCCCGCCACTTCATCCTTGAGCAGACCCCGCTGGGAAGCAAAGGGCAAAGCTTGGCGCATCCGAGTTTGTTGGGTTGGGGTGAGTTTATCGAAGTTGCTGGGCAATTGACCGGCCAGCGCTTCCTGAAAGCGTTCCGGCGAACCGGGCGTGGGCATGAGCATATGCGGAATGGCATCACGAGCAATACGTTCGGCGAGTTTGTAGGCAGTGGATTTACGATAGTAGGTCGTACCAGCCACGAGCATGAGGTAGAGATTGGGGAAGATCTTGCTACCCCAGGGTGCTTCACCATAAAGACGCCGCCCAATGGCAAGCGAGAGCAACCACAATCCAGCCGCTTGATGGAAGATGACCGGCGTCTGGTTACCCGCCGCACTGGCCCACTGCACATAGGTTCCCAACCAGCGTGGCAGTGACTCGCTTAGTGAATCACTAGGCGGTGGGACAGACGGTGGCGGTGGAGTAGCGGGCTGATCGGGAAGGGTTGCGATGATAGATGGTGTGGGCTGCGGCTGGGATGACGGGCGGGTGGGATGGGGTCGCGGGGGACGTGGGGTTGACTCAAATAAACCGCCAAACGCAGCTGGATTCACCCCCACTTGGGCACACAAGTCTTTCGCCAACAGCGTGCCACACACAAAACAATGCCCATAACCAGTCAAGGTATTGAAGCCAAAACTTGGATTTTGGTCGCCATGCAGATGGCGTTCAGGGTAGACACACGGGCCGTGCAGCCATTCCCCATGCACCCCATAGCCTTTGGCTCGGAAATATTCAGCCAACGCGGCGAGAATGCGCGGGTTGAGACTGGTGGTGCCACCACTAGGGGGTAGATGGGGTGGCTGCCAGACGGTGGGCACGGGTTTGGGTCGGAAAGCCTCGACCCATTCGACCAAAACCTGCAAATCAGCGGGCTGCAACAGGTCGTGGGGGAGCGATACCCGATAGGGTTGCTGTGTCTCAGGGTGGATGCTCGGCGGTAGGACAATCAGATAGCCATCTCCGCGTAGCTCGACATGCCCAATGGGGGTGTTCATGGCCCGTACCGAAGGCGGCAGAGTCTTAGGTCGGAAGTAGACATGCCGCCCCACTCCACCTCCAGTTGCGACAGTGTAGGTGTCGGCCAATTGTGGAAAGGTCGTGGCAAAGGTCGGATACCCGTCTTCACCATCTAAATCCAACACTATGAGGTTTTTGGACACTGGGCCACACACCACCCCAATATTTTCCAGCAGTCCCCCCTGCTGCCAACGCCGGATGATGTCGGGGCTGGCGGCCCGGTTGCGGTAAGGCAACCATGAACTGATGGCGGGTTGTTTGCCGCGCAGGGGAATGATGCTAAAACCAAGCGCGGCATAACGCAGCGCGGCCTGTAATAGGGTCTCAGATTGAGCGGCTTGCACGATGGCGGGCTGAGTCATGGTATTCATGTGAAGGCTCCTTCTTCCTTTTTCTCTTGAATAACTCGTGTGAAACAGGCGGTAAAACGGAAAGTGGACAGGGCCAGCGGGATGATGTATCCTGAAGTTGCCAAACTAACAGGGATACATCACCCCGCCGCGCCGCCAGTAGGTTATTCGACTGGCGGTTCGTGCTTCTGGCGTTTGAGATTCGCTTCATGTAAGGCGGACTGCCAGTCATCGGCCATCGCATAGGTGAGCATATAGCCCATAATGTCCTCTTCGGCAGGTTTCTTGCCCGTCTGGGCTTTGAGAACCACCGCCATCAGGTTACTTACCAACCGAAACAGGACGGAGAACTGCCAATCCACATGATCCAGTCGGCGCTGGAAGGACTTGGCAAAAAACTTGCGACTACCCACTAAATCTTCCTGTTGATCCATAAAGACACGTAGGGCTTCTCGGGTGAGTTCGGCTTTGGAAACGCCGCGTATCGTTGCCAGTTGCGCCAGACGCTCGTGCATGGCGTGGGTGACTTGGATGTTCAGCCGATAGTCATAGACGAGTGGGGTTTTGTTGGACATAGTGTTACTCCTTTGCTTAAAAATGATGTTGCGTAGCGGATCGCCCGACTTGGCAAGCGTGGCAAGACCGGGGCGATGGGTGGATCACGTGCCCCCGGACGACTCGGCCACGAGGCGTGCCCAGCCACCCCGGCGTGTGAGGGGCGAGTTTGCATTAAACTCGCTACCCATCCTACGGATCGGGTAGGGTGTCCGGGCGCAACTCCCGTGAGTGAACCACCATAGGGGTTCACTGGCCCGGACACCGCGTGCGTCGCGAGGACGCTCGCCTCAGGCGCAACCGACTGGGTCGGTTCGAAAAAAACACCGGGACTCACCACTCGATCTCCCATGAACGTAGTGACTCGAGACCGAGATACTGCTCCAACGACACTTCCCGCAGGGGTTCGACTGGTGCCACTTCGCGTAAACGCCGCCAGTCGCGGCTCAGCGTGCGATCCAGTAAGGCCTCAAATTCCTGTCGGGCGATATGATGGAGATTGTCTGAGCGCTGCAAGCCACCGCGATCCGTACACACCTGCTCACGTTTGACCCGATGGGATTCCCGTTCGCCGGCACTGTTTTCAATCGTGCCTGCCACAAAGATGTGTGAATGCAGGTGTTGGAGACCATGTTGATCGCTGGTATCTCGATCATGCAGGACATACGAATACTCAGGGATGTCCAAGCCACGCTCCAGATGCCACGTCTCAATCACTCGTTCGGTGACTTCCCGTACCAACTCAGCTCGCTGGGTTTCCGGTACCAAAGCCATGAGGTCCGGCGCTGGGGAGATGACCAGATGGTGGGCCAGCACATAGGGACCCGCCAGTTGGGAACAGTGTTCATACACCGTCCGCCAGTTCGCCCCCAACCCAACATCTGTCCAGCGTTCCGCCAGCGGCAGCGGACGATGGTCGGGGGATTCACGATGGCTGACGTATTTCAGCAGTTTTTTCAAGCCGCGATGTCCACCTTTGTTCGGTTTTTGATAGTGCCAGTTCGGGATAATCGTTGGTTTTGGCATGGCCCTTTTCACCCTCAAAAATGCGACACGAAACTCCGTTTGATGCGCTTCTCGCGCTGCCGTTTGGCTTTCTGTTTACACGACTCCCCACAATATTCACGGGGTCGCCCACCCAGCGTAGATGGGGTCATGAGTTCGGCTCCGCAGATGGCACAGAACCGTTCCCTTTTGGGTAGTAAACCGACTCCTTATGATGCGTGGGCAGGGCCGGGAGTGGCGGTTCGGCTTCTAGAGTGATGGGGCTAGGTTGGCTTTCCACCTGTTCGTACCAGTGGTCATTTTGAAACTCACGGGTAATGAGCCAACGCCATTCTTGCAGGGTGAGTGCTTCCAATGTTTCTTTACGCCGGGTATTGGCTTTGCGCAGGGCATCGCGCAGGGTATTGGCATAAAACTGCAACCACTGGGCATGGCTTTCCGGGTCATAAGTGGCCTTGCGCCAATCCCCTAAAGCCGATTGATAAGCCACTTCGTTGGCATGGCGCTGTTGAATCGCATCCAACAGCTGCTCTTTGAGCACATAGGCGGTACTGAGCACCAACAAAGGCGGGGCAATGGCTTCCAACCATGCAAAGGGGCTGGTGATATGCTCGGGCAGGGCCAATTGCACATTCCCGACAAGGCTGATCGCGGTGGCAATCCCCATACTGGCATACAACAACCGGCGCGCATTCCGACTCGTGCCTAAGGTTGCCAGTGCCAAAGAGAAGACCACTTGTCCAACTTCGGCGGAAAGCACGGTGGCAATACCCACCGCTGTGCGTGCGGTCGTGCTGTCTACCGCTTGACCGAAGGTATGCGAACCGATCACATACAGCCGAATGGCGGAGGGGGTAAAGGCCGCTAACAAGAGCAGCAAACACAAACCCGAAATGAGGCGTGTGACCGATGCGGGGTAGCTGCTGGTAGCATGATGGTCAAACTCATCACGGGTTGGGCATTCCCCTATCGCCCGTTCCACCGCTTGGTAAGCAGCCAAGCGTGCCGTTTGGCGTTCATCCTGCGTCAGAGGTCGGATTGAGGTTAACATGCGACTTCATTCTCCATCTTCATTGACGTTCACCCGCTGGTTTTGTGGGGTGCTCAGACCCCAAAAAGCAAAACACCCTCCCTTGTTCGCTGTGACTAGCGCGCAAGAGAGGGTGTGTTACAATTCCCATCAACCTTGCGCTGGCGATATCAGCCGCTTGGTGAGACACCTCAACGGGGGCTAACAGTCCGTTGGGGTGTCGTTATTTCCAGCTTGATCGTCCGACGTGGGCGTATGGGAAAACAAAAAAACGTCATGCTCATGGAGCTTGACGCCGGGTGGAAGTATTAAGATGGCTCTTGCGGAAGCGACGGGATTCGAACCCGCGGTCTCTGCCTTGACAGGGCAGCATGTTAACCGCTACACCACGCCTCCTAATTGTTAAAGCGAGTATAAGTATAACAAGAGCTAAACCCAATGTCAATATAGTTTTCGCATGGAAAGCGATTTCTATGGGGAAATGGCGGTGGAAAAACAGCCACAACCCCACCCGTCTCCTTAAGTTTAGCGCAAAAAGGCTTCGTGCAATCCACCATCCACGCTGAACACCTGCCCGGTTGTCTTGCTAAAAGCCGGGCTAATTAACAAATAGGCGACTTCGGCCTGATCTTCAGGCGTAATGGCTTGTTTGGTCAGAGTGCGTTGGGCATAGAAATTGGCAAGTTTGGAGCGTAAAGCCTCCGTGCTTTCACTTTCCTCGTGGTCTATATTGTATTTGACCAATGAGCTAATCACTCGGTCACGCGGGAACATGGTACTGCCCTCCACCACCGTCGCTGGGGCAAGACCATTCACACGGATCAAGGGAGCTAATTCCATCGCCAGTTCGCGCACTAGATGGTTAGCGGCGGACTTGCTTGTATCATAGGCCAACGAACCTTTCTTAGAAACCGCTGCATTAACACTGGTGGTCAATACCAACCCCCCCCGCAGCCCCTGTGCCTTCCAAATAGGCCATGCTTCATCTGCCGTGATATAGCCACCCATGACGTTGACATCAAACGTAAAGCGCCATTTTTCATCCGGGATATGGCCTTCTTTATCTGGCGGAACAAACACCCCGGCAGTGACAATCACATCATCCACTCCACCGTAGGCCTGTAAAATGATTTGGTAGAATTGGCGTACATTCTCACGTTTGGTAATGTCAACCAGTAAGCCAATCGCTGGCCCACAGCCTGAAATCCCTGTGCCTGCCACTCCGATTCCCATGCCATATTTTGCGGTTAATTCGTTAGCGGTGGTTTCTGCCGAGGCTAAATCGAGGTCGGCACACACCACATGCGCCCCTTCTTTGGCGACCCGCTGCGCCACCGCCTTGCCGATACCGCTGCCAGCACCAACAACTACCACTACCCGCCGCGCTAAGGTGGCTTCGGGGGGCATCCGGCGCAGTTTAGCTTCTTCCAGTAGCCAATATTCAATGTCAAAGGCTTCTTGACGGGGCAGTGCCACATATTGACCAACGGCCTCTGCGCCACGCATGACATTGACCGCATTGCTATAGAATTCCGCTGTCACCCGCGATTCACTCTTGTTTTTGCCCCATGCCACCGCTCCAATCCCCGGTATCAAAATCACACTGGGGTTGGGGTCACGCATAGCAGGGGAATCAAGCCGCTTGCAGGCTTCGTAATACGCGCTGTAATCCAGCCGATATTGCTCAATGCCCGCCGTCAATTTTTGCATCAAGGCGGCGGTATCTTCCGTTTGTGGATTCCAATCCACGTACAAGGGCTTAATCTTCGTCCGCAGGAAATGGTCGGGACAGGACGTGCCTAATTCAGCCAACCGTGCAGCATCGTGGCTGTTGACAAAACGAAGCATGGCATCGGTGGCCTGAATCGTGCCGATAAACCGATTTTTCTGCGAGACCAAGCCGCGCAGTTGAGGCAAAATTTCGCCAAGCACTTGATTGCGCCGTTCTTCGGTAAGGGGCTGATATTTACCTCCGCCAAAGACGGCCTTATCATGTTCGGCCAGATAACGGGCGGCCTTTTCAATCAGGGTCAGCGAGAGTTCATAACATTCCTTGTCATCATTAGCCCAATTAATCAGTCCATGCCCGCCCAAAATGATGCCCTTGATGCCGGGGTGCTGCGCGATGGTCGCCTGTAATTTCAGGCCCAAATCGAAGCCGGGGCGCTGCCAGTCTACCCACACCACCTCATCTCCATAGATGGCTTTGGTCAATGCCTTACCATCCCTGCACGCCGCAATCGCAATCACCGCATCAGGGTGGGTGTGATCCACATGTTTGTAGGGGACAAAGGCATGAAGCGGCGTGTCTATCGAAGTCGCTGCCGGGTTGAGATTAAAGGTCGTATGTGGATACATGCCGACTATTTGATCTTCAATCGCTGTCTTGACCCCTTTCACCTCCGCCGCACCATAGATGCCTTGCAGGGCCATCAATTTCGACATATATAGCGAGGCAAAGTTGGTGCGTTTAGCGGTACGAAGATCGCCCCCCGATCCCTTCACCCACATCACCTCAACCTGTTCCCCGGTTAACGGGTCAGACATCATGATTTTAGAGGACGTGTTGCCACCCCCTGTATTGGTGATACGCTGGTCGCTGCCCAAAATATTGGAGCGATAAACTAGCCGATTCACTGGGTCAAGTGTGGCGGCGTGGGCATCATCCCACAGATAATTCACATGACGGTATTCATTAGGGCGATAAACAGACATAAGATTCCCTTTTTAACGTTGCAGAAATTTCTTTTCTAAGGCTTGAATATCGCGTTCCCCAATTGGCACTACACTGCCAATCGGCACAGCATAAATGAGTGAGCGGGCGGTAAATTCAACCACTTCGAGTCGGTCAAAGGCTTGCAGGATATTTTTACCCACTGTCAGTACACAGTCATTTTGCAGCAGCAGCACTGGATGTTGTTCCGAAATGGCTTCCGCGATGATCTGCCGATCTGTAAACTGCACTCCATAAGGCAGTTTAGGAACATCTTGCAACAGAATATAGCTTTCGGGGATGGTTTTGGTATCAAAGGGATGCGGGCCAATGGCATAGGCGGTGGCGTAGGGGGATTGGGCGGTAATGATACAGTTTACATCGGGGTGATGCTGATAAATCTTGGTATGCAATTCAACCGCCCGACTCGGATTTTTGCCTTGTTCGCACTTTCCATTTTGGATCAAGACAATATCTTCATAGCCGATGCTGCGCCGATCCATGCCCGTCGGAGTAATTAAGAAGGTGTCACCCTCCACCCGTGCTGACATGACCCCCTCAGTGCTAATCATTAGATGCCGTTCGCAGGCTCGCCCGACTAAATCGGACATCTGATGGCGCAATTCCCGTTCGTGGCTACCGTGATAGCTCGGCGTAAATTCGGGCAAATGATCAGTCCAATTGTCAAATAAGGCAATCTGCTCGTCGGTCAGGGTAGATATGTCACCTAATGTTTGGGCATAGAGTTGGGTACGGGCGCAAAAATCGAGCGTTTCAAGACGCTGAAATGCTTCCAATAGAGTGCTGCCGGAGGTCGCCACACCATGATTTTCAAGCAGCACCACATCAAACCCCTGTGCGAACGTACCCGCGATGTTCGCCCCCAAGATTTCGCTGCCGGGAAGAGCATAGGGTGCATACCCGACATGCCCACACACGCGGCGGGCCTGTGGAATCAAACGAGTGTCAGGAATTTGACGCACAATGCTAAACGCGACCAACGCTGGGGCATGGGCATGAACCACCGCACGTACATCAGGTCGTTGGGCATAAATGGCTCGATGAAAGGGTAATTCCGATGAAGGGGGGTGTAATCCAATCGTGGTGCCGTCGGGCTGCACACACACCATATCGGCAGGGGTCAGGTTGCCTTTATCAATACCCGCTGGCGTAATCCAAATATTACCCTCGTCATCCAATGTCGAGAGGTTGCCGCCAGAAAGCGTCGTTAAGCCACCATAGTAGATGCGGTTGATAATTTGCACCAATTGTTGGCGCGGATGTTGAAGTGTGAAGGTCATGTAAATCCTATTCTCTCGATTCCCCTCAGGCAGAGGGGTAAATACTAATGCCAATCGCCTGTATTTTGCGGCATATAAGTCTTGGTGAGGCCCATATTCGCCAATAATTGACGGGCTTCCTGTAGGCTACCGATTTCGCCTTGTGCCATCAATTGAACGACTGCATTACCCAATACGGTTGCTTCAATTGGCCCACTCACCACTGGAATTCCTGTAGCGTCGGCAGTCAATTGATTAAGCAGTTCGTTTTGTGTCCCCCCACCCACTATATGAATCACTTCAACGGCCTGCCCTGAAATGGCCTGCAAGCGTTCAATCACGGTGCGATATTTCTGGGCCAAACTTTCCAATACACACCGTACTACCGCGCCAACCGAATCTGGCACGGGTTGCTGATATTCGACGCACCAATCCCGAATATGTTGGGGATGGTCGCCGGGGGCCAAAAATCGCCCATCGTCTACATCAAATACCGAACGCAGCGGCGCAACTTGTCTCGCCATCTTAACCAATTCAGCATAGCTGTACTCTTGACCCTGTGCCGCCCATGTCGCCCGACACTGCTGGATAATCCACAGACCCATCACGTTTTTCAACAAGCGATACGTCCCCGCTACCCCGCCTTCATTCGTGACGTTGGCCGCAAAGGACTCATCGGTGATAACCGCCTGCCCAACCTCCAAACCGACCAAACTCCATGTGCCGCTGCTGATATAGGCATAATTCGATTTTTGCGTAGGGACAGCCGCCACCGCACTGCCGGTATCATGGGTGGCCGGGGCAATCACAGGAATTCCCTCATAAGCCCCCAATTTTGTGCCCGGTGGAACGATTTCGGGCAGTATCTTAGTCGGAATACCCAAGCGATTGAGCATGTCATTAGCCCACTGACCGCTGCGAGGATTCAGCATCTGTGTGGTGGTGGCATTGGTAAATTCGCAGGCCTTGACCCCCGTCAGCCAATAATTCAGCAGGTCGGGGATGGTCAAAAACGTTTGGGCAATCTCCAGTACAGGTGATTGAGCCTCGACCAAACTCAACAATTGATACAGCGTGTTAATCGGCATAAATTGGATGCCCGTCTGCTCAAATATCTCACGCTGGGAAACTTTGGCAAAGGCGGCGTCCATCATGCCATTGGTACGACTGTCGCGGTAACACACTGGATTGGCAATGAGGCTGCCCTGTGCATCCAACAAACCAAAATCAATCGCCCATGTATCCACACCGAGACTGGTGGGGTGATGCTTTTTGCCTAGCTCAATACCCTGCTGAATACTTCGCCACAGATGCAAAATATCCCAGTGCATCGTGCCACGCACAAGCGTTACGGAATTGGTGAAACGATGTAACTCCTCTAAATGAAGCTGTGTCCCATCAAAATGCGCCGCCATTATACGGCCCGACTCTGCACCCAGATCCACTGCCAGCACCGTTTTTCGTGCGGTCATGGTTGCTTGCTCTATCCTCGCTGTGTCAAAACATTTTTCTCATACGCCGCGATTTTATCCATAAAGGCCATTCCAACAAGCACATTCTGTTGATAGCAGTAATAGTCCCACACCGCCCCAAACGGCAGTCCTTTCAGTTCTTCCATCAACGCCAGCCGTGCCGCGAAATTACCCTCTTGTTCATATTGGCGGAGGAGGGGTCGAGGTTCTAATAGCGCCGATAAAAGGGCACGCAGCGCATTCCGTGTCCCAATCACCCACGCCGCAATGCGATTGATACTGGCATCAAAAAAGTCGAGGCCAATATGCACCCGTTTCAAAAAGTCGCCCCGCACAATTTCCTGCATAATCGCGGCAAGGTCATCGTTCCAAATGACCGCATGATCGCTGTCCCAACGCACTCCCCGACTGACATGCAGCAGGATTTCATCCAAATAGAGCAGGGTTGAAGAAATCTTATCCGCGATGCTTTCGGTGGGATGAAAATGGCCTGAATCCAAGCAGAGCAGCGTCCGATTGGTGACGGCATATCCCAAATAAAATTCGTGTGAGCCGACCACATAACTTTCCGACCCGATGCCAAATAATTTACTTTCGACAGCATCAAGGTTATGCTGCGGATTTAATTTCTCAGCAAATACCCTATCCAGTGCATTTTTGAGCCGTTCACGCGGGGTCAGTCGGTCAGCAGGCAAATCTTTATAGCCGTCCGGTATCCAGACATTGGTAATACATGGCGTCCCTAATTCTTGACCAAAATACGCCCCAATGCGACGGGTGGCGATACAGTGGTCAATCCAAAATTGGCGGATGGTCGGGTCTGGATGCGCGAGCGTCAATCCATCATCTGCCAAGGGGTGCGAAAACAGGGTGGGGTTGAAATCAAGCCCGTGCCCATTGGCTTTAGCCCAATCCACCCAACCAGCAAAATGTTCTGGCCGAATATCGGTGCGCTCCACCTTTTGCGTCGTTTCCAGATAAATCGCGTGCAGATTGAGGCGATGCTGACCGGGGATTAAGCTGTATGCCATGTCCAAATCACGGCGTAGTTCATCAGCAGTGCGGGCTTTGCCGGGGTAATTACCCGTCGTCATCAAGCCGCCCCCCAAGCCACGATCCGGGTCTTCAAAACCGCCAACATCATCGCCTTGCCAGCAGTGGAGGCTAATAGGGATGGTCTTCAATTGGGCCAGTGCCACGTCGGTATCTACGCCAAGCGCAGCATAACGTTCCTTCGCCAACTGATAGGCCTGTTCCAGTTGAGAATCGCTAGGAATCATCATGATTAATCCAGATGGAAGACTTCTTCCAGTTCCATAAATAATTGATCGGGGTGTGCCCCTTCTGGAATTTCAAAATAGGGACTCATCATATCCTGCCAGCGTTGGTTGACCTCGGTTTGGGCCATCCCCGCCTGTGCTGCTTGTAAGGAAATTGGCGTCTCGAAATAACCAAATAACAGACCGTCTGGACGCATGAATAAAGAATAATTGTGCCAACCTGTCGCCCGTAAAGCGGCTTGCATTTCGTCCCAGACGTGCTGATGGTGTTTTTTATAGTCTTCAATAAGTTCTTGCCGTACTTTTAAGACAAAGCCAACCCGTTTCATCAGAAGCCCCTTTGGTGATGTGGCATGTCCCTGATTTCAAACCCCTCCCAACACACGAGAGGGGTCTGAAGATAGATTTACCGCCCTCTCCAAAACAGGGAACGGTAAAAAGGATGGATAGTTAGTTCGCTTCTTCGGTGGCTTCGACCTCTGGCTCACCATTTTCATCGCCACCCGCTGCCCATTCTTCGAGGTTATCGGCATTGTAAACGCTGAATGGCCCCATCAGAACACGCAGTCCATCTTCACGGTTCGGGTCAGCTTCGATGGTATAGGTTCCCATGCGGCCTGCTTCAAACACAACACCTTCTTCGGCTTCCATTGCGCCAGAGGCCAGCAGATAGGACACATAGTAGGTCAGATAACCCAAATCTTTGAAGCTCCAGAGCGCGAATTCTTGGGAGCAGCCATTTTCAACGAATTCTTGCATTTCAGAGGGCAGACCGAGACCGGACACGGCAACTTCGCCGCACAGTTCTTCGTCTTGCATGGCCTTAGCCGCCGCCGCAATACCGACAGTGGTGGGGGCCATAATCAGTTCAAGATCGGGATAGCTGTCTACCAAGCCGAGCGCTTCGTTGTAGCTGTCGTCGGGGTCGTCATTGCCATACACAATATCAACCAATTCGAGGTTGGCATACTGTTCGTCTTCTTCCAACAGGGTCTGCATGGCTTCAATCCACGCATTTTGGTTGGAGGCGTCGGGTGTCGCGGAGAGGATAGCAAATTGACCACCATCTTCGCCGAGAATGCTGAGGGCCATATTTGCCATAACGGACCCAACTTCGGTGAAGTCTACCTGAGCGATGAACAGG
This sequence comes from Chloroflexota bacterium, assembly GCA_024434115.1. Taxonomy (GTDB): domain Bacteria; phylum Chloroflexota; class Anaerolineae; order Aggregatilineales; family J027; genus CFX10. The sequence goes on from QMIT01000007.1 coordinate 186,848, forward strand.
TCTTCACCTTCAGGGGAAACCGGGGAGTCCCATGTCACCACCGTGATGTCCTCTTCCATCGCCTTTGTGGTGGAGGGCAGCAGTTGTTCATAGTCGTTGGCAGAAATCATAATTGCATCCACTTCTTGGGTAATGGAGGCTTCAATGATTTCAATTTGGCCGGGGATGGCATTATCGGGGGTCGGGGCGTTGAAAATCAATTCGCCGGGATTTTCCAATTCCTCATGGGCTTCAATTGCACCTTCATGCGCCTCATCAAACACGGCATTTCCCAGCGTCTTGGGCAGTAGCACCATATTGAGTTCAACACCGGGTTCTGCTTTGATGGGTTCGGGGTCTTGTGCCCGCACCAATCCACCCGTCAGGGTCAACAGTACGAGGGCAACCAGCAACAATTGTAATTTTCGCATTCGCTCTACTCCTGTGATTTATGATGTATTTATTGGTGAACACTGACCTGCGATTTTGGCTCTGTCGCACCTCCTTTACTTAAGAATCTAGACATAGCCGTAAACAGACGAGGTACTAATCGTTGGAGTATTTGAATTAGATTGGGTACCAATACCGATAGAATCAACAATAGGCCAATCACGCTTGTCTGAGTGTTACCGTCCACATTGGAAAGTGACATGCCGTTGCGTAAATTCAGCACCACCAGTAGGGACAGACCCACACCAATCATCGTGCCTGTGCCACCAAAGATACTGACGCCACCCAACAGCACAATTGTGATGATGTCGAGTTCAAATCCTTCCGCAGCGTTGGCCCGGACATTGCCCAAACGGGCCGCATAAAACGCACCAGCGAGGGCTGCTATCAGACCGGATGCCATAAAGATGGTGACTTTAACCTGCTTGGCATTAATCCCGGCATATTCCGCTGCTGCTCGATTGTTGCCGATGGCATAGACATAGCGCCCAAATACGCTGTACTGCAAAATTACAAACCCTAAAATGAATAGGGCGATGAATACAAATATCGTGAGGGGGAACGGCCCGATAATGCCATCTTGCCCTAGTGATGTGAACCAATTTGGGAAATCGCCCACTGAACGATCTTCCAACAAGATGCGTGCCACGCCGCGATACCCAATCGAGCCAGCCAGCGTCACAATCAGGGAGGGAATGCCCATATAGGCTGCAAAAAGGCCATTTAACAGACCACATCCCATGCCAACCACAAGAGCCAATGCAAAACCCGCCGCAATCGGCCACCCGGCATCATAACGTTCGGCCAAGACCGTTGCTGAAAGGCCCATGACTGAAGCCACCGAAAGGTCAATTTCGCCGTTGATAATCACAAAGGCCATAATCAGGACAACCAGCGACTTTTCAATCGAAAGGTGAAAGATATTGGCAAGGTTATTCAGGTCAAGGTAATGCTCGGATAGCCGCAGATTAGCAATCACTACCGCACACAGAATAATGAACATGAGGGCTTCCCAGCTTTTCAGCCATGCCCATCGCTTAGACTGCTGCATGGGGTTCCTCCGGCATCCGTTGAAGCTCCGTTCTTGACCACCACGGCGTCAGTTGATTAATCAAGATACGATCTACCGACACCGCGATAATAATGCACAAGCCCAACAAGGCATCTTTCCAAAATTCGTTGATATTCATGCGAATCAGGCTTTGTTCAATCGTGCCGATCAAAATCGCGCCGAGCATCGCCCCCAACACCGTACCAGAGCCACCGAGAATATTGACCCCGCCGACCACGACTGCCGCGACAACCTGTAACTCCATTCCGCGTGCCGCATCCACCGTAATCGTGCCAAAACGCGCCAGATAGAGCATTCCGCCCAGACCCGCCATCGCCCCACACATCGTAAAGGCCAGTGTCACCATGCGCGGCGCACGGATACCTGCTAGATTGGCGGCCTCCGGGCTTGACCCAATGGCGTAGAGGCGGCGGCCAAATGAGCCATAGAGCAACAAGAAAAAGAAAATGATGACAGCGGCGAGCGCGATGGCTGGCAGTGCCCGTAGCTCATATTCGCCATAATGAAAGATGCTTTCTTGGGGTAGTTCTTTGATCCAGTCCGGCAGTTCGCGCGTAGCTACCGACTTGGAGTCGGAATATTCAACCAGTACCCCTCGATAAATTGCCATGGTGCCGAGGGTCACAACGATTGCCGGAATACGCCCATAGGCCACCAAAAGGCCGTTAATCAAGCCCATACCTGCGCCGATACCCATTGCCATTGCTGCCAGCATTACGGGGGCCATATCTTCATTTTTGCTGACATACCGCCCCACATAATAGGCGGTAAATCCAACGACTGACCCCACCGACAAATCCACATTGCGCGTTAGCACAACCATCGTTTGCCCCACAGCGACAAGAGTAATGAGGGCCACCGTCGAAGAAATGCGATTAAAAGTGCGGGGGGTGTAATAATTGTCTATTTGATTGCCAAAAATCAACACCACAATAATGAGAATAATCACAAGGCTGAATTCACGCAGTCGTTGTAGGGGCACCCATCGTCGTATTCTACGCATTGACCCCCGCCCTTTCTGCTGACACATCTAAAGCCTGCCCAATCGCAGCCGCCATAACGATTTCCTGCGTGGCCTCGTGACGTTCAAAAATGCCCATCTGTTGACCCTCGCGCATCACCAAAATCCGGTCACTCATTGCCAATACTTCCGGCAAGTCCGATGAAATCATCAAAATCGCCATGCCCTGTTGCGCCAGCTGGTTAATGAGGCGATGTACTTCCTGTTTTGCCCCAACATCAATCCCGCGTGTCGGTTCATCGAGAATGAGCAGGCGCGGCTTAGTATTCAGCCACTTACTCAGCACTACTTTTTGTTGATTGCCTCCCGACAATTTGCCTGCTGGCATAGATAGAGACGAGGTGCGAATCGAAAGCTGTTGGCGATACTGCTCTGCTGTCGTAACCTCTTTGCCGCGCTGCACCATGCCGAACTGATTGCGATAATTTTTCACGCTCGGCAGTGAGATATTTGCCATCAGTGACATCGGCAGCACCAAGCCATGCTGACGCCGATCTTCTGGCACATACACAATCCCCATGTGGGTTGCTTGTTTAGGGGAATGGAGGTGAACTTCTTTGCCGAGATACGTAATGTGTCCATGCTGGGCCGGGGCGATGCCAAACAGCGCCAACGCCACATCGGTGCGGCCTGCACCCACCAACCCCGCCAATCCCAACACTTCACCTGCGTGCAGTTCAAAGTTGACATTGTGGAAACGGGGTTCTCGGCTTAAATCTTTGACGGACAGCACTACATCGCCGCGTGGACTGGGTTCTTTCACAAAAATATCGCCAATCTCGCGCCCGACCATATCTCGAATGGCCTGCTCTGGCGTAACCTCGGCTACTGGAGCGGTTGAGATAAATTGACCATCGCGGAACACAGTTACACGATCTGCGATTTCAAACACTTCATCCAAACGGTGACTGATGAACAAAATCGCCACCCCTGCTTTTCGCAAATTTTGCACGAGGCCAAATAGCTGTTTGACCTCATGGATAGATAGCGAGGCGGTGGGTTCATCCATAATCAGTACGCGCACATCCATTGAAATCGCTTTGGCAATCTCGACGGTTTGTTGGGCCGCCAATGGTAAGCCGCGAGCCAATGCCCGAACATCCAGTGCCACACCCAACTGGGCCAGCACCTTTTCGGCATCGCGGTAGAGCTTGCCCCAGCGTACCAACGGATTGCGCCTCTGATGACTAATGAAGATGTTTTCGGCGATGTTTAAATCTGGAAAAACCAGTGGTTCTTGGTAGATGGCGGCAATGCCATGTTTTTGGGCTTGAGCGGAATTGTGGAGTGAGATTGGGCGACCTTGCAGCAAAATTTCGCCGCTGTCGGGTTGATAGATACCCGTCATGATTTTGATGAGGGTGGATTTGCCCGCTCCATTTTCGCCGAGCAGGGCATGAACTTCACCCGGATACAGGCTCAATGAAACGGCACTGAGCGCCTTGGTTGCGCCGAACTGCTTAGAGACATTCCGAATTTCTAATAACGGATCAGCAGTCATCTCTTAAAAATCCAAAGTGTTTTTTCCTAAACTCATTTCACATTCTAATAGTGATTCTCGAAAATTGCAACTTTTTCGAGAATTTTCCGTAAAAATCGAGAATTATCGAGAATTATCGAGAATGAGTTGACCCCGATTCTCGAAATCTCGGTGTATACTAAAAGAAATTGCGAATCCAATTTTTGAATATTGATAGGCAGATATGGAAAAATCGGCGAGTGCTTACGAACGTCATCAAACGATTTTGCGCTTGGTGCAAGAATATTCGAGTGTGCGGGTGGCGCAGTTGGCTGAATACTTGGATGTCTCGGAAAGCACCATCCGTAATGATTTGGAGGCATTGGGTGAGCAGGGTCAACTGGTGCGGATACGTGGTGGGGCAGTTGCCAAAGTTGGTCAGCCGCCGACAGGCCTAGTCTCCTCCTACCTTGCCCAAAAAGTCCTCGAAAAAGCCGAAGAAAAAAAGTGGATTGCACGATGGGCCGCCGGGATGATCGAAGACGGCGACGTGATTATGTTCGATGCTAGTTCTACTGTTTTCCACATCGCCTCATTCCTTGCTGACCGCCGTAATTTGACCGTCTTTACTAATGGCATTGATGTCGCCCGCCTATTGGCAAAAGAACCCTCCAATACCATTATTATTTTGGGGGGGATACTGCGCCCAAATGGGAATTCCATCACAGGATCGATTAGTGAGCAGGTGTTACAAGATTACCGCATCCAAACCGCCTTTGTATCGTGCAGCGGATTTACTCCCGAAATGGGTTTTTTTGAAATGGACTTGCAAGAGGCCAAAATGAAAAGCCTGATGCTGCAAGCCGCCCAAAAACGCATCGCCCTGTTGGATTCCAGCAAGATTGGACAGATCGGTCTGACACGCTTTGCCTCACTCGATGAAATGCACTATTTCATCACCGACGAACAAATCAGCCGCGAGACGATTGACTATATCCGCTCGACCAATACCCATGTGGTGATTTGCAGCGAACAAACCACTCGTTCTTATATGTCCACCAATGGCGAACGGCGTTATTTTCGGGTAGGCTTCGGCAATCTTTCGGAAAACACCCCCTTCAGCCGCGATGTACGCCGCAGCCTGCAAAAAGCCGCCGAAGAAAGCAAACAGATTGAACTTATCGTCGCCGATAACCAGCTTGACCCACAGGTGGCCCTTCAAGTCGCCGACGGATTGTTGTCCCAAGACCTCGATTTGGCGATTGAATACCAGATTGATGAGAGCATCGGCAACCTGATTGCTCACAAATTTCAACAGGCCCATATCCCCATAATCGCGGTAGATATTCCGATGGTGGGGGCACGTTATTTTGGTGTCAACAATTATGTGGCAGGCCAAATCGCAGGCGTCGAACTGGCTAAGGCGATTGAAAGCCGCTGGCAGGGTCAGTTCGATTTTGTGATCGTGGTTGAACAAAAACGGGCCGGTCAGCTTCCGGCGCTGCGGATCAAGGGTCAAATGGATGGTTTACAGCAGCGATTAAACACCATCCCGCCGGAAAAAATCATCTGGGTGGATTCAGACAATACCAGTGAGGGTCTATATCCCAGTATGGAAAAGACCCTAAACGCCCTGCCGCCTCATTCACGGTGCGCGGTGATTTGTTTTAATGATGACGCCGCCATCGGAACCTTGCGTGTCGCCAGTGACATCGGCTGTGAGGACAATTTATTGATTGTCGGGCAAGGCGCTGACCGTCGTATTCGTGCGGAGATGCGAAAGGAACAATCTAGCATCGTAGGGTCAACCGCCTTTCGCCCTGAAGATTATGGGCCAGCCCTAACCCGCTTGGCACTGGACATTTTGGAAGGGATTGAAGCCCCCCTCGCCACCTATACTGAACATTTTTTTGTCAGCCCTGCCAATGTAGATGAGTATTACCCAGAGGCCCTTGAAGATAGCGTTTGATGCTAGGTGACGACCACTTATATATCATTTGTCACTGGTTGCCGCCCCTTCGGAGCACTATACTGGTTTCCATCTGAACCGATTTGAACAGCGGGGAACTATCCCCTAATGCACGAACTTTCGATTGCCCAAAACCTTGTCGAGATTGCCAACACTGCTGCCCAACAAGCTAATGTCCAGCGTGTCACAGCGGTACGATTGCAATTAGGAGCGCTGTCGGGAGTGGTGAAAGACTCCCTCCTCTTTTGTTATGACATCGCCAGCGCAGGCACACGCCTCGAAGGGTCAAAACTCCTGATTGAAGAACTGCCCGTCATCATTTATTGCCCACAATGTCAGCAAACCGTTCCATTGGAGACGGTACAAGCCTTTTGCTGTCCAGTGTGTGGCACCTTTAGCAGCGATATTCGACAAGGCCGCGAATTGGAAATCCTATCATTGGAGGCCGAAGAAGAAAATGAGCACCCCTCGCATCCTTGAAATTCGACGCGGTGTGTTGGAAAAAAACGATATTCTCGCCCACACCTTACGCGATCAGTTTAACGCAGCCCATGTCTTGGTCATCAATCTGGTGTCCAGCCCGGGTGCGGGCAAAACCGCCCTTTTGGAAGATACCTTGCGTCGTCTCATCCAAGCAGGTCGCCGACCCGCCGCGCTGGTGGGTGATCTTGCCACCGATAATGACGCCAATCGGCTGGCCCGCAGTGGTGCGCCCGTTCGCCAAATCCAGACAGGTGGTAACTGCCATCTCGAAGCGGATATGATTAGCAACCACCTAAGTGATTGGGGGCTGGATTTAAGTCAAATTGAATTCCTGTTTATCGAGAATGTGGGCAATCTGGTCTGTCCCGCCAGTTACGACTTAGGCGAACATCTACGGGCGGTGGTGCTGTCCGTCACCGAGGGCGAGGACAAACCCCTCAAATATCCGACCATGTTCCATTCGGCGGATATAGCTGTCCTAACTAAGATGGACATCGCAGCGGCGGTGGAGTTTGATAAATCAGCGGCCCTTGCCAATATCCAAGCGGTGCATCCGGGTATTCTGGTGCTGGAAACCTCCGCTAAAACGGGCGCAGGCATGGATGACTGGATTCAACACCTTATTGCCTGCCGGGAAAACACCTTTGCGTTAGTCGCCGAATAGATTTTTATCGAAAAACCGAGCAGTAAGGCTCATCATGTCTATAACATCGTCAGAACGCCAACGCTTACGTCTAACTATTCAAGGTATTGTGCAGGGAGTCGGTTTTCGCCCCTTTGTCTACGGCTTGGCCCAACAGCATAGCCTTGCAGGGCATGTGGGCAACAATGGCGAGGGGGTATTTATTGAGATTGAAGGCACACCCGAAAATCTTGCCCGATTTCAGACAGCCCTGCTTCATCAAACCCCACCCTTAGCCCGTCTCGATTCGGTGCAGGTGGAATCCATCGAACCCGCCGATGACCACGACTTTGTGATTGTCGCCAGCCAAGCCAGCGACCAGCTAACGGCCCTCCTGCCACCCGACATCGCTATTTGTGAGGACTGTCTGCGCGAATTACTTGATCCCAGCAACCGCCGCTATCACTACCCCTTTATTAACTGCACCAACTGTGGCCCGCGTTTCACCATTATTCAGGGCATTCCCTATGACCGCCCCAAGACCACGATGGCAGATTTCGAGATGTGCCCTGACTGTGCCGCCGAATATCATGACCCGCTGAATCGGCGTTTTCATGCCCAACCGAATGCCTGCCCCGTCTGTGGCCCGCATCTATGGTTTCAAGCCCATTCGGGAGAAATCATCGAAGGTGACGACGCCATCACCCTCACCCACCAAGCCTTTGCCAATCATCAGATTATCGCGGTGAAGGGGATTGGCGGTTTTCATCTCGCCTGCGATGCCCGTTCAGACACCGCCCTGCAACTTTTGCGTGAGCGTAAGGGACGTGTGGATAAGCCGTTTGCCATCTTGGTGCGTGATTTGGAAATGGCCCATCAGCTTGCTGAGATTAATCCAGCCGAAGCCACCCTTTTGGAAAGTCCCCAACGTCCAATTGTGTTGTTGAAAAAACGTCAGCCCAACATGCTTTCGGAACTGGTCGCGCCGGGTAATCAATTTGTGGGGATTATGTTGGCCTATGCACCCCTCCATTATTTGCTGCTGGATGATTACCCGCTGGTCATGACCTCCGGCAATTTCAGCGGTGAACCCATCTGCAAAGACAATGAAGAGGCGCTCCAATATCTCGCCCCGCTAGTGGATGGCTTTTTGCTGCATAACCGCCCCATCCATATCGCCTGTGATGATTCGGTGCTGCGGATTCATGATGAACACGAACTGTCTATCCGTCGTTCACGCGGCTATACCCCTTTTCCGGTCAAACTGCCCTTTGATGCGGCGACGGTTTTGGCAACAGGTGGCGAACTCAAAAATACCTTTTGCCTGACCCATCATCGGCACGCCTTTTTAAGCCAGCACATCGGTGATATGGAAAATATCGAAACCCTGAATGCCTTTACGAACTCAGTAAACCATTTTTCGACGCTCTATGGTCTGCAACCAGAAGCGGTGATTTGTGACCTGCACCCTAACTACCTAACGACCACATGGGCTAATGAATATGCCAGTACCCATAACCTCCCATTGATTCAAGTGCAACACCACCACGCCCATATTGCGGCTGTCCTAGCCGAACATGGCGACATGGGACAATCCCCTGTCATTGGTGTTTGTTTGGATGGCACGGGGTATGGTACCGATGGCGCGATTTGGGGCGGCGAATTTTTGCTGGCGGATGATGCTCATTTTGAACGGGTGGCCCATCTCAAATATATTCCGTTGGCGGGGGGCGATGCGGCGGTCAAAAAACCCTACCGTGTGGCGTTGGCCCATCTCTGGTCAGCCCATATTGCGTGGGAGGAGTGGCTGCCCCCAGTTGCGGCTTGCCCCGCCGTTGACCAGCGCATTCTAGTGCAGCAATTCAAAACAGGCTTCAATACGGTCCCCACCAGCAGTTTGGGTCGCCTATTTGATGCTGCCGCCGCACTGATTGGTGTGCGACAGATTGTGTCGTATGAAGCCCAAGCCGCTATTGAACTTGAAAGCATGGCCGTATTGACAGATGAGAGCTACCCGTTTGATTTACAAATCCCCCCCGATACGCCCATTCAACTCGATGTCAGTCCGGTGTTTCGAGCAATGGTGGACGATTTGCGGCGGGGGGTCTCCCCCAACCTCATCGCAGGTAAATTCCATCGTGGGGTGGCGGATGGGATTTTGAAAACTTGTGACTTGTTGCGTCAAAAAACAGGCATTCATCGAGTTGCCTTGAGTGGGGGCGTGTTTCAAAATGTATTGCTGCTGGGCCTGACCAACCAAGCCCTTACCCAAAGCGGTTTTGAGGTGCTGGTACATCGGGCTGTGCCGCCGAATGATGGTGGATTAGCTTTAGGGCAGGCCGTCATCGGTGCTAAACAAATTCAAATGAACTGTAAGGAGCAGTAACCATGTGCTTAGGGGTTCCCGGCCAAATCAAAGAAGTGTATGAGCTAGAGGGTGTTCGTATGGGCAAGGTCAATTTTGGCGGTATCGTCAAGGAGGTCTGCCTTGAATATGTGCCCGAAGCCGCTGTAGGGGATTACACCATCGTGCATGTCGGTTTTGCCATCACCCGCCTTGATGAAGCATCCGCCCTTGAAACCCTGAAGATGTTCGAGGAGCTTGGTGTTCTGGATGAAGAACTCAACCCCGGACACGTAGAGTGAAATTCTTGAAGGAACGCTATCTATGAAGTATCTCAATGAATTCCGCGATAACGAACTCGTGCAAAAGCTGCTCCACGAAATACGCCAAATCACCACCCGCCAATGGGCGATGATGGAAGTCTGTGGGGGTCAGACCCATTCGATTATCCGTAATGGCATTGACCAATTGCTGCCACCTGAAATTGAACTGATTCACGGCCCCGGCTGTCCGGTCTGCGTCACCCCGCTTGAAACGATTGATAAAGCCCTTGCCATCGCCGCCCAACCGAATGTCATTTTCTGTTCCTTTGGCGATATGCTGCGTGTTCCCGGCAGCGACCGCGATTTGTTTGCGGTCAAGAGTCAGGGTGGCGATATTCGCATCGTTTATTCGCCCCTTGATGCGGTCAAAGTGGCCCGCGACAACCCCGATAAACAGGTAGTTTTCTTCGGCATCGGTTTTGAAACCACCGCCCCGGCCAATGCCCAAGCGTTAGTAGTCGCCAAAAAGCAGGGCCTCAAAAATTTCTCGATGTTAGTTTCGCATGTGCTAGTGCCCCCTGCCATTGAAGCCCTCATGCAATCACCTACCTGTCGTGTACAGGCATTTTTGGCAGCGGGGCATGTATGCAGCGTGATGGGGTATTGGCAGTATGAACCCCTTGCCGAAAAATATCATGTTCCAATTGTGGTCACAGGTTTTGAACCGTTGGATGTGTTGAACGGCGTTTATCATGCGGTTCTGCAATTGGAGACAGGACGGCATGAAGTTGAAAATGCCTATTCACGGGCCGTACAGCGCGAGGGAAATCTCCCCGCCCAAAGAGTTATGCAAGAAGTCTTTGAAGTGTGTGACCGGACATGGCGTGGCATTGGCATGATTCCGCAAAGTGGCTGGCAGTTAAATGCCGCCTATCAGGATATGGATGCCGCCATCCGTTTCCAAGTCGGCGATATTCACACCCAAGAGTCCGCCATTTGTCGCAGTGGAGAGGTTCTGCAAGGACTTATCAAGCCCCATCTATGCCCTGCCTTTGGCAAAGAATGTACCCCCTCCAAACCCCTCGGCGCGACGATGGTCTCCAGCGAAGGGGCGTGCGCGGCTTATTACAATTATGGTCGTTTCATCGAACACGAACAGGTAGCCCCATGATAGATTTCGATAATTGGGCCTGTCCCCTCCCGCTGCGTGATTACCCTCAAATCGTGATGGGGCATGGCGGCGGCGGCAAACTTTCCAACGATTTGGTGGAGCATCTTTTTGTGCCCGCTTTTCATAACCCCATGCTTGCTTCATTAGCGGATGGGGCTGCTCTGACCGTCGGTGGACAGCGATTGGCGTTTTCGACGGACTCCTATGTGGTACGGCCTCTATTTTTCCCCGGTGGCAGCATCGCCGACCTCGCTATCAACGGCACGGTGAATGATCTTGCCATGTTGGGGGCGACCCCGTTATTCCTGAGCGTCGGCATGATTTTAGAAGAGGGCCTGCCGATGAATATATTAGGGAGTTTGGTGGATCTGCTGGCGGCAGCGGCGCGTAATGCTCATGTGCAGGTTGTGACGGGTGACACCAAAGTCGTAGATAAAGGGCATGGCGACCAGATTTATATCAATACCAGCGGGGTCGGCTTGATTCCAGCGGGTATTGACATCGCGCCCCAGAATGCCCGCCCCGGCGACAAAATTTTAATCAGCGGCACGATTGGCGATCACGGCATGGCGATTATGAGCGTGCGGGAGGGGTTGGAATTTGAAAGCCCCATCCGCAGTGATTCCGCCCCGTTAAATGGCCTTGTCGCGGCGATGCTGCAATGTTCAACGAACATTCATGTCTTGCGTGACCCCACACGCGGCGGAGTGGCCTCATCGCTGAATGAAATTGCGAAATCGGCGGGGGTCGGCATTGCATTAGATGAACGCCATTTCCCCGTGCGGCCCGAAGTCGCGGCGGCCTGTGAATTATTGGGCATGGATCCGCTGTATGTCGCCAATGAGGGTAAATTGCTGGCGATTGTTCCCCCCGACGATGCCGACGCCATTTTAGAGACCATGCACCACCATCCATTCGGTCATGATGCCGCAATCATTGGCGAGGTGGTGAGTGAACATCGAGGCAAGGTCACATCACGCACAGGCATCGGCGGGACTCGCGTCGTTGCTATGCAAATTGGGGAACAGTTACCCCGTATATGTTAACTCATATCGGGTGAGCCTTAGCCTTGCCCCTACATCAAAATTCACTGTTGCGCCAGCGCAATCGCCCCCAATACCCCGGCATGGTCGCCCAACGCAGGCGGCACAATGTAATGATCCACATCCTGTATGATGGCTGGGTGCTGCAAATAGCCATTCAGCAACGTCTGGAATTTGCTGCGAATCATCGGGAAAAGCTGGGTTTGACGCATGACCCCGCCCCCCAAAATAATCCGCTGAGGGGAGAGGGTACAGACAAAACTCACCAGCGCGATGGCGATGTACTCCGCTTCCAATTCCCATGCCGGATGGTCAATAGGCAGGGTCTTGGGGGAGACCTTCCAGCGTTTTTGCAGGGCTGGCCCGGTGGTCAACCCCTCCAAGCAATCCTTGTGATAGGGGCAGTTGCCTTCAAAGGGGTCTTTGGCGGGGTCACGCGGCAGCAGGATGTGACCCAATTCAGGATGAATCAAGCCATGTACCAAACGGCCATTGACCATCACACCACCGCCCACACCCGTCCCAATGGTCAGATAGAGAAAATCATCCAGCCCGACGGCTGCGCCCCATTTGTGTTCACCCAGCGCTGCCGTATTGACATCGGTATCAAATTCGACAGGTACTCCCAATTCGCGGCTGATGACGCCAGCAAAGTCTGTATTAGCCCAACCGGGTTTGGGCGTTGTGGTGATATACCCAAAGGTGGGAGAATCGCGGTGAATATCCACCGGGCCAAACGACCCAATGCCGATCTTTTTCGTGGGGGGGTGCTGACGAAAAAACGCAATGACTTTCTGAAATGTTTCGGTAGGGGTCGTCGTAGACATCGGGTCGCTAACAACAATATTTTGAGGGTCCGTCCCAACTGCACAGACAAATTCGGTTCCACCTGCTTCAATTCCACCAAACATAGCTAACCTCGATATAAAATTTGAATAAGCGCTTGTTTTTGCAAGAATGATGAGGCTATAGTGCAGTCCAATTTATAGCACATTTTCGCGGGCTTATTATAGGAGTTTTTCACCATGCATATACCCGAAATCGTCTATTTGCAGCAGTTGGCATGGACACCCAGCCCAGTGGTAGCCGGAGTCGAGGTCAAATATTTCGCCAACCGCCCCAATCAGACACCCGATGATATGATGATTCTCAAAATCGAGGTTGGCAATAACATTCGCTGGCATGTACATGAAACGGCGACGGAAGTGAATTATGTCCTGCAAGGTCATGCTCGCTTGCGTTATGCCGAAAATGAAAATCAGCAACCCATCTACGAGCATGACCTCGAACCCGGTATGGCGTTTATCATTCCTGCGGGGTTGTGGCACTCGTTCATCAATCTTGGTGATGAAACTGCTCTTTTCTTTTCCCTACATATCTCCCAAGCGGTGCAAAGTGGAAATTAAAATTAGCCCTGCCGTCACCAATGATGAACTAAATACCTTGTTTGCCGCCGCATGGAACGATCATTCATCACGAGATTTTGGCCCGATACTAACCCGCAGTTTGCTCTACATCTGCGCTTATGTAGACAGTCAATTGGTCGGGTTTGTAAATTTTGCGTGGGATGGCGGCGACCATGCTTTTTTATTAGATACCACCGTGCATCCAGTTTATCAGCGCCGGGGGATTGGCCTGCAAATCGTGCGAGTCGGAATTGATGCAGTCCGTCGTTATGACATTGAATGGATTCATGTAGATTATGAACCACACCTGCATGAGTTTTATACGCAGTGTGGTTTTACACCTACCCCCGCCGGATTGGTCAATCTCAAATAACTCCTACTCAGTGAGGCTATAGTGAATTTCAGGCTCTCTTCCTTGACGAGGGCAGAGTTCTTCGCTATGCTATGTAAGCGCTTACATCAGCTTACTGAGAGTAACTCATGCAGTCGGATGATTCAAACCGCATTACGATTGTTGAAGTCGCCCAATATGCCGGGGTTTCAACAGCAACCGTCAGCCGGGTCATCAATAAAACTGGGCCTGTCTTGCCTGAAACGGCAGCGAAAGTCTATGCGGCAATTGAAGCCCTGAATTACAAACCCAATGCGGCGGCACGCGGTCTTGCTAGTCGTCGCACAAATGCCATTGGGCTGTTGATGGATGAGGTCAACGGCGAGTTTTTTCTGCCGATGCTGCGGGGCATCGAAAATGCGGTGCGGCAAAGTGGCATGGATTTACTGATTAGTGCGACACATGGCCTAGATAAAACATCCTATCCGTTGGGCGAAAACAACACGGATGGCTTGATCGTTTTCGCCAACAGCCTACCCAAAGAAGAAATTTTAAGGCTGCACAAAATTGGCCTCCCAATGGTACTGCTGCATCGCTCCTCCCCGCCGAATTTAAATATCCCGTGTGTGACCGTCGAAAATAAGATTGGGGCGCGGCGCATGGTGGATTATTTGATTGAAAAACGTGGTTATCGGAAGATTGCATTTTTGGAAGGGCCAGACAGTCACGAAGATGCCTATTGGCGCAAATTGGGCTATCAAGAGAGCCTTGCCGCTCATAATATTCCCTTTGACCCCCAATGGGTATCTTTGGGAGGATTCGATGAAAAACAAGCCCACTTTTCGGTTTCGCATTGGCTAGAACAGGCACTGAAAGCCGAGGTAATCTTTGCCGCGGATGATGATTCGGCGATTGGCGCGATGATGGCACTTAAAGAGGCCGGATTACGCATCCCCGAGGATATTGCTCTGGTGGGGTTTGATGATATTCGGTTGGCGGCCTATCTCGACCCACCCTTGACGACGGTGCGTGCACCAATCGAACAAGCGGCCCGCATCGCAGTGGAGCAATTGGTGAAAGTGATACACGGCGAGGAAGTGGAATTGACGACCCTTCTGCCGACGGAATTGGTGATTCGGCGCTCGTGTGGGTGCTGCTGAAAGAGGGTTCCATGGGTCTATTTGAAAAAGTTTTTGGAACTGTGATTCTTTTATGGGTCACATTTGGTTTTATCTATGGCGGCATTCGCGGGATTAAACATCCAGAAGACCCTTTTCGTTTAGGAGTAAGGGGAGATTTAGGAGTTCGTGCCAGCTACTACGTCATGATCGGCGGAGGGATGTGTGGTGTATCCGGTTTACTTCTTTTGTGGATAAGTCACGGCATCGGTCATACCATCGGTGTTTGCGGTGTACTTTTAGGGTTTCCCTTCCTGTGGACATGTGGCTACATACTTTGGAAAAATCAGCCTAGATTTCGATGGTAACAACTCATTGCACGAGAATTGAATTTTTAGGCACAGATGAAACAAGGGGATTAGTCAATACATTAGGTGATTAAAACGGTCTATGAAAGCCGTTGCATGTGAAAGGTAATGGAATAATGAAAGTAGCAGTCATTGGTGGGGGGTCATCCTATACCCCAGAATTGATTAATGGATTTTTGGAGCGTATGGGAAGTTTCCCGATTAAAGAACTCTGGCTGATGGATATTTTGCCGGAGCGGTTGGAAATTGTCGGCAAGTTCGCACAGCGCATGGTCAAAGCTGCCGGAGCGCCCTTTGAGGTACATCTGACCACCGACCAGCGGGAAGCAGTGCGCGGGGCAAACTATGTCACAACTCAACTGCGCGTGGGATGGATGCAGGCCCGCCGTGAAGATGAATATTTAGGGCGGCGGCATGGCCTCATCGGGCAAGAAACAACAGGCATCGGCGGCATGGCAAAAGCATTACGCACCATTCCGGTTATCCTCAAAATTGCCTACGATATGCACGAACTCGCCGCGCCGGGAGCATTGCTGGTCAATTTTACGAATCCCGCCGGATTGGTCACCGAAGCCCTGTCGCGTTATGCTGCCAATGTGCCAGCGGTAGGGGTTTGTAATGCACCCATCACCACCAAAATGTCGATCTTACAGGAGTTGGCAAAAGCGGGATTAACCGTTGAGCCAGAACGGGCGGAATTAGATACGCTTGGATTGAACCATCTGACATGGCATCGCGGCTTCCGCATTGATGGCGAGGATGTGTGGTCTCAAGTCATGCAGGGCTATATTGAATCTCTGCGGAGTGGCGAAAATGATGCTTGGGATGTGGGCACGATTGAAACGCTGCAAATGATTCCCAATGGCTACCTGCAATATTTTTACTACACCGATAAAAAATTAGCGGCACAGGAAAAATGGCCTCCCTCACGGGCCGAAAAGGTTATGGAGATTGAAAAAGGGCTGTTCGCGCAATATGCTGAATCAGATCGGAGCACCCCACCAGAAGGGTTGATGCAGCGCGGCGGAGCGTACTATTCGACAGTCGCCACCCAACTGCTGAATGCCCATTATAACGATTTAGGCGAGACGCATATCGTCAATACCCCCCATCGCGGCGCGGTGGAAGGTTGGCCCGCTGATTGGGTACTCGAAATGCCGTGCACGGTCAATAAATCCGGCATCACGCCCCTGCCCGCCAAACCACTGCCGATGGCTTGTTTCGGCTTGGTAGCGCAGATCAAAGCCTATGAAATTTTGACGGTTGAAGCAGCGGTACATGGGGATCGCAAAGCGGCCTATGAAGCGTTGTTGGTGCATCCATTGGGGCCAACGGCTGACCGCGTGCAGCCGGTGTTAGATGACCTGCTTGCCACCCACCGCGCTTATTTACCGCAATTTAATTAGACTGGACAAGTCACCATGCGCTATTTTTTGGGGGTAGATGTCGGCAACACCAAATGTCATGCCCTGATTGTGGATGAATCCGGTATGGCGGTTGGTTTTGGTGCGGGTGGGCCGGGAAATCATGAAGTATTAGGGCCGGACGGCTTTCGAGATGCTCTGCATATGGTGGTCAATACAGCCCTGAACCATGCGTCTTTGAAACCGGAACATATCAGCGGGGCGGGCTTCGGCATCGCGGGTTATGACTGGCCCTCGGATGGTGTCCTCATGCACCAAGTCATTGATACCCTCGGCATGAATGCGCCTTATCAATTTGTCAACGATGCGATGATTGGCCTCATTGCAGGGGCAAAGCAGGGGTGGGGGGTAGCGGTTTCCGCAGGGACAAGCTGTAATTGTCGCGGGCGGGACAGGGCCGGAAAAGAGGGCCGGGTGACGGGTAATGGGCAGTGGTTTGGCGAATACGGCGGCGGCATTGAACTGGTCTATAAAGCCTATGACGCGATGGCCCGTGAATGGTCGCTGCGTGGGCCAAAAACGCTGATTACCCAGATTTTTGTCGAGCACTATCAGATCAACAGTGTATTGGATTTATTAGAAGGCATAGCACGGGAACGCCTTCGGATGCGGGCCACTGACGCCGAACTGGTTTTTAAAGCCTTTCATCAAGGGGATACCGTCGCCGAAAGTATTATTCGCTGGATGAGCCAAGAGTTGGCAGGATTAGCGATTGGGGTCATCCATCAACTTGAAATAGAATCACTCGAATTTGAAGTCGTGCTGGCAGGCAGTTTTTATAAAGGCACGCCTCTAATTGAACAGGTCATGCGTGAGGCTATTCAGACGGTTG
Organism: Chloroflexota bacterium; assembly: GCA_024434115.1. GTDB lineage: Bacteria > Chloroflexota > Anaerolineae > Aggregatilineales > J027 > CFX10. The sequence goes on from QMIT01000007.1 coordinate 204,203, forward strand.
CTCCCGGCGCGACACTGGTACGGCTGAATGCCCCGCCTGTCGTGGGTGCGGCAATGCTCGGTATGGAGCAGGTCGGAATTAATTTTACGCAGTACCGTGACCACATTATCGAAACAGCCAACCGTCAGCTTTATTCGGTTTAGATTGCACATTAGGACATTCATATGCCGGAAAAATCCTTGATCTTGCTCCCCATGCCGCGCCAGTTGAATTATTTGGGTGGCACATTCCAATTACCAACGGACGCGCTGATTGCCATTGCCTCATCAGAGCTATTATTCGAGGCCAAAGTCGCCCAAAAAGCCCTTATCGCTGCGGGGTTTAGCTGGCCTATCGTCGCAGGCGCACATTATGAAAATATCGGTCTACAACTGGCAATTGATGACACCGTGCCGATTGCGGAAGGCTATGCGTTGCGGGTTGAAAATGGGCGCATTGTGATTCATGGGGCGGACGCGGCAGGCGTCTATTATGGCGTCTGTACGTTAAGCCAATTGCTGCAATTCTACGGCAGCGAATTGCCCACCCTAGCCATCGAAGATTTCCCCGATTTTTCGGCGCGGGGGGTGATGTTGGATGTCAGCCGGGATCGTGTGCCGACAATGGACACGTTGTATACCTTGATTGACAAGCTGGCGAGTTGGAAAGTCAATCAACTGCAATTGTATATGGAACATACCTTTGCCTATCAACATCACCGCGAGGTGTGGGCCGAGGCATCCCCCTTTACCGGACAAGAAATTTTAGAATTGGATGCCTATTCCCGTCATCGGCATATCCAACTCGTGCCCAATCAAAACAGCCTCGGTCATATGGAACGCTGGCTCAAATTTCCGCGTTATTTGCCATTGGCAGAAAAACCGGAAGGTTTCAGCGTGTCGTGGGATTTACCCGGCAAAATTCGCCCCCCCAGCACTCTTAATCCGCTTGACTTCGGTAGTCTGGAATTAATCTACGGCTTGTATGATGAACTCCTGCCTCATTTCTCCAGCCGCCTGTTTAATGTCGGGGGAGATGAGCCATGGGAATTGGGTAAAGGCAAAAGCCAAGCCGCTGTTCAAGAACGAGGGGGACGGGTGTATCTAGAATATTTGCTGAAACTGCACGAGAAAGTTGCCGCCAGCGGACATCAAATGCAGTTTTGGGGCGACATCATTGTGAAATATCCCGATCTTGTACCCGAACTGCCTGCGGATGCCATTCCGATGTTATGGGGATATGAGGCCAACGACCCAGCCGAATCCGAATGTGAGATGATGGCAGCGGCAGGGCTGGAATTTTATGTTTGCCCCGGCACTTCAACATGGAACAGTTTGGTGGGCCGCACCGATAACGCGATGAGTAATTTACGCACCGCCGCGACCAATGGGCGTAAATATAGGGCAACAGGGTATCTCAATACCGAATGGGGCGATGGTGGGCATTGGCAACCGCTTTCAACTGCCTATCTTGGCTTTGCATATGGCGCGGCGATGTCATGGTGTGTGGCAACTAATACCGATCTCGACATTGCAGCCGCATTGGATTTATATGCCTTCCACGACAAGGCCGGGGTCATGGGAAAACTGGCCTATGATTTGGGCAATGTCTATCAATTGATTGACCCCCATCGGCATAATGGGAATACGCTCATTTACAGTTTGCAGATGCCACGTCAATTTATTTTGGCAGCACTGGATAAGGCCGATCAACCCATCACAGTTGAAAAATTGCGAAATTTCATTCAGCAGGTGGATGCGATTATCGGATGGCTACCGCAAACACGAATCGAGACCGAGGAAGGCCGACTCATCATTTTAGAATATCAGCAAGCCGCTGATTTACTGCGTCATGCCGCCAAACGGATGCTGTGGGTAATGGGTGAACCCATTCAGTCGTCTAAGGAATTGGCAGCGGAATTGGGACGATTGGTAGAGCAGCAAAAAACCAACTGGCTCGCGCGGCATCGAATCGGCGGATTGAGTGACAGTATCGAGCGTTTCGATTTCTTATTCGAGGAATATCAGCAGGGCTAAGGTAGGTACAAAAAGGGCGATGTTGCACAGGTCGCCCTTTTCAAATCAACTCACTCGCACAAACAGCGGCAGTACATCCAACGGGGCTGGATAATCGCGCAGCCATTGACCACCTGTGTGCTGTTCAGAATCATCCCAATAGCTGGCCCATGTCCCCGATGGCAAATAGATGTCGCGCTGACGTGCGCCTTCTTGCATAACCGGGGCGACCAATAACTCCTCACCAATCAAGTATTCATCATCACAAACCAGTGCAGCCTCATCTTGGGGGGCTAACCACCAAATCGGGCGGACAATCGGCACTTGCTGACGGGCCAGCGACTTGTTTAACCCTGCTAGGTCGCCATGTAATTGGGCATAGCGGGCACAAATCTTGGCACACTCTTCGCCATACTCCCATGGAGGAATGCTGAATTGAATAATCGGCATGGGCGCGACGGCCTGTGTCCAGCGAATCAACAGTTCGGCGGTAGGTTTATCTTCACCATATTGATTGCCCCCTATCATATCGGGGAAGCTGTAGGGATAGCCCAATAAATGGATGGTTATGGCTTGGGTAATTGCACTGGCAAGACCATTGGCGTGGCCCCATTGGGTCGCCTTGTCCCACTGGCGAAACAACATGGGTTGCGATTGGCTAAACCATGCCGAACGGCTGTCTGACCATGCAAAACGTTGAGCGGCATTTTCAATATAGTGGTGGGTGGCGTAATTCGGTGCGCCAGAATGATGCCGCACGGTGTTGGGGATGTCATAAAACATCGCCTCCCCCGCGTCGAACTTATAGCCATCCAAGTTGATTTCTTTGGCAAGTCGTTCCAAATTATCCAAGTGCCAGCGCATCGCATCGGGATTAGTGACATCCAAAAAGGCCGCTTTGCCTTCCCACCATGTCCCAATGTAGGGCGTGCCATCGGGATTTTTGATGACATACCCCAATTCAAGCGCGGGCTTAAAGTGGGCCGACGTCTCCATAAAAAACGGCACACACCACAGCGTCACATGCAGGCCCATTTCATGCAAAGCCGCGATGGTCTGGGCCGGAGTAGGGAATTTTCCTAAATCAAAGCGGGTGTTGCCAAATTCATCCTGCCATTTAGCGTCAATGCCAAGAATGCTACAAGAAAAGCCATGTTCCACCATCTTATGGGCAAAACCAAGCACCTTATCATGTGAAATATGGTTTTTGAAATGTGCCCAAGTTGTCCAGAGTGGCTTTTCAATGACATAATCGGGTGGCGGCGGGGCGATTTTCAACAGCGTCCAAAAGGCTTCCACGACTTGGCGGGGATTATCACATTCAAAAAAACGTAGCGTCAAGTTTTTGCCCTTGATGCGTAGTTGCTGGGTTGTTTCGATGCCCGCGGCTAGCTGAGGGCGGATGTCAAAAGGGGCAGCCGCTGAAAAGCTATGTTGGGGTGGTTCGCCATGAATGGGAGCATTAAAACCAACTTCGACATCATCCCCTTCGACCAGCACCCCACCACCTTTGGAATTCCACCAAAAGGGATGCAAGATACCAAGCAAACCCGTGCGCCCGTTGTCGCTGGTGATAAAAGGGGCCGCATACATGGCAATTTTTTCTAGCGGCCACTGTTGGTGAACCAAGCCGCCCCCACCGTACCAATGATCGTCGCCAAGTTCGATGAAAATCTCCTCTATTCCACGCCAAATAGAGCCGTGCTCCCATGTTTCCTTTTGCACGTCATAAGGCGAGTGATAATCTATTTCGATCTTTGGGTCTTTCATCAGCCATCTATCCTTGTATAACGTGCATCATATCCTGACAAGCTATCTGTTGGGCTATCAGCATGGTTCATTTCGACTTGCCATCTTGAGCCATCATTACCCAGTAAAGTGCCTAATTTTACAGACTGACTGGTAATTTGGAGCGCCTCGAGCAAAGCTGCAAAATTTTCGGGCCAGCAGCCAATATAAAACGCTTCACCTGATCCCACCGCATTCACCGTCGCAGCGACTTGATTGGCGAGGCGACCATCGGAATACATAAGCAAGGGTCGAGCGGTACTGGATTCTAACACCTCTGCCCAAATTTTATAGGCAAAATGGGTTTTTGCACCACTGGTCTGCTGAACGTGTTTGCCGGGGCGATGACTGGGCCATTCGGTATAACTTTCGGGTGGCACACTATAATAATCGCGCACCCGCGCCCCAATCAAATCAGCTAGACCAACAGGGAGAGTACAGGCTGTAGCGATATTGCTGGCGTGCCGCACGTAGGATCGAAATGTATAGATCAGTCGTCCGCCGTGTTCGACCCACTTTTGCCATTTTTCGACCTCACCGGGGTGAATCAAAATCGGGGCAGGGATAATCACCGTCTCGTAACCTGCTAAATCTGCTCCGCGTGGCAAAAAATCAACTGCGATATTGTGTTTCCAAAAGCCCGCATAAATTTCATTGACGAGGGTGTAATAGCTGAAATCGCGGTTATAGGGTTCAAGTTCGATTGCCCACAAATCATTATAATCGTACACGATGCCAACTTTGGCTTGGGGGCGAGTGAAACTCGGCAGGGGTGAAACTTCACGGCTGACTTGTTGACTTTCATAATAGCTCTGATCGGGGCTGTTATCCCATTTTAAGATGCCGCGATGATATTGTTCTTGACCCGTGCGTCCGGCCCGAAAACGGAAATAAATAATCGCCGACGCCCCATGTGCTATTGCTTGATGACTCCACAGCCGTATCTGCCCTTCAGGTACAGGGGGATTATAAAGATGCCAATTGACTGGCCCCGGTTGCTGCTCCATCACCCAAAAAGGTTGGCGCTTGAAGCTGTGCATCAAATCCAGATTGAGGGCGGTCTCGATTGGCCCCGACATACCATGTGGATAATTATCGTAAGAAACAAAGTCCAAATCTTCGGCCAGTTTCCAGTAATCTAATGACCAGTGTCGAATCATAAAATTATGGGTAATCCAACGTCCGGGGGACAAGGGGCGCAAAATTTCGATTTGTTTGCGCTGAAAACGTTCCCATGTGTTGGATGAAAAACGACGATAGTCTAGCAGCATGGAGGGGCTTTGTGGTTCGGTGGTGATGCCGGGAATCGGGATATGCACCCAATCGCGGTAGGTCATGCCCCAAAACTGCGTGCCCCATGCCGCGTTTAGGCTGTCGAGTGTGCCGTATTTCTCGCGCAGCCATTCATGAAAACGGCGACGACAGTGGTCACAATAGCAGCGGGTAGTCTGGCCCACCCCAAATTCGTTGTCAATCTGCCAGCCAATGACCGCCGGATGTTGACCAAAGCGCTCGGCGATACGGGTTGTGATATTAAAAGCGTGTTCTTGAAAGGCCGGAACATTGCCACAGGGCTGACGCCGCGCACCGGGGCTAATGCGAATCCCCTGCTCATTAACCCGCAGAATGTCAGGATACCGATGGGTTAGCCATGGGGGTGGGGTTGGCGTGGGGGTGCAGAGAACAATTTTGAGGCCCTCCGCCGCCAAGATTTCGATGGCCTCTTCCAACCAATCAAAATCATAAACCCCCGCACTTGGTTCCATCTTATCCCATGCGAATTCGGCAAGTCGCACGACGCTGAGACCGACTTCGCGCATCATACGAGCATCGTTGGGCCAATACTCTTTGGGCCATTGTTCGGGGTAGTAGGCACATCCGGTCAAAACGGACATGAGGACACTCCATCTAGTTGAGGGGTTAGATAAAATAAGGCGTTTGTTAAATGATGAACGAGGGACGACCCGATGCGAGCCGTCCCCCTTAAGTTTCCAGTTTCAAATGTTGAGATAGCTTACCCGAAAATAGATTATCCTTTCAAGCCAGAGGATGTAATGCCTTCTACAAAATACTTCTGGGCAAGGATAAACACCAAAATCGGCGGCAAGATCATCACGGCGGCCCCGGTCAGCACCAAGTTAGGTTTATCGGCGTGGATGTTGCTCAAGGTAATCAATGATAGAGTCAGCACGTGATTGTCTTTATTATTGGTACTGATAATCACCAGCGGCCAGATAAAGCTGTTCCATGCATAGAGGAAGGTGAAAATGGCCTGTGTAGCGATAACCGGGGTGCTAAGGGGGACAAAAATGCGCCACAGAATCCGTAGACGGCTGCATCCATCCAATAAAGCGGCTTCTTCGATTTCTTTGGGAAAGGTCACAAAAAACTGACGCATCAGGAACGTGCCATAAGCTGAAAATATCCAAGGCACGATCAGCGAAACGATCCGGTCATTCCATTCAATCGCCACCATGAGCTTATACATCGGCACAATCAACACGACAAAGGGGATCATGATTGAACCGAGGTAGGCAAGAAACAGCGTATCACGCCCTCTAAAATCAATCCGCGAAAACGCATAACCCCCAAACACCGAGGTGACAATTTGCCCCAAGACCACCGAGATGGTCACAAGAACCGTGTTCACCAAGGGGCGGTCTAGTTTGAGGCTCTGGTCTTCACCCCGCCCCAAAACGGTATCGTAATTCGTAAGTTGGAATTCGACTTTTTCCGCCGCTTTGACCGTTTCGACGGGTGTGGTATACACCACAAAACCAATATCTTGGGGGTCAACGAAGGCTGTCACCGTTGAATTGGAAGCCATTAGCAATTCTCGAACTGAATCGCCACTGTGCAACTCAAAAACCAAATAGCCCCGATCATTACCCTCGTTATCTAAGAGCGTTTCTTCGCGCCCGGTATTGACCAGCACCCATTCATCCCCTTTTAGCTGCCCGCCACTGTAGGCAAACAAGGGAACGGTAATGTCATAAAGAGCTAGTGTTGTGCTTTGGGCTTGTCCATCCATCATCAGGTTATAGGCAGTAAATTCATTGGTACGATTGTTGCGATCTGTTAATTCGACTTTAGTGTCGGCTCGGCTCAGGGTAATTTCAGCACCAGAGGTTTTATCTAGTTCGACTTCTGTACCATCGCTTGTAACCCAGCCAATCGGCAGGGCCAAATAAACTTCGGGTCGGCGGCGGGCATTGGCGTGGGTATCATTTTTAAGTTCGGCCTCAAGTAAGGTACGGGTGGTCAAATACCCAAATTCCACTTTATCATCATCACCACTGGCAATTACGGCATCCCGTTTGCTGCCATTAACGTCAAAGGAATACAGCGGGACTTGGGTATCCTGAAAATCCGTGTCGAGTTGGGTAAAAGGCAGCAGGCGGCGTGGATTACCCGCAAAATCCTGATTGTTTTTTAATGAGGCCAGAATCATGTAAATAAAGGGAAACAACATGATAAAGCCAAAAGTCAGCAGAAACAGGTGGATACAACCGCGCGAGGCCCATACTCTGAGTTCATGGTTCGGTTCTTTTTGCATGGTTGGGTCTCCTTAGGCCGTCTTTTCGCGGTTAATGCGGAATTGGATAAGCGTGACCACAAAAATGATGGCAAAGAGCATCCATGCCAACGCCGAAGAATAGCCGAACAGAATATCTTGGAAACCCCTAAGATAGAGATTCAACACGGCGGTACGCACTTCATCCGGGAAGGCCGCACCACGAAACAGCACAAAGGGTTCATTAAAGACCTGCAAGCCATTAATGATGGTCGTCACAACCACAAAAAAGGTGGTCGGACGGAGTTGGGGGAGCGTAATAAAGCGGAATTGATTTAACTGATTCGCGCCGTCCACTTGGGCTGCTTCATAGAGGTCGTTTGGAATCCCCTGAATACCCGCCAGAAACAGCACCATGTTGAACCCCACCACCTGCCACGCCGCCATGAGTACCATTGAGAACATCATATAGCGTGTATCACTGAGCCAACCGATTTCCGTATCGGCAAAAGAAGTGCCAAAAGTGTCGTTCAAGAATCTCGTAAATTCGGTCAGGGCATAGTTGATAAACCCGATACTGGAACTATAGAGGGCGATACGCCAGATGAGGGCAATCCCAACCACAGCAGCAACGGATGGTAAGAAGAATGCCGCACGGTAGATTTTCATGCCGGGTATCTTGGAATTGAGCACCACCGCCAACAGCAGCGCGGGGATCGTCGCTAGGGGAATCAGCATCAAACAAAACATAAAAGTATTGCGGAGGCTGATCCAAAAATAGACATCTTTCGCCCCGATAACTGTTGTTTTATTGCCTATTTTGATAGTCTCTAATACTCGGTAGCCTGCATCCAGCGCGTCCTGAGCATATTGGTCGTCTTCGCCCTGCGCTTTAAATTGAAGCGAAAGGGCTTGGCTGTAATTATCCAGCCCAATGAAATTTGGCTCTTTGACCCCGACGCTATCGGTAAAACTGAGATAGAGGGACAGCAGCAGCGGCCCTGCGAAAAAAATCATAAAACCAATAATATTGGGGGATAGCATCAACCACCCCTGCCATGCGGTGCGCTGGTCGGTGGTCTCGCCAAAATATTCCCCCAATGTCAGTATGCCATAGGCCACAATTCCAAAGATGACCATGAGGGCAGTCACCACCCATGTCTCTAGTTGGTCGTATTTGCCCAAGATGTCGGCTGTCGCTTCCAAAATGCCACCAAAAAACAGCAAGCCGATTAGCGCCAACATGCCAATTCCAACCGCTACCATCTCGATACGACTGCTAAGGGGTTTACTATTATCCAAACGACCTGCAAACCAATAGAGGGCATAGGCAATCACCAAACCCCACAGCCAAATCGAGTTATCATAGATAGCGTCAGCGATGGCGTCAAAGCCAGTAAATATGCCCCAGATATGCAACAAATAAATAAACGCAGCCATCATCCCCAAAAAATGTAGGGCGAGAGACAGAAAACGCCCATTTGGATTTTTCATAATCAGCAGGATAACCGCAGCAAGGGCGGCAACCGCAGGAATAAGCGCGATGCCCCCCACAAAATATTGAACGGTATCGCCTAACGCATAAAACTCGTTTAATTCAAAAATACTTAATGCCAGCAAAACACTCATCAAAATAGTGGCAATATTCAAAGCAATACTGGCGGGGATTGCCAATGGAAGATTTTTCTGCTCCCTCATTGGGCCGATATTCCCGGTTTTTGTTAAAGTCGCCATATAATTTTCGTCCCCTTGCCCTAACTCAAATGATGATTGGGGAAAAAAGGGGAGGATTGCCTATCCCCCCCGTGAGGTTATAACGGTATTTTATTCAGTGGCAAAGAATGGATCAATCTGAGCACAGATGGTGTCGGCGAATTCTTGCGGCGATAGATCGCCTCCAACTACCGACGCGACTTGACTGTCGAGAATGGTTACGATACCCGGCCAGTCACCCGCCCACACTGGGTTTTCGGCAACACCATAGGTCAAGCCATTGATGAATGCTTGGTTGTTAATACCAAGATCAGAGAATGTGGCTAGGAAATCTTCTACACCCGAACCACCTACACGACTGGGGATGTTGGCACCCAAACCAGCAATCTTGCCCTGAATTTCGGGAGTGGTCAGTTTCATAACCAGTTCCCATGCTTCCTGTGGGTGTTCAGTGTTGGCATTGACCACATACGCACCCCAGAACAGCCAGTTGCTGGGGCCGCCGGGGCCAACGGGTAGTTCGGCGACATTCCAACCGAATGTGGCATTTGCCACTACACCGGGAGTCGCCCAACGACCATTCATAAACATACCCACATTGCCAGCATGGAAAACAGGTTCAGGGTCTTCGCCATAGGGCACAGCTAGGCCGTCCTCATAGAGGCTTGCCAGAGCTTCTAGGCCAACAACGGTATTTTCATTCGCTAGACCGCAGCCCGTATAGTCCTCATTGAAGAACCCAGAGCCAGCGGCGTTGACAAAATAGCCATATGGCGCCCACCAGTTGCTCATGCCAAAGCCTTTGATGTCGCCACCCAGCGCGGTAATTTCTTCACCAGCGGCGCGGAAGTCTTCCCATGTCCAGCCTTCAGCCGGGTAATCTAGGCCTGCTTCGTCGAAGAGGTCTTCGTTGTAGTAGATGGCAAACGCCGATGCATCGCGGGGCAATCCCCACAGCGTATCACTACCATCCAGAGAATAGGTGAGGTGTTCCATAATCTGGGGATAGAAATCTTCAATGCTGAAACCTTCGGACTGGGCGGCGAGGTCATTCAGGTTCAGGATCAAGCCCAATTTTGCAAAACGGGCCACATCGGTGCCGGGAATCCAGAACACATCAGGGGCAGTGCCGCCCGTCAGTTCAGTAACCAACACGTCCTGATAGCTGGCGGTTTCGGAACCACCGGGTTCATATTGGAGGGTTACGCCATCCCACGCGGCGTCAATTTCGTCGCTGGCAGCTTGGTAAACATCAATTTCGGCCTGATTGTCAGGGCGGGTACGCCAACGCAGGGTGATTTCATCCTGTGCATTGACCGCAAACACGGGCAGCAGCAGTGCCGCCAGAATCACCAGTACGAGTAAACGCTTAAACATTTTAGAGACCTCCTAAATCACTCGAAACGGATTCAAAGAAAACAAGGGTATAAAAATCAATTCCCGCTTTTTTCAATCGCTGAGACGTTCTCCTTTCCAATGGCATTTTTACTAGCGAGATACTTTCGGTGGAGCCGATGATTCTCGGACACGCAGTTGGGTCGGAATAACCACCGAGTCGGGATTTTCATTATTGAGAAGCGCAAATAACATTTGGGCTGCCCGATGTCCTAGCTCCGGCGCACGCTGGTCAATCGTGGTGAGCGCAGGGGAAAATAGTTGGGCAGAGAGGATGTCGTCATAACCGACGATGGTGATGTCGTCGGGCACTTTCAGGCCCATTTTTTGGACTTGCTGAATCGCCCCTAACGCCATGCGGTCATTGATACAGACCAATGCCGTAAGGTCGGCGTATTGTTCCAAAAGCGCTGCTGCCCCCCGCATCCCACTGGCGATTGAAAAATCGCCCAGATCATACTTGGGGAAATGGGCATAATTTAACCCGGCCTCCTCCGCCACCTGATCCAGTCCGACATGCCGCATTTGAATGGAATAGTGCAGGGACTCATCAACGGTCAAAACTCCGATGCGGCGATGCCCCAAACCGATAACATGCTCCATTAAAGCGGTACTGCCCTGTAGATCGTCGCTGCGAACATAATTGGGATGATCACCATAGCCGATAGCAACCGCAGGCGTATTTTTTCGCAGGTCTGATGACAGTACCGAACTGAGGGGGACATTATCTAATGCGACTATGCCATCCAGATAGCTGCTTCGGAGCAAACGACGATAATTTTCGTCTGGGCCATCAGGGCTGAGACGGGGTGTGCTGAGAAGGATGTTGTAACCCCGTTCGTTACATTCTGCTTCAACACCTTCCAAAATATATTGCACGAGGGGATCAGTGAAGATGCCTTCATAGACATAGGGGAAGACCACCCCGATGAGATGTGTCTTGCCGGAGGATAGCGCACGGGCCGCCAGATTGGGTAGATACCCTAATTCCTCAACCGCCGACATCACTTTGCGGCGAGTTTCCTCGGTGAAATAGGGAGTATTGGATAGCACTTTTGAGACAGTGGCTATCGAAACGCCTGCTTTTTCGGCAACTTCAGCTAAGGTTGGCATAAAAATTCAATCTGATCTTAAAAATAAATAGTAGTTAAGCGTTTAACTATTATACTCTATTTTTCTATCAGGGGGGTAGTCTATTTTTTCCAGTTTTTTCTAAAGGAGCGGATGTGTTAGCTGATGGAAATATTAACAGCCATTTTGGGTGGTCTGTGTTATGCTTATCTATAAGCTAGTTTACGATGATTTATAATAGTATGAGATGAACCCAACTCAATATTTTGAGAATCTTTGGCAGCAGCTAACCCGGCCACATCCTTCGCTTGAGTATCCTGATGCGAGACGACAAGCGCGTCTCTTAACCTCACTGCTCATTCTATTTATCGGACTTACTCTTGTCAGCCTCGTTTTAAGCGTTGAAGCAAACAGCCAGCGTCGCATTGTTCAACATATTGAGCTAGGGCTTATCTTGCTTGTTTTAATAGGTCTATCTGTTATCTATCGGCTCAGTCGTTCACCATACTATAAATTGGCGGCACGTCCGGCAGTTGTCCTTACCTTTTTAGGTATCTATACCTCCATTATCATTGACTCATCGGTCATAGGCGGATACGCGATTTATTTGGTGGTGGTCGTGCTGCTAAGTGGTCTGCTGCTATCTCTACGTACCGCCATCATCATTGCGATCCTTTCGATATTGCCCCTGTTGATCTTATGGAGTTTTCTTCCCCAAGACGAAATCCTTTATTCGGTCTTGTTCTTGACGTTCGTCAACACACTGCTCATCCTGTGCATCCATCATCGTAATCAATTAGAAGGTGATCACCAACAAGAATTACAAAACCGCATAGCCGATGGGAAAAAGATTCACGATGAACTTATACTCACTACACAACATCTAAGTACCCTGATTGAGAATCTACAAGATGGGGTTTTGGTAGAAAATGAACACCGTAAAATAGTTCTGGTCAATGAGGCTTTTTGCAGGCTCTTCATGATTCCTGTCCCACCACAATTGTTGATTGGGAACAACTGCCGCGCAGCCGCCGAAGCCTCTCCGCATTTATTTGCCGATCCAAATTTCAATGAGCGTGTTGAAGCCATCCTAACCGCCCGAACAATGGTGGTTGCCGAAGAACTAGTGCTTAAAGATGGCCGGGTATTGGAGCGCGATTATGTGCCCATTACTTTTGCTGGAGAACACTTAGGGAATCTATGGCATTATCGAGATGTCACTGATGCGGCCCGTGCCAAACAGCGTCAGGCGCGATTGTTGGAACTCGAACAAGTCTTGCGGCAAATCACCCATCTGTTTTTACATAATGAAGACGACGACGCTATACGAAAGGCATTGGCAATCACTGGCAAATTTTTTGATGTGACGCGGGCCTTCGTATTCCGCTTTAGGGTCAATGAACCCCTAATGGATAACGTGTTGGAATGGTGTGCCCCAGAGATTCAAAGCCAATTCGAGCTTCGTCGAGATATACCTTACGAGGAGCTTTTCCCCTCCCTTGTGCCGCTGCTCATGCACAATGGGGTGATTGCACCCACTCATAATTCTGAACTGCCTCCGGATATACGCGAAGTTTTGATACGCCAAAAAATTGAGACCGTTTTGGTGCTGCCATTCTATTTTGGGGGGCAGTTGCAAGGATTCATTGGGTTTGATGAAAGACGGCGCACCCGTGAATGGTTGCCGGAAGAAATTACCACGCTTCGAACGATTGCCGAAAGTTATGCCCGCTTGTTGGAACGCCAGCAAAATGCCCACCTGCTCATTCAGGCCCGCGACGAAGAACTTCGCCTAGCAAAAATCAAAAATGAATTCATATCGAAGATGAGCCATGAACTGCGCACTCCCATGACGGGCATTATTGGTATGTTGGAACTGCTATTGGAGACCCCCCTCAACTCTGAACAGTACGATTTTACAGAAGCTGCCCACGAAAGCAGTCAAAAACTCCTGTATATCGTGAACAGCGTCTTGGATTTCTCCAAAATCGAAGCAGGACGATTGGTGCTTGAAAATGAACTCATTGACCTGAATAAATTGGTCGCTGAGGTAAAGGCGAATTTGGAGCGGCAGTTGCAGGCCAAACACTTGATCTTTGTGACAGAGATAGAGGTGGTAGCACGGGTTATTGGCGATAGAAACCGCCTGTACCAAGTGCTTTACAATCTTGCCAGCAATGCGGTGAAGTTCACACAGGAGGGCGAAATACGCATCGCGGTTCGGCAGGTGGCCGTTACACCAGCGCTGACCCGGCTGTGTTTCGAGGTACAGGACACGGGTATCGGAATCCCCCCAGAACAAATCGCTCGAATTTTCGATAGTTTTATACAGGGCGATGGGTCAACCACTCGACGGTATGGCGGAACAGGGCTAGGTTTGGCAATCGCACAGCAGCTTGTACAACTGATGGGTGGAAAAATCGAGGTCGAAAGCGAGGTGGGGCACGGCAGTCTATTTAAATTTACACTGAGCTTCCCCGTTGAAAGCAAACGTGAAAATTCTGGACGTCTCTATGATGTCGGCAAATTACCCGTTGGGGATTAACACGCTGGCCTCAAAAATCTGGTAGCAGTAAGACTATTCCATTTGCAGATGACTGGTCACAATCTCACGCAGTTCTTGGGTACTAAATGGCTTATAAAGAAACCCAACTGCGCCTAATTCAAAAGCTATTGCCTCGTCTTGGGGTTCGTTCCGTGCCGTAAAGGTAATAATGGGGATGTTGGCATTTTTATCATCCGCTTTAAGATGACGAATCAATTCAAAACCGTCCATATCCGGCAGGCCAATATCCACAATTGCAAGGTTAAAAACCTGTTCTTTGGCGATAGCGAGCGCCTCATATCCATCCGCCGCTCCAATAACTTCAATCCCTAAGGTTTTCAGGGTGTAAGCGACGAGCCGCCGTGTCACGCTTTCATCATCTACCACTAACACTATGGGGGTCATTACTCGATTACTCCAAATTCTTCAACAGTCGCCATTCATTACCCGCTTCCAACCGCCGATAGTTGATATTGTCCATAACCTGATGCAAGATATACAATCCCCAACCACCCTCAGGGTAGTCATTAGGATCGGGCGGAATAATTTCGGGCGTACCAAAATAAGCGTGTGGCCCATCATCATGGACTTGCAGTTCAAACTGACTGTTCTCTAAAAAGACTTCCAATTCAATACTGCCGGGTGCCCCAGCATAGGCGTGTTCAACAATATTGAGACATAACTCGTGGATTGCCAATACCATTTGAGAACGTGCGTGAGAATCCACCCGATTGAGAACACCCTCGATAAACTCCGAAACCTTATGCAGTTCGGCGAAGTCCGCAGTAATGATCATTTTGTCATATACCATCATCAATGCCTTGCTAGGCCATCTCTACAAAAACGACAAGCCCATAATGGTCTGGTCATCAGCAGCAGCGCCATAATTCGGAAGATTTTCAACCGCCGCTATGATATTTTGAACGGCATATTCAATACTCGTGGCATGGTCTGGGATAGCATGTAACAGTCCCTGCGTTCCCCAAAATCCATGCGGGGTCTCAATTTCGCTAAAACCGTCACTATAACAAATGAGCAGGTCGCCCGGTTGCAAAATTCGATAGTCGCATTGTGGTTTAATATCTGGCAAAACTCCCAACGGTGGGGTCGAAGCGTTCCAGAGCGACCATTTGTTTCCAGTCCGTACAAGGGTCGGGGTGTGACCTGCGTTGGCATGTTCAACCTCACCACTATTGGGGTCAATCCTGATGACGGTAGCTGTTGCCAAAAGCCCCGCGTTGGTATAGGCTTCATAGACTTCGTTATTCACTGTTGCCAGCGCATCCACTGGGTTCAAACCTAGATGTAGAGTCATTTTTAGGGCTGTATGCAGCGAAACCGCCCCCAACGCCGCCGGAAGCCCCTTACCCGCCACATCCAAAATGAAGCAGGCCAATTGACCAGAGGGTTGTAGTACCCAGCCCCATGCGTCGCCGCCAACGGTTGAGGCAGGCATCCAATGGGCAGCCATTTCAATGGTGGGTAAATGTGGCACAGTCAAGGGTTGGATAGACCGTTGGATAAGGCTGGCGATTTGGACTTCACGGGCAAGTTGGGCTTCGCGGGCTTGGCTTTCAGCTAGGTTGGCGGCAACAATTTGGCTGGCGGCCCGTTCGGTCATGCGGGTCAATACCCGCGCATCTAAAGCCGTAAATTCGCGCTCGCCCTCCTCAAGCCCTACCCCGATTGCGCCAACGACTTTCCCATTGATGAGAATGGGCATAAACATCCAATGTGTTGGTCTACCATGCCATGCCGGAATGTTGTGCATATGGATGATCTGGCCCGATTCCAATTGGTCAAGATGCTTGTAGAAATCGCGTACATTGACCATTTCAAGCGGAATCGTCAGCCATTCATCATCGTGTTTGAGATAAACCGCGCCCATCCGGGCATCAATAGCCGCGATGATGGATTCGAGGACAGGCACAATATCGAGGGTCGAGGTGGCTTGGGTGGGGGCGGCCTGCAAAAACGGCACCAACTGATCCCATGCTTGGGCCAAAGCAATGGTCATTTCGTCAAGCTCAGACTCAAGCTCGGCAATGCGTTTTTTATAGGCGAAAACCTCATCCAGCGTTCGATCAGTCATGGTGCTTTTGTGAGGGCTTCCACTTCATCTACGGTTGTCGCTATCTTAAAAACCATGTTCATGCGCGTCAGTTCCAAAATGACTTTGACCGGTTCGGTTGGTTTTAACAAAATGAGTTCGCCACCCCGCTGTCGAGTAGATTTTAGACCGCTGACAAGGGTCGCCAAGCCGATAGAGTCAATAAAGGTAGTTTCTGAAAGGTCAGCAACGACAAAATGAATTGTCTCGTCTTCAATCCATACCCGCTTGACCTGTTCAACCACTGCCGCATCAAAACGTCCGTTGATATGTATGAGAACTGCTTGGGGATTTAGTTGTTTGGTTTGGAGTTCCACACGACTTCTCGTTTCTCGTTATAGTGATCAACGCAGATAGGATTATAGTTCATTTTAGCGTAGTTCTTGAAATTTCAATCCTTAATAACAGGATATAGCTAAGGTGTATCGTAAAATTATGACAAAAAGCATTGAGGTGTCGCCAAATTGGAGGCCATCCTATTGACCCATAGGTAACTTTCTGGCATACTCATTTTCACCAAAGGCATTGAGGGAGACCAGTACGCGGGCCATTGGAAGCGCAATTGTCAGAGAGTGGAGGCCATTGGCTGCAAGCCACCACCGCGCCGCAACCCGCCGAATTCACTCCGGAGCCGACTGCTGAAGGCATAACAATTTGCTGTGTAAGTAGCTCCGCAAAACCCGGCGTTAATGGGTGGAATCAAGTGGTCTGGTCATGTGACCGGGCAAACAGGGTGGTACCGCGAGTACGGTGAAATATACGGCGCTCGTCCCTGATAACGGTTTTTGGGGAAAAATCGTATCATGGGCGGGCGCTTTTGCATTTTCATGGCCTTTGGTTAAGGGGGTCGTTTATGCAATCGCCCAGAGACGAGCCAGAGGGCAGAAGTATTGATAAAACTTTGTACGATGTTGTGTCGCGTGCAATGGGGGCATATGTCAGTGGAGGTCGGACTCCCCTACATGAAGCCCAACTCTCTGAAAATACACTGCGCACGACATGGCTGCCCTATTTTGAGCGTTTTCTATTGGTGACTTGGTTGGTATTGTTTACCCTGATTTTTCAGGAGCAAGTTTTGGAGATGCCCGCCAGCCCAATTGAGCGCGTTATTATTGTTGTGATCGGGGTATGGTCATCGCTGATTGCGATGGGTATTGCCCTGCGGCGTTCGGGGTATCACGAGCCAATTGGTTATCAAGCCCGGATGCGCCGCCGAATTGTGACATTTTTCGCATCAACTCTATGGCTGGTGTTACTATCACTCGGTTTCTATTTTCTGATGAGGTGAGGAATGCAAGCGGAACTCGAAAAAATCTATCAAGACGCGCTACAGGAACTAAAGGGCATCAATGATTCGGAGACCCTTGAAGGGTGGGAAATCAAATTCTTGGGGCGCAAAGGCCAGTTAACCTTGATGCTGCGCGAAACGGGCAAACTCCCGGAAGATCAACGCGCTGCCTTTGGGAAGCGGGCCAATGACATTAAAAACTTGCTCGTAACGGCCCATGAAGAACGCACCACCGCCATCCGCCAAATTGAATTGGGGCGGTCATTGGAAGAGGGCGAATTGGATGTCACCCTACCGGGGCGTCCACGTCCAACAGGTGGTTTGCATCCTAGCACCCAAATGCTACGCCGCATTCAGGCCATTTGGGGCGAGATGGGCTTCCAAGTCTATCGTTCCCGCGATGTCGAGTCGGATGAAGTCAACTTCACGATGTTAAATATTCCTCCCTATCACCCGGCGCGGGATATGCAAGACACCTTCTATACCACGCAGGAAGATGTCATTTTGCGTACCCATACCTCCGGCGGGCAGGTTCGTGCCATGTGGGAATATGGCGATAACGGCACAAAGCCCATCCGCGTGATTCTGCCGGGGATGTGTTATCGCTATGAACAAATCAGCAACCGCAGCGAAATACAATTCCATCAGGTCGAAGGCTTGGCGGTAGGCCGGGGCATCCGTATGTCGGATTTGAAAGGCACCATCGCCGAATTTGCCAAGCGCATGTATGGGCAGGACGCACAAGTGCGGTATCGCGCTTCGTACTTCCCCTTCACCGAGCCAAGCATGGAAGTGGACGTGTCGTGTTCGTTGTGCGGCGGTGAAGGCTGCTCGGTCTGTAAATACAGCGGCTGGATTGAAATTATGGGCTGTGGTATGGTGCATCCGGTGGTGCTGCAAAATGGCGGCTACGACCCGACAGTTTGGAGTGGTTTCGCGTTTGGCATGGGGCCGGAGCGCATCGCCATGCGGAAACACAGCATTGATGACATCCGCAATTTCTGGGCCAATGACCTGCGGTTCTTAGAGCAGTTCTAGGTGCTATAATGGGGGGAGGTTTTGACCTCTCCCATTTTTTTGAGGCGCAAATATGCTGATTCGATTAAACACAATCCACCACCCCACCACGATTGACGAAGCGATTCATTTATTGACCGAACGCAATACCCGCCCCTTGTATGGCGGCGTGGCGCTGCATCGGGAATCGCCAACCCATGTGACGGCGGTAGTTGACCTTTCAAAATTAAAATTAGATCGTCACCGTGTATTCGATGCGGGTTTTTCATTGGGCAGCATGATGACATTGGAAAAGGCCCATCAAACCTGCTTGGAATTGGCCGAAAAAATTCCCAATGCCGGGTTCATCGCGGAGATGTTAAAACTTGAAGCGCCTATCAATCAACGCAACACGCTTACAATTGGCGATGTGCTGGTGGAACAACGGCCTAATTCGATTTTCCTGACGGCCCTGACTGCGCTCGACGCTCAAGTGGATGCCAACGGTTGGCCGCGTTTTATTCACAATTGGCTGACCGCGCCGAAGCAGGAAGTTCAGCAGGCCTTGATTACTGAAATTGCACTCGAAAAAGGCACACCCACTGCTCGCCACGCCTTCGAAAAAGTATCCCGCACTCCCGCCGATGACCCGATTGTTGGCGCAGTCGGCTATCTTGACCGCGATGCCAACGGTAAGTTGCATGATGTCCGGTTGGCGCTGTGTGGTGTGGCCGATCACCCGATTCCATTGGGGGCGGTAGATGAAATCCTCATCGAAACCAATGGCGATGTTGACCGCGCATTAACAGCCCTCAAACTTGACCCACCCAGCGACCATTGGGGTAGCCGCGAATATCGAACTGAGATGGCAAAACTCTTGGTGCGGCGCGTATTATCGCAGCTTTGAAAGCATACATACCTTAATCTTTTGTGGGCAACGAATCATAAATGTCTTTAGAATTTGACCTTCTAAAGATATTTTTTTCTATTCTGTTTTGCCAACACAGCAGAAATCTTCGTGTCACATTTCGCAACTGTGGGTATAATCTTCTCCCGATAATCAAATGACGATTTGAATAATATATCCCCCTGACCGCGAAATGCGCGTCAGTCTTTGCGCTAGAGAATTCAAAAAATAGGAGAAGAGGAATCCCCATGAGTTATCAAATTCGCAAGGCGGCAGTCATCGGCTCTGGTACGATGGGTGGTGGGATTGCGGCGCTGTTAGCCAGTGTTGGCATCCCAGTGCTGCTGCTCGACATCCCCGCCCCGGATACCAAACCCGGTGATGCTCCCGCGAAACGAAATGCACTTGTCAACGGCAATCTCACGAATTTGATTAAAGGCAAACCCGCCCAATTTTTTAAAGCCGCTGATGTGGAATTGGTTACGACAGGCAACACCGAAGATGACCTGCAAAAATTAGCCGACGCCGATTGGGTGGTCGAAGTTATCATTGAAAAATTGCCGATTAAGCAAGACCTGATGGCGCGGATTGATGCCGTGCGTAAACCCGGCTCAATTATCACGACCAATACTTCCGGCCTAAGCATTGCTGCCATTTGTCAGGGGCGCAGCAACGATTTCCGCCGCCATTTCCTCGGCACACACTTTTTTAATCCGCCCCGCTACCTAAAACTATTGGAGATCATCCCGCACCCCGAAACCGACCCGGCCCTTGTGGATTTTATGTTCAAATTTGGCTCGGAGCGGCTTGGTAAAGGTTGTGTATTGTGTAAGGACACCCCCAACTTTATCGCCAACCGTTTTATCAGCATCATTGGCAGTGTCGGCATCAATTACGCGCTGGACAATGGCTACACGGTGGAAGAAGTAGACGCCATCACTGGCCCACTCATTGGACACCCCAAAACAGCCACCTTCCGCCTACAAGATTTGGTCGGAATTGATGTCAGTGTGTATGTGGGTCGCAATCTGTACGATGCGGTGGTGGATGACCCCTGGCGCGATGTGCTGCATCACGAAAAGGCCGATCAACTCTTTGACTGGTTAATGAGTAACAAATTCTTGGGGCGCAAAACCAAACAGGGCTTCTATAAAACCGTCACGGTCAAGGGCGAACGAGTCCACATGCCCCTGAATTTGCAGACACTGGAATATGAAGAGCCGCAAAAAGTTCGGTTTGAGAGCGTCGGCAAACATCGCAAGATCGAAAACACGGGCGCACGTATCAAGGCCATGCTTAATGAAGAGGATCGCGCCGGACAATATTTGTGGCATCTGCACGCCGCGCTGTTTACCTATGCCTCGCTGAAATTGGGCGAGATTGCCAATACGATTGTGGACATTGACAATGCCAACAAATGGGGCTTTGCCCACGAGCTTGGCCCATTTGAAATCTGGGATGCTGTGGGTGTGGCGGAGACCCTGCCCCGTCTCACCACCAGCGGTTATGAAGTGGCAGGTTGGGTATTTGAGATGGTAGACAGCGGACACCCAACCTTCTATCAACGCAATGATAAGGGTGTGGTTGTTGGTTATTATGACCCGGCCAAGAAAGGCTATGTCCCACTCAAGGAAGATAAGCGGGTTATCATCATCAACACCCTCCGTGCCGAGAGCAAAGAAGTCGAACGGCTGGAAGGCGCAAGTTTGCTGGATATGGGCGATGGCGTTGGTCTCCTAGAATTTCATAGCAAGATGAACGCCATTGATACCGACATCATCGAGATGGTAGATAAAGCTCTGAAGCGATTAGACGATCATTTTGACGGGTTGGTTATCAGCAATCAGGGCGACAACTTTTCCGTCGGTGCAAACCTCATGATGGTTGTGATGGGCGTTCACAGCGAACAGTGGGACCAACTCGATTACGGTGTGCGTTCGGCCCAAACGCTGTATCAAATGCTGCGTTATGCTCCCAAACCTGTCGTGACCGCACCGTTTGGCATGACATTGGGTGGCGGCGCGGAAATTACAATGGCCGGGGCGCGGATTGTGGCCCACAGCGAATTGTATATGGGTCTGGTCGAATTTGGCGTCGGTCTGATTCCCGGTTGGGGTGGTTGCAAAGAACTGCTGCGCCGCATCGTCAATCCGGTCATGGAAGCTACCCCGAATGCTGATGTCCTGCCACATCTGCAAAAAGTATTTGAACAAATCGCGCTGGCAAAGGTGTCCGAAAGTGCGATGCAGGCCCGCGAAATGGGATTTCTGCTCCCCGGAGACCGTATCGTGATGAATCGTGACCATTTGTTAGCCGAGGCCAAACGCGAAGTGCTGCACCTGATTCCGAATTATGTGCCGCTGCGGTCTGGCAAGATTTGGGCCGCTGGGCGCGACGCGCTGTCGGCGTTGGAGGTCGGGGCGTGGATGCTGCGTGAAGGCAACTATGCCACTGAATATGACATTGTGGTCGCCAACAAACTGGCCTATATCCTGACGGGTGGTGGTCTCAGCGAACCGCAGTGGGTGGACGAACAGTACATTCTCGACTTGGAGCGTGAAACCATCCTGTCGTTGATGCACGAGGAAAAGACACTGGCCCGTATCCAATATATGTTGGAAAACGGCTCCCCTCTACGTAATTAGTAGGTGATTTTAAAGGATGGCCTTAACGAAGAGACTGTCCTTTTATCGAAAACAAAAAATGCCCTGCGTGATTGATTTGCACAGGGCATTTTTTAACGCATTGATTAGGTGCGTAATTTAGCGCCCGCTTTTTCGAGCGCACGGATAATCTGTTGTTGGATACCATTCACGGCCTTATCAGTGAGGGTCTGCGAGTTGGTTTGGAAGGTTAGCGCATAGGCCAATGATTTTTGACCATCGGGAATCGGCTGACCACGATAGACATCAAACAACTTGACCTCTTTTAAGACCTTGCCACCCGACTGCCAGATGATATTTTCCAGATCAGCGGCCTGTGTACTTTCCGACACCACCACCGCGATGTCCCGATAGGCTGGGGGCAGTTGCGGCAAAGGTTGGACAGTGTGATCGGCGGGTACAAACGACAGCAGGACATCCAGATCAAGTTCTCCCGCCAAAATCGGTTTCTTCAAATCCATGCCCAAACCAAAGGCTTCACGCACCAATGGGTGAACTTCCCCAACTACTCCGACTTCCTTGCCATTGATTTTAAGCAAGGCTGTCCGTCCGGGGTGGAAGCTGGCATGTTCGGTGGCAGCATACACAATGGATCGTGCCGGAATCTTGAGATTAGTGAGCAGCGATTCCAGCACACCCTTCAAATCATAAAAATCTACGTTATCGAGCGAAGCACCACCCATCCAACCTGCGACATCACGTGGGCCAGCCATCAGCAATCCGAGATGCCGAAATTCGTCGGGCAACTCATTGGATTTGGCATAAAACACCGGGCCAATCTCAAACAATTGTTGACGTGGGTGATGATGAATATTGGTGATGGCGTTATCCAGCAGTCCTGTCAGCAAGGTTTGGCGCAAGGCCGTGCGTTCCATGCTGATTGGATTGGCAATTTCAACATAATCACGTTTGGGCCATGACTGAGTTGCTCCATCGGGCGTCAATAGGGATTCATGTTCAGGCGTAGTGAAACGATAATTAATCACTTCGCGCAATCCGGCTTCAGCCAGCAAATCCCGCACACGCTCCTCCAAATCCAACGCCGGGTTGCCGCGCTGGGGTGGCAGTTCATCAAACATAATCGTATTCGGGATGCGGTCATAACCGAAAATACGAGCAATTTCTTCGGTCAAGTCGGAGCGGCCAATCACCCCTGTCGCAATATCCATGCGGTGATCGGGAACGGTGACAATCAAAGTGTCGGCTTTTTGTTCCACCGTGAATTGCAGACGGCGCAGCAAGGTAGCGGCTTCGGCAATCGGCACATCGAATCCTAACAGACGTTCTACATCGGCCATCGGCAGATCAACCGTGACGACTTCGGGTGGGGCAGGATAATTGTCTACAATGCCGGGGGCCAATTCCGCACCCGCAACCTCGACCATCAATTGAATACCGCGCATCAAGCCGCGCATTGCCATCGCTGGATGCACCCCGCGTGAGAAACGTGCCCCGGCCTCGCTGTAGACTTTCAGATTGCTCTGGGTTTTGCGAATGTTGATGAAATTCCAAGACGCTGCTTCAAACAGAATATTTTGTGAGCCGGGGAAGTCCTTTTCGAGATCAACATCTTGTACTTCGGATTCGAGGCCGCCCATGACCCCTGCCAAACTCAATGACCCGGCAGTATCTGCCACCAATAAATTATGTGGGGCGAGCTTGTGGGTTTTGCCATCCAATGTGGTCAGTTCTTCGCCATTTTCGGGCAGGCGGGTAATGATGGTGGGGCGCTGGCCTTTGGCACGTCGCGCCAAAATATCATAATCGAAGGCGTGCGTCGGCTGGCCGATTTCGAACATGACATAATTGCTCACATCCACCACATTGTTGATTGGACGCTGACCGACCAGTTTTAGGCGGTGCTGCATCCATGCGGGTGATGGCTTGATAGTGATATTCCGCAGTAAGGCAGCCGTAAAGCGTGGATTCAATTCGGGATGGGTAATTTCAATACCAATCGCCTTTTCAACAGGTTCGCCTTTGGTGGGCGGCAGGGTGTAGTCCGGCTCGTGCAAGGGTAAATCCAACAGTGCCGCCACCTCACGGGCAACCCCCAACATACTCATAGTACGTGCGATATTCGGCAAAATATCAATTTCAAGGATGGCATCCCCCATCACCTCTACAAAGGGTGTGCCGGGAGCAAAGCGACTGTAGGTGGCATATTCTAACAGCATGATGCCTTCGTGTTCGCTGGAAATACCAAGTTCCATTTCCGAACAGACCATACAGCGATTGGGAATCCCGCGCAGGGCCTTTTCTTTGAGGATCATGCGCTGCACGCCGTCGCCATGCCCATCTATGACTTCCGCACCTTCAAGGGCAAACGGGGTCAGCAAAGGTGGATTCAGTTGACCCTGACCTTTATATTCAAACAAATTGGGAGCACCGGTTACGACGGTTTCGCGTTGAGGGCCGCCATAATCCACTTCAGCTAATACCAGCTTGTCGGCGTTGGGATGGGCGGTCACTTCATAAATATAGCCCAACAGGATTTTTTCCCGATTCCATACCAAGTGGTCACTCGGCGGCACACCAAATCGCTCGGCGCTTTGGGGAATCCCCCGATATTCAATCCCTTTTACTTCCAATCCGGCCAGCGTCAAACGCTCGGCAAGGTATTCCACCGACACATCTGCCGGAATATCCACGAAATCACGCAGCCATGAGATAGGTACACGCATCGCCGTTCCAAACTCCTGCTAATTATTTTCAATACACGGCATCAAAGGTATTTAATAGTAAAGCCAAGTGGTCATTTCGACAATGTAGAGGTTGACAGAAATGGGATGAATTGTTAGCAAATTGCAAGGCTAACGTCAGGATACTAGCGTATAATCAAGTTAAAGGTCTTTAGTGATGCTAGTGGTCATCATAAAAAATAATGTGGCCTAGAAAACAACCAAAGCATCCTATTGCTTGTGTGAGTGTAGCAGTTTTAGCGGGGATTGTGCTTGGAAGTAGTTTTATGCTATGGCGTCTTGCTGCCACAGTACCCCAACCGAGCAACCCAACCAACACCCCCCTGCGTATAGAAGTGCAGACACCCACTCAAGTGGTTCAAGGGCCTGTTTTACTCATTCCGGCAGCACAGGTCTACACGGATGTGACTGAGGTTTATTTGACCCAAGCTGGCTGGGATGTTGCTAATCTGGGCCAAAAAGTAGGTTATTTGGAAGGCACTGCAAGGCCGGGCAGCGAACGCCATGTGATCTTGGTGGGCCATGTCGAACTACGGGATGGTACGCCGGGGGTTTTTGCAAAATTGGACGAACTGACGTTGGGTGATATAGTAATTTTGTATACGGGAGAACGCGAAATTCGGTATACTGTGACTCAAGTTTTTGAGACAGACGCAAATGATTTAAATGTTATTGCAGGGATAGACAACGACCTACTTACACTCATTACTTGTGCCAATTATAGTTTTTTATCCAATACTTATCGAACGAGGGTGATCGTTCAAGCCAAGAAGATTTAACTATTGAATGTTGCCCAATGATTTTTCAAGGGAATGCTTATCTAAAGAGATAAGCGATTTTATCAGATCAAAGACAAATTTACTGGTTATTTATTCCTTTTATAAATTCGTGTGTACTGCGAATGGAAAGACCAGTACAACCTAGTAGGGAAACTGAACTTATGCAAAAAGACGTGATCGTATGCCCTAGCTGTGGGTATGAGAATTCGACTGAACAAACCCAGTGTCTCCAATGTAAACGACCACTGCCGACTGGTGCACCGCGTGGTGTCACTAAAAGCCTCAAAGGGGATGAAGTAACCACAGTCCCAGTCCCTGATCAGCCTGCAAGACTAGCCCGGATTGAACATGCAGCCCAACTGACCCGCGCTCACCGCGATGCCATTGCGTTGTTCGTGATGGGCGAAAGTGAACCCATGTTAGTCAAAGGACGGGGCAAAATCATCTTGGGTCGCCATATCCCCGGTGAACGTCCCCCCACCGTAGACCTCAATAATTACGGAGCGCATTTATTAGGGGTATCTCGCCAGCACGCCCTGATCAGTTTCATCAACAAACGCTATACCATCGAAGACCTTGCCAGCACCAACGGTACATGGCTCAATGAAAACAAATTGACCCCTTTTAAGGCTTACGTCCTACGAAACGGCGATCAAGTCCGCCTCGGTCAGCTTACCATTTATGCCTATTTCAATTCGGCGGTCTACAATGAGCAGACCATTTTCTTGGTGGAAACTGAAGACGGCGAAGAAACTACCAGCAAATTGACGCCCGACCATCTGGTGACAACGATTGGGCCATATCTCAACGCAATTGCCCAAATTCAATTTGTGATAGATGAAGCCGCCGAACGCAGCCATTCCGAAGTCCATATCAACACTATCAGCGCCAGTGTTCAGCATTCGCATATTCGTGTGGCGATTGATGGTGTACCAGATGCCATTAGCCTTGTCAAAGCCGTAATCTCGCCTTGGCGCAAGCAACAAGTGAAGTCGTTGGAGGTCTATCGCAAGGTCGAAAAACTCAGCGAGACTGAGATGGACGCACCGGGAGGTGAATCGGAAGCCAAACGTCAGCGCCAAGAATTAGCCCGTAATCTGTTCCAGTTAGCGAATGATATGCTGGCCCAGTCTGCCCCAACCCTCTCCGCCGACGATAAAAAGGCCGTCATCAAAAAGCTGTTCCCGCCCTTGCAAATCGTCAGCCTAAGCACCATCGAACTTGCCAGCGAAGAAACCGCCCCCGCCGTTGCTTCATAGTTTGAACTTTTGATTAGAGCGTACAAAAAAGGGCATTGATTCATTCAATCAATGCCCTTTTTAATTTCCTTGTTAGGTGAGGTTATTGAGTCGGACGGATACGATAGGTGGCGTAACCCCATGCTACAAATGGTTGTTCACCTGAATATTCTGTGCCAGTTGCCGGAACCACCATTGCTTCGCCGTTATGCCACACAATCACTTGCCCATAGCGGCTGAAGGCGAAGGAACGACCATCCGGCGCAATGGAAATCATGTTCAAGGCCGAATAATGGGCAAATCCCAACGTATCAATGCTCTGACCATCGGCATTAAAAACCTGCCATTTGCCACGATCATCACTAAAGGCCGTAAACGCATCATCGGTAGCCACCGAGCTAACCATTTCTAGCGCGGCGGCAGAGGTGGTTGTACCAGTGGTTGGGTCAATCAAAGTCAGTCCTTCGCTGTCAATGCCACTGTTAAAGAGCGCGACTTTATCTTGTCCGGCGTCGTTGACCCAAATGACATTATAGGGACTCCCGATGTCGCCTAGATTCATATTGAGCAGCAACGTACCATCAGAGCTATAAACCCGCACTTCAGTCTCATTGTTAAGCAAGTCGTAGATAACCGCGATGCCAGAATTGCCCCAAACTGTCCACGCCGAGAATACGTCATCCGGGTAAGACAAGTCAGACGCGACAACGCTAAACGTGCCTTCGCTCACATCATAAATCACCAATTGATGGGTAAATCCGGGGTCGGTCATTTCTAGCCATGCCACCTGTGTGCCATCGGGGGACCATGTTGGCGATAGACGTACAATATCGTTGCCGGGGGCAGTGGCGTCACCTTGCATCAAAGGGCGGGTTTCATAGGTGGTCAAATCGAGCAACCAAATATCCCGGTAGGTTGAAAAGCCAGCCCCAAAGCGACCTGTGGTGGTGCGGAAAATCGCCTGTGTGCCATCCGGTGAAATCACAGCAGGGCTGACATCCCCAGTGCTGGTAATGCGAGTTGGGGCAGCGTCCGTATTGCGCCACGCCCACAAATCGCTACTCATGGTCATCAGCAGTGGGGTATTGGACATATCAGCTTGGGTTTCGGGCGACATGCTGGCAAATCCATTCGGCGCACCTTCCCGTAGACGCCATGCCTGCGGCCCCCAAATTAAACTCCCGGTTGCCAGCGCAGGATCATCTACTTCGGTGATAGTATCGGCAGTTTGAATTACCACCTTGCCACCCATGCGATAGGCGATACTTGCGCCATCCGGTGAAATCACGGGTAGATCAATGGTATTGAGGCGTTCACTACGGCCATCAGGATAACCCACATAAATTTGGGCAATCGTGTCCACGCGGATTTGCTGGAAAACGCTCAGAGTTTGGAAATCGGAGGAGGGACTGAATAATTCAGGCACACCACCCGCATCGGCAACTACGCCCGTTTGCAAATCAGCCAACAACCACACTTGCTGAAAACTCTGCATGGCGATTTGAGTACCGTTGTCCGTGATGACTGGCAAAAATTGCGCCATCGGTTCGGGCAGGTCTAGGGTTGAAATCAACTGACCATCGGGTTGATAAGTCACGATTTGGAAGTGAAAGTCGTTATTATAGAGAACCGAAATCCCCGCCTCTGTCCAGATGAGGTCAGGGCCGACAACTTGAATCATGCCGTCTTGTTCCAAGCCACCAACTAAAACTGTTTCTGTTGCGTTGGTAAGATCATAGACGACAAGTTGAAACGTGCCAGCATAAACCGAACTATTTTCATTGACTGTCCATGCCAATTGGGTGCTGTCGGGCGACCATGTGGGGTTAGAGCGCACGTTATACCGGTCATCTTGCCCCTCCACAAAATAGGACGCATCGGCGGGTTGACCTGCGATAGTCGTCCTTTCGCCTGTGGCAATGTCATAGACCGCAATATCGTAAGCATCGGTGACACCACCAACACCGCCCTCGCGTTCCGCCATTGCATTATAACCATCCGTAAATTCGGCAGGTACATACCGTGTGGCGATTTTGGTGGCATCCGGTGAAACCCTGCCACTGGGGAAAGAGACCGCGACCAACCCATGAAAATCGGTCTGGCGGGATGGATTGGCATAAACAGAGGACATTGGAACAACGGCAGCCAGTACAATCATCAATATTAAGATCGTAGGCAGGACCCGGTTGGAAAATTTCATTAAGAATTTGCCTCCTATAGAAAGGATAGATTCAATTATGGGACGAAAGGTCTTCCTGATATGTTCCCGCAGGTAGTATATTTGATATTCATCCAATCGGTGGGTTTTTCTTCGGCCTTTGGATGGAGTTGGTAAAAAAAGACCCCCCAACTTTGGTCGAGTTGAGGGGCTAGAGCTAGGAGATTTAGGAGTGTTTAGGACATCTTACGCACCGATACTCACCTTGACATGAACTTCGGGGCGATCTAAATTGAAGGGGACAACCATTCCCTCTAACGGTTGGCCTTCAACGGAAAGCTGCAATTGATTACCCGGCCCAACGCGCACTACTTCAATGTAGTAGTTAACACCGCGATATTGCCGGGTGGCCGTAAAGCCTCGCCAATCATCGGGGATGACGGGGGCAACTTGGAGTCCGGTGAAAGTGGGCCGGATACCCAAAATCCATTGGGTGATAGCGACATAATTCCACGCCGCTGTCCCAGAAAGCCATGAATTCTTCGCTTCCCCATGCGTCGGAGCATCTTTACCCGCGATCATCTGAGCATAGACATACGGCTCACAGCGATGTACTTCGCTGATTTCTTCACGGGCCGATGGATTGAGACGTGCATAGTAATCAAACGCACGGTTGCCGTCGCCAGTCACCGCTTCGGCAATCATGATCCAAGGGTTGGTATGGCAGAAAATCCCCGCGTTTTCTTTATAGCCGGGGGGATAGGACGAAATCTCGCCCAAATGGACATAGTAGCGCGAATAGGGTGGCTGCTGTAACACAATGCCATGTGGGGTTGCCAGATGTTCCTCAACCGAATCGAGGGCTTTACGTGCAAAGCCGTTTTGCAAGCCTACCCCCGCCATAACGCATATGCCCTGCGGTTCGATAAAAATCTGCCCCTCAGCACATTCAGCCGAGCCTACTTTGTCGCCGAAATTGTCATAGGCTCGCAAAAACCAATTGCCATCCCAACCCTGTTCATAAATGGTGGTTTCCATCTTGGCAGCAGCATCTTGATAACACTGGACATCCACGCCGCGCTGCTGGGCCATTTCGACCATTTCTTGGGCAGCAAGGATAAACAACCCTGCAATAAAGATAGATTCGGCAACCTTGCCATCTTTGTTGGTGGTCGTCTGGAACGATTCACCGGGTTCTTCGGAGAAGGTATTGAGGTTCAGGCAGTCATTCCAATCCGCACGCCCAATCAGTGGTAACTCATGTGGCCCAAGCCGATGCAGCGTATATTGGATGCTGCGTTCTAGGTGTTCATAAAGAGGGGTTTCGCTGCCGGGGCGGTTATCATACGGCACAGATTCATCCAAGATAGCCCAATCGCCCGTTTCTTTGATATAGGCCGCAACCCCCAACACCAACCAGAGCGGGTCATCATTGAAGTTGCCCCCAACCGCGTCATTGCCGCGTTTGGTAAGGGGCTGATATTGATGATATGCACCGCCAGTGGGTAGTTGCGTAGCAGCAATATCGAGGATGCGTTCCCGCGCACGGGCAGGCACCATATGAACAAAACCCAACAGGTCTTGATTGGAATCACGGAAACCCATCCCTCGGCCAATTCCCGATTCATAGAAGGAGGCCGAGCGCGACATATTAAACGTCACCATACATTGATAGGCATTCCACACGTTGACCATGCGGTTGGTGTGAATATCGGGGGTGTTGACTTGCAGCACTCCCGCTGTTTTCTCCCAATAAAACTGCAAATCGGTAAACGAGCGCTCGACCTGCACCGGATTGAGATATTTTTGGATGATGGGGTGAACGGTGGTTTTGTTAATTAGTCCCTGCTCATCAAATTTTTGATCTTTTGGATTCTCGTGATAACCCAAGACAAAAATAATTTGGTGCGTTTCATAGGGTGCGAGGCTCACTTTGACGTGATGAGACCCCAACGGTGCCCATCCATGCGCGATGGAATTAAACGACTTGCCGCGTTCGACAGCCAACGGAGTATCCCAATTACGATAGGCCCCCAAAAAGGTATCACGCCATGTATCGAAACCCGCCAAAGACTCGGAACAGGCGAAGTAGGCAAAATGATTGCGCCGTTCCCGATACTCGGTCTTATGATAAATCGTGCTACCTTCAACCTCGACCTCACCAATGTTAAAATTGCGCTGGAAGTTGGTCATGTCGTCGTTGGCGTCCCACAGACAGAATTCTACCGACGAAAATACCGATAGATCCGCCGGGGTACTGCGATGGTTGGTCAGGGTCAATTGCCAGATTTCGAGGTTTTCACCCAATGGCACGAAATAGCGGGTGGAAGCCTCAATTCCATAATTCTTTGAGGCGATTCGTGTATAACCTAATCCATGATAACAGGCATATTCGTCGAGTGGAGTGCGGGTTGGTTGCCACGAAGGCGACCAATACTCCCCGGAAATGTTATCCCGCAAATAGAGATAACGTCCACCCGTATCAAACGGCACATTATTATAACGATAGCGGGTCAAACGTCGCAGTCGGGCATCCCGATAAAACGAATAGCCCCCCGCTGTATTCGAGATAATGCCAAAATAGGCTTCGTTCCCCAGATAATTAATCCATGGCAGGGGGGTATCGGGTTGAGTAATCACATATTCACAGGCATCGTCGTCAAAATAACCGTAGCGCATCCTGTCCCCCTAACCTGCTGTGACTTTTGCTATAAAATCTCGATACCATAAAGCGCTTTGTTTCATCGTGCGTTTTAAGGTTTTGAAATCTACATGGATAATGCCGAAACGCCGATCATAGCCATACGCCCATTCAAAATTGTCGAGCAGACTCCACACAAAATAGGCTGTGACGGGTGACCCTTGTTGGATGGCAGCTTCAACGGCGGTGATATGGGTTTTGAGGTAATCGGTGCGTTCGGGGTCAGCCACCATGCCGTTTACTGGGTCGGGGTCAGGATAGGCCGCGCCATTTTCGGTTATCCACAAGGCTTTCGGTGCATACTCCTGATGCAAGCGCATCAACAGTTGGGTTAAGCTCCCCGCTGCAAGCTCCCACCCCATCTGTGTATAACCAGCACCTTGCGGCTTAATCTCATGAGTTTTTAGATAATGCCCGTCTGGGTCATCTTCAATCACATTGCGGGTATAGTAATTGATGCCGAGGAAATCTTGGGGCACAGCCGCCTGCTTGATCTCGGTTACATCAATGTCGTCCAACGCGCTGCCATAAAGTTGGAGCATATCGGTGGGATATTCACCCTTAAAAACGGGGTCAATAAACCAGCGATTCACAAATCCATCATGCCGCCGGGCCGCTTGAATATCGGCCTCACTAGAAGTCGCGGAATCAACCCAACTGAGATTAAGCGTAATACCAGCGACAGAATTCGCTACATTTTGGCGGATCACCTGCATTGCAGCGCCATGCGCCAACAACAGGTGGTGTGCAACCAGCAGCCCAGCACGCGGATCTGTATAGCCGGGGGCATGAGCGCCAAACGCATACCCAACAAACGCCGCCACAAATGGCTCATTAATCGTGATCCAGTTTTTGACACGATCCCCCAAACGGCGGGTCATTAAATCAGTGTATTCGGAGAACCACCCCACAATTTCCCGATTCAACCATCCACCGCGATTTTGAAGGGATTGAGGCAAATCCCAGTGATATAGGGTCGCGGCTGGAATAATCCCCACGCTCAGAAGTTCATCCACCAGCCGATCATAAAAATCCAGTCCGGCAGGATTGGTTGCACCGGTTCCGTTGGGGATAACACGCGGCCACGAAACCGAGAAGCGATAGGCCTGTAGCCTCAGTTCCTTCATCAACGCGACATCTTCAACATAACGATGATAGTGATCGGTGGCAACATCCCCTGTGTCACCGTTCATAACTTTGCCGGGAGTGTGCGAAAAACGAGTCCAGATACACTCGCCCCGACCATCGAGGCGAGCGGCTCCTTCGATCTGATAACTTGCTGTCGCAGCACCCCACAGGAAATTCTTTGGAAATGCCATCATGGCTCCTGTAGGTGTGTAATCATCTAAAAATCAGGGTTCGGCATACAAATTGCGGAAGTCATCCGATACAACCGCTGCCCCGAACCAAGCCAAACTTTGACCGAAATAAAATTGAGACGTACCGCTCCAATAACCGGATCCTAGTACGCTGCCTGCATAACCATACAGCAGTTCACCCAAGCGATTTTCGAGGGCTGTGTCTTCGGCAGCATGGGCAGCCACCAGCCACATAGCGACCATCAATTCGTTTTGATAATCCACAACGGAGACGCCGTTCATGTCATACATTCGGGCGAACTGATCCGGGGGTAGGGTATTCAGGAATCGTGCGCTGCGTTTTGACCAATCACACGCCCGCGAGTCACCGAACCAGATGCAGTCCAACCCAATGCGCCAAGGCACCCGGATGGCGTCGTAAGTCATCTCATATTTACAGCCATCGAGGGGGCGGCCTGTCGCATTGCAATAATCATAGGCCGGGCCACCTTCAGAAGTTGACCAGTCAGGCGCTAGGCCCAATCGCGCACCATCCGTAACATAGAGTGTGCGATAGCCGTAGGTAATGACGGGCTGCCAGCGGGTCGTACCCTGAAAATCGTCAAAAATGCGATACCACGCGGGCGAGAAATAGGAGAGATTGAGGATTTCTTGGCCCTCACCTGCCCAATCATCACCGGGGGTGAGATAACGACCATCGCCAACTTCATATTCATAAATGGCGTCAATCCAACGGTTGGCATATTCGCCGTAGGCCCGTTCGGGATGCTGTGTCCATTCCGAACGCTCGACTCGTTTTTCCGCAAAAATCAAGGCAAGGGCGATGTCTTCTTCCGCGTCAGTCGCAGAGCCGAAACCAGTGATTGTGCCCGTGTTGTCTATGCGCCAATTCAACAAGCCTGTTTCTGAATCGAGCATCAGTTGATAGGCTGCATCATAGATAGTATTGAAGGTGAGTGGGTCGTTCATGAGGACAGCCATTAACATCCCATAGCCGATCCCCTCACTGACGGACTGATAGCCCATGTTGGGGTCAAAAACGAGGCCCATGTTATTGCCACAGTTCTCGCCACAGAAGATATAATTCTGTTTATAACCTTCCCAACTGGCGCGTACCAATGCCGGCCAATCAGCATCGTCCATTTCAAAGCCAGCAGGTTCTTCGGGGATGGCAGGTGTGGGAATATCCGTGCTGCCCACTTCAAAAAAGATACCGCGCCCAAACACGCTGGGGTTTTGCCAAGAATTATCGCCTTTATCGGCATTTGACCAGATCAATTTCACGTCACGGTCAGCCGAACTTGCACCGTTCGCATGGGCCTGAAAACCAATTTCCAAACCATGTGATGGCGTAATGAGGCCATTCAGTGCTACTTGGGCTTCAAATCCCCATCCATCGGCAGTCTTAAATACAAAGGCTTGGACGGGCGCTTTGGAACCATTGACCCCGGACACGATAATCGCGGCAGGGTCGGTGTTGCCAATGTTACCTGCGTTAATGTTGACTTGGAAAATCGTATCACCGTAGGTGCGAGTCGCTAAATCACCTGACAGATTCAGGTAAAATTCGAGCGAATCTTCATTCCAATACTCACTGCCATGCTGACCCGTGATGATATTCTGGTCGGGCATCGTCATGGCGATATACAGATTATCGCCGTCTGCTGCCACCGCGACGGTGAATGAGCCATTTTCAGCCGGATTCGCCGAAGGGCTTGGCCCACGATCTACCACAGAAACCGGTACCCCCGCCCAATCGCTAAGATCACCATCCAATGTGATAGCAACCGGGAAGGGGATATAGAGAGCCTCGCCGGGGATTTCAGCAGGCGCGAGGGGAGAACCCCCATCCTGCGCCCAACTGACACCACCCACCATTAATCCAAGAAGTAAAAGAGCCGAGACCAGACGTTTCATTATTTTTCGACCCCTGTAATCACCACACCTTGCATGAAGATACGTTGCGCGAAAAAGAAGACCGCCAACGGAACGAGCATGGTCAATATCCCCGCCGCCATCATCAGATTTTGCTGCGAGGAGTAGATACGGGTGAAGTTTGCCAAGCCAACCGCCAACACGGTATTTTCTGAACCACCACCCAAGTAAATGAGAGGTTGTTGGAAGTCATTCCACGAGAACAGGAAGTGGAACAGATAAACCGCAACGAGGGCCGGACGCGCTGCTGGAACAATGACATACCACAAAATCTGGAAGGGATTTGCGCCATCCACGCGGGCTGCTTCGTCCATATCGAGGGGGATGCCCATCATATATTGGCGCAGCAAAAAGACGTTGTAGGCATTGCTAAAGAAATGCGGCACGATCAGCGGAAAGAACGTCCCAATCCAACCGAATTTGTTGTAGACAATATAAGTCGGGATTTGAGTGACTTGTGGGGGCAAAACGATGGTCGAGAGCAAGATAATGAACAGTATATTGGCATACGGGATGTTGAAGCGGGTAAACCCATAGGCCACCAATGTTGCCGAAACCATCGCCCCAAGCCCACTGACCACAGCAATAAACAACGTATTGCCAAACAGCTTGAAGTAGTTGATGGAATCCATCGCGTCGGTAAAGTTTTCGGGGTGGGGGTCAAGTTCCCATACTTTGTCCAACCCGCGTACTCGCACATCCAATTCGAGCGGTTCAGCATCCGGATTTTCGGGATCAATGAACTTCGCGCCACGCCGCCCGGTTTCCAGCAGAGCCAATTCACGAATTTCCCCGTCAATTGGCACCTCATACAAAATGAGGTCTTGTTCGAAGCGGACTAACTCGGCATCGGAGACTGCAATTGGTAGTTCAAAGGGTGGCTCACTGATTTCCTCAGGATCCATCCACAAGGTTCGATTGCCCTCTAACTCTTCGACCAAGCCAAATTTACCTTGAACGTCGCCGTAATTCACGTTATAGAGATTGACTTCCATACGCTGATTAACAAGCGCTGGTTTTAAATCTTCGACGGCAATTTCAAGTTCGATAGGTGCAGCTTCAGGATTCTCACTGTCAATAAACACGCTCACATTATCGCGGGCTTCGAGGAAGGCATATTTGTTGATTCTGCCTTGTTGAATGACTTCATAGACCGTCAGTGTTTGACCCTGATAATCAAGGGTCTGGGGATGGCGATAGGTGTAGCGGAAAGTTTCAACTTCAGGACTTACATAATGATAGGTCTGGGGCGACATCGGAACAATGGGGTCATCAGGATCAGACAACTGACCCTCAGTTTTAAGGGCAGTGCTGCCCATATAGACGAGCGGACTGAGATAGATCGTTGCTACCCCAATCATAATCATCAGCAGCGTACCCATGCCGATGACTTTATAGACCTCGCGCCTCATATAACCGCGCTGATTGACGTTATCGTTGCTTATAAATCCGCGTAGACGTTCCATTACTTATTTACCTCCCGCATAGAAGACCCAGCGGCTTGAGCTACGGAAGACTAAGATCGTAACGATCAGCACTACAATGAACAGGATCCAAGCCAATGCGGAGGCATAGCCCATATCAAAAAACACGTAGGCTTCTCGATAGAGATGGAGATTGTAAAAATACATCGAAAGATCGTTGCCGCCAGCCCCACGCGGGGTCAAGACATAGGCGACCACGAAATATTGGAAGGTGCCGATTAAGCCAATCACCAGATTATAGAGAATGACGGGCGAAATCATCGGCAGGGTCACATTGCGGAAACGCGACCAATAATTGGCCCCGTCTACCTCAGCGGCCTCGTACAACTCGGTAGGCACATTTTGCAACCCGGCAAGGAACATTAGCATGGTCGTGCCAATCCCCCATGTTCCAATAATGGTCAGGGCGGGCACGGCGAGGCTTGGTTCCTGTAACCACTCCGGACTCCCTAAGCCCAGTGGCTTTAACAGATAGACATTCAACCAGCCATCCTGTCCGCGCAAAAATTGTTGAAACACGGTGGCCGACACAACCGCCGGAATAACACTCGGCAGATAGTAGATGGTTCGGAACAACCTGACCCCCGGTACTTTGGTATTGGTCAGCAAGGCAAAAAACAGAGCTAGGCCCAGATTAACGGGCAGCGAGATAATCGCAAAGGTGAGTGTTACTTGGATAGCCTTCCAAACTTCATGATCCCGCGATCCAAAGTGGAAGGAAGCAATCCTAAAAGCCTCGGTATAGCCCGGTTTGAAATTTACTTCATCCCCGCTGTCCCGAATAACCTGTAGCGAGAATATTTTTTCATAATTATCGGTGCCGATAAAATCTGTCTCGCCGGGTCGTTGGATGTTGTAGTCAGTCATGGAGAGATAGAGTGAGGCGATCATTGGCCCAAGCAAAAACAGGAAAAAGCCAAGGATCCACGGAATTAAGAAAAAATATCCCCAAAGAATTTGCGCACGGCGCGGTGTAAGTTTGATACGTTTTTCTTCTACAGCGGGTGCTTGCACTTGAGTGGTAGGGGCAGATTGCACTGTTGCCATTGGAAAATCCTTTATCCTCCTAAACAATGATTGGGTTGACCCCTTCTCCAGTTTAACACTGAAGAAGGAGTCAGAGTGAGAGGAGGTGTCGTCTTATTGGGCAGCTTCGTCGAAGATGCCTTGAACTTCAGCGTTAACCGCGTCTAAACCAGCATCCGTATCTAGCGCAGGATCGGAACGAACAACCTGCCAGAAGGCTTCGAGGGCGTCCCAAGCGCGAGCGTAATTGGGCATGAAACCTTCGTGATTGGGGGCATCGAGATATTCCAACGCGCCATAAACCACGTCAAGGTTCAGGAAGGGGAAGGCTTCTAGCCAGTAGGATTCCCATTCGCTGCGGACAGACAAACGAGCGGGCATACAACCGTAAACTTGGCACAGCGCCAAGGCCTGTTCAGGGGCCGTGAGCCACTTCAGAACTTCCCAAGCCGCGTCTTTGTTTTCAAACCCGTCCATAATGGCGAAGGTGTCAGCATGAACAGCCGCTGTAATCTTGCCATTGGGGGCGACTGGTACAGGATAGACGTTCCAGTCAGCAGTGAAATTGCCATCGTCCATCGCGGACTTGATGCCACCGAACAGCCATGTGTGGCTGCGGCCCATCGCAATACGGTTGGAGGTGAAGGGGTTGGTCACGCCTTCGCCAATCGCGCCTTCAGCGTCGGCATTCGGGATGAAGTTGTCAACAAAGATACCGTCATGGAAGAATTTGACAGCTTCACGGAAAGCATCTTGATTGAACGTAGCGGTGACGGTTCCATCTTCGCCAATTAGGACACCGGCGTCATCGGGGCTGAAGCCGATGGTGCTGGCGCGGAAGTTGGTCCAGAACGGATAGTAGCCGTAAACTTCGATAGCGGCTGGATCAAAGCCGTCTTCGCCATTGTAGACACCATTGGCGTCTTGAGTAACGGCAATCGCAGTGGCACGCAGGTCTTCATATGTCCATGCACCGTATTCGGTGGGGGGCAGTTCGACTTCGGCGTCAGCGAACAGGGTTTCGTTTACATAAACGAAGGAAGGATAGACACCCAACGGAATAGCAATTTGGCGATCACCCAGTTGATACA
Source organism: Chloroflexota bacterium (assembly GCA_024434115.1). Taxonomy (GTDB): domain Bacteria; phylum Chloroflexota; class Anaerolineae; order Aggregatilineales; family J027; genus CFX10. The sequence goes on from QMIT01000007.1 coordinate 242,620, forward strand.
GGCCGAAGCTGGTGGCATCGAAGTCATCCAGATTCAGTTCTTCGGCATCACGTTCAATGTAGGAAGTAACGTCGGCCCACAGGTCGCTAACTTCAAACACGGTACGGACGCCGGCTGGCCCCACGATAGCGGGGACATCACCACCGGAGACCTGCGTTAGCAGTTCGTCGCGGGCGGTTTCGTTGTCATGGAATTCGAATTCGATCTTGATGTCTTCGTGCGCGGCGTTCCATTGATCAGCCAACGCAACCTGAGCAGCCTGTTGTTCGGGCAGATAGCCAGTACCAACGCCGACGAAAATCCGGATGGTCACCGGGTCTTGGGCTTTGGCGGGCTTGGCATCATTGCTGGGCAACAGGGCCACGACCAGCAGGGCAACAATTACTAATACAGGGAGGCCCTTCTTCAAAAACTTGGACATGACATTTAGCTCCTTATAGGCTCTAGCGAAATTTTTAAGGCCAAATACGAACGGATTAGGTTTCATTTCTTATTCTGCGGAATACCCTCCTTTAAAAATTTTCTCAAATGTTGGGAGCGCTCCCAACATCGCCTAACAAAATTAGGTCGACTGACGGACGATCAATTTCACCGGGAGCATTTGCTGATAAGGCGGCTCGACCCTGCCCTCTAGCAGATCAATCAAGCCACGCACCGCATAATCTCCTAGTTGGGTAATTGGCTGTTGAACAGTTGTTAACTGGGGTTCAGTGGTACGGGAAATCCCCATATCATCAAAACCACCGATGGCAATATCTTCTGGAATACGCAGGCCCGCTTCTTTAATGGCCCGCATCGCGCTGGCAGCCATGACATCATTGGCAGCAAACACCGCGTCTATTCGGTGATGCAGCAGTAGTTTCATACCTGTATACCCGCTCGCATCCGAATAATCCCCAGCCGGGGTGATGAGGCGCATATCTATAGGAATATCGGCATGTTGTAGGGCACTGATATACCCCTGCAAACGATCATGGCTCGATGTCAAACCTGACCGACCCGTAATCATGCCAATACGCCGCCGACCCTGTTTGATAAGATGCTCGACCATCATGCGAGCACCCTGCTCATTCTCCGAATCCACATAACTGCTTTGTTCATAAGCGGTAAAAGGCCGACCTATGATGATGTAGGGTTTGCCTCGTTGGTCAAGGCGCTTAATAAATGAAGCATTTACGGTGGCGGACGCAACAATCATGCCATCCGCAAGGCGATCATTAAACACCTGATCATAGAAAGCGCTCTCATCCACACTGGCGCTCGTTAGCCACAGAATGGGGCTGTAATTCACAGAATTGGCAGCGGTAGTAATGCCTTGTAGCAGGATGGAAAAAAATGGGTCTGTAAACAGGTCGCTGACAATGTGAGGAATGAGAATTCCAATGATGTTGGCACGTTGGGAGGCTAGGGCACGTGCGGCTGGATGGGGTTTGAAATTATAACGTTCAATAATTTCCAACACCTTGCGGCGTGTGATTTCACTGACGTTGGGATGGTGGTTGACCACCCTTGAAACGGTTGAACGGGAAACACCGCTGAGGCGTGCTATATCCTCTAGGTTTAAATCGGTGATACCGTTGTCAAAATCAGTGCCCATAACAGTTCACGCCAAGAAAAATTAGTTAAATGCCGCTCCCAAATTGAATAAATATTGTGGGAGCGCTCCCAAACTTGTTTTAATCATATCCCGATTTTTTAGGTTGTCAAATTTGTGATTTTCAGAACGAGCCAATGGTGACAGATGGCATAAAAAACAGAGTAGAATGTCACACTCTACCCTGTTTTGAGGGGTTCGTAAAAAAGCGGGATTTAGCGGTTGGCGAAACGATAACCCACTCCACGTGAGGTGAGAATATAAATCGGGTTCATCGCATCTGGTTCGATTTTTTGGCGGAGATAATGAATATATAATTTCAAGCTATCAGTGGCATCGGCATATTCTGGCCCCCACGCCTCTTTAACAAGGTCGGTGCGTGAAATGACACGGCCCGCATTGCGTACCAAAACTCCCAAAAGTTTGAATTCTTTGGGGGTAAGGTGGACGAGTTTATCGTTGACCTTTACCTCGCGGTTGAGGAAATTGATACGGAAATTGCCCCCGTCAAAGACCAATTCTTCCGAAACCGTCGGCGTTGGGGTGCGGCGCAGATGTGCTTTGACCCGTGCGACCAGTTCATCATTGTCATAAGGTTTGACAATGTAATCGTCGGCACCCATTTCCAAACCTTTGACCACATCTTTGATTTCGCTGCGTGCCGTGAGGAAAATGATCGGCACGTCGGAAAGCTCCCGTAGCCGCCGACAAACCTCCCACCCATCCATATTGGGCATCATAATATCTAACAAAACAAGATCAGGATGATTGCGGTACGCTTTGCGCAAGCCATCCTCTGCCCGATACGCCTTGATAACTTCATACCCCCGGCGCTCCAACAAAATACTAATGAGTTGGACGGTGGTTTCTTCGTCGTCTATAACCAGAATTTTTTCCGACATTCCATAACCCCTTATAGGCAGGCAAATATTGGGTCACTAGAAAGCACATACAAACTTTTTCCTCACTCTACCATACTATTAACAATCAACGCAAGTACAAGTTAGAAAATCGTTAGGCATCGGCAGGCACAAGTGTCGAATCGTTAGAATCCGCCTGCAGTTGGGCTTGGTTTGTTTCCAAAAGGCGTTGTTCTGTTTCCGCAATGATACGGGCCACTTCTTCAATTGCCACTCGCTGCTTACGATAAAAGTCAGCATTGCTCATCGCCAAGCGCAGTGCCACATCGCGCACACGCCGCCCTTGAATGAAACGCATTTCAAGAATGTTGTATAAAATCCACTCGGCTTTGGTTAGGTTTTGCTGTCCCTCTGGTCGCAGTCGTTCAATCGCATCCACCAATACCCGCCGTAGGGCATGAACGCGGTTGCCATCGGTTTTGGCAGCATGATCCACAATACCCAGTTCCAATAGTTTGCTTTCGGCCAGTTTTGGCCCACCCCAATAGTCACGCAGAGCATCTCGCACCAAGTCAATAAACTCAGGGCTGTCCGTGAGTCTGTTTTGCTCAACCTCAATCTTTTCTGATTTAATAGAAACTTGCCCAAAGGTGCTGACGTTGGTTCTTTGAAGGGTCGTGCTACTAACCGGAATCAATTCACCCAACGTCGAAAAAATACGCCGTTGCAGGCGTTCATCCATGAGCACCTGTATCGAACGCTGCACCAGTGCATTCAACGTGTCTTCTTCTTCGGCATTCAAATTAGGCTCGGCGGTGCGTCCCCAAATACCCATAATTCCCATGAGGGTATTTTCTTCGCCTTCCTTGCTGTAGAGGGGAACTAGCCAAAATGACCGCCAACTAAAGTATCGGCCAGAGCGCTTGAGTCCATCGGGCAATGGGTTGTGGTCGTTGCCATTTGAAAATCCATTCGTCAATATTTCTTCGGTGGCGGCACGGTCTTCCTCAGGAATGCGGCCTACCACCTGTTCCAAATGGGCACCCCATTCCCCAATAGATGCCACAAACGCGGTTGGGACTCGTAATTGGTCACATACCGCCGCAAGGATCGCTTCGTGCAGTTGGGCAGCATCGGCCCGTGTCAACAATCGCTCGCTAATGGTTTGCAATCGTCTTGCCTGCTCTTGGTCATGGGTATAGACCAACCAGCCCTCTAAACGCGGCATAATCACCGTGAACATCCATTGCATACACAGCACCACGGTGACCGCCGCAAATGAGATAAACTGCTGGCCCTCTATCCCCAAAACGCTAGTGGCCTCCGCGAATATTTGGATCGCAGCCAGCACCACCGTACCCGTGACAGGGCCTCGCAGCATAAATTCTAGGAGTTCGGCCTTAACCACACGATCTGGCTGATGTGTTCCAAAAAACGACAGCGGATAGGCCATAAACGCCAGCATCGCCAACACTGCCACGTTAGCAATGTTAAAGACAAGCCAAATCCATGCATTGGAAAGGGTGCCCACGTCATCAAAAAATATAGACAACAGCAGGGAGTAGGGATAAAGACCCCATGCCGGAGTGGTAAACGCGGCCAACAAATAGGTCATCCGGCGGCGGGTATGTGTAGTCAGACAGCGACGGCGTGCCCGTACCACGTTAAACACCGCAAAGCCAACCGCCACCAAAAAATACGCCGTATATACAAGGAAGAGACTACCCGGCTTCATATGCCACGTTGGTTTTTCAACTAACGATTTGACGATGGTATCGGTAAATAAAGATGCCAAAGCAAAAACCGCTCCGACAGCATAGAGTAGCCGTGAGGCTCGACGACGGCGTCCGCGTGAAACTCGTCCCGTCGTAGCCAACAGTGCATCCGAGAGATGGAACATGGCGGCTGGAATTATCGCCAACCCGATCCACTGGAACCGAAACCAGTTTTCAAGGGCCTGTGGCTTGCTCGGTTCCAGCGCAATAAAAACATCCCCAATATAAGAAATGGTGACACACCCCAGCAGAATACTAGAGGCGCGGGTCACCCGGTCTCTGACATGGCGCGTAATGTTATATAACAGCATCGAGGCGGTGATGATGACAATAGCTGTAGAAAGAATCTCGTTGGTAAATTGAAAAAAGGTAACGCTGTCTAACCTATCCATAATCCTCAACTGACAATGGGTTGATTATCTTTTAGTCTGTTTATTTTACCCGCCAAATCGCCAGATGCCTGACCATTCGATAACAGAAACCAAACGGACTGCCATCGCTGACAGTCCGGAAATTTCATCATCTGCATCGGAGCAAGATGCCCCAACAGCGGATTATTCTTCTTCGAAATCTTCCTTCTTACGGGTAATGCGTTCGGGTTCAGCAGGGCCGCTATCGGTAGTGGTAACCTCTTCGGCTTCGGTATCAACACCCTCGTAGACCGAGCGCACCACAACCATGTGGGGGTCACTGGCGTAGGTCACTTTTTCAAGGGCGGGCAAATCCGAGACATGAATCATATCACCGATAGCCTTGAGCACCGACACGTCCACTATCACTTTGCTTGGAATATCAGACGGAAGCGACTCAACCTCAATCGTTGGGGCTTCTTGAACAACTTGCCCGCGCAGACGTCCCTGCGTGCTTTCGACATTAATCAATTCAATTGGAATGCTGCTGATGATGGTCTCGTTTAGATTTACCGCATAAAAATCCACATGCAATACATCGCGGCGCACGGGATGACGATCTACCACGCGGATAAGGGTGGTATAGGTCTGGTCTTGAACCTTGACATCAACCAAGTTGGTTCCCCCCGCACGAATAAGGACCGCACGGAGTTGGGGCCAATCCATCATAATATGGACTGGGTTTTGGCTTGGGCCATAAATCACACCGGGGATTTGACCGACGGCTCGCAGTTGTTTGACCTGCTTGCCAATCACTTCACGGGGTTCTGCTTGTAGGACGACTGCTTCACTCATTTTCGTTGAACTCCTCAACCAAAAGCTCTTATCACTGACTATCCTCTTTTGGTGAGGCTGATGGATCAGTTCAGAGCCGTACTGTTGTATTCAATTAAGATGCTTCTTAGCACAGGCATAATGATTTTGAAATGGTTTGCCTGACTGCTTTTGCGGCGTGCCGATTGTAACGGAGGGGGGATAGCAAGTCAATATGTAGTCATGGGATACACCATTGGGTTAATCGTATTCAATCGCCCAAAAAATGCTATAATGCGGGGCGCTGTAAAGGAGAAACTTAGCCGATGTCCGTTCCCTATTGTCATGTATGCCAGTCCCGCCCGGAAGAGCAGCGGGCCTTTACTGATTCTGGCCTTGAAAAAGGTGATTATTGCCCCGTTTGCTATAGTCCCACCTGCTCCCATCACTTGGCGACTGTCCGTTTCCGCTGGCGCACGGATCGTCGGCTCGATAGTGCCCTTGTCTGTATCGAATGCAAACGGGCCTATCGTCATCGAAATTGGGATGTTGCCAACCGCGATTGGATTAGTTGAGGAGCCAAAACATCATGCCCCATCGTCCCCATTTGGTCTTTGAACCTGAAATCCAAGATGCCCTATCACAATATATTGTAGAGTTGTATGTAGATGAAATGGATGCCCAGCGCCAAATTAGCGAAAAAACGGCTGCTCAAGGGCTGCCTCAGATTGATTTACGTGCCGAAGAAGGTTGGATGTTGATGTTCCTCATCCGCCTAATTCAAGCCAAACAGGTGGTTGAAATTGGCACATTGGCAGGCTACAGCGCTACATGGATTGCACGCGGTCTGCCCGATGATGGCAACTTGATTACGCTCGAATTAGACCCCAAACATGCCAACATCGCCCGCGAAAATCTCGATGCCAATGGAGTTAGTCATAAAGTGGATATTCTGGTTGGGGACGCCGTCCAAAATCTAAAGACCCTTAATGGCCCTTTTGACCTCGTTTTTATTGACGCCGATAAAGAGGGCTATGAAGTCTATTTGGAGTGGGCGATTACCCATGTGCGTAAGGGTGGCCTTATTATGGCGCACAATGCCTTTCAACATGGCAATATCGTCGCCAAAATACCCGATCCCCACCGTGCCAATGGTGCGAAACATATTGACGCGTTTAATCGCCGAGTCGCGGCAGATAAACGTTTACTTTCAACCATCATCCCGGTTGGGGATGGTCTTGTTGCAGCAATGGTTTTGTAGGGAGAACTTACATGGAAATAGCGGGTCGTCGTCCCAAAAGGGTACGATTTTGGAGCATAGCCTTAGTGCTAAGTCTCATTGGTTTGTTGATTGGGGCGTGTGATGAGGTGGATAAGTTGACAGGGGATGACGATGTGGTGGTGCCCACCCTTGCAACCCTGACCGATTTACAAACGGCTGTCTATTTGACAAAGGTCGCCCCGCCACCGGGATTTGCCACTGTTGCCTTCCCCGGCATTGACGATAATTTACGCACGGCGGTTTATTCGCACGTCGTTATCATCGTGTCATTTGATGGAGCATACAGCGAACCCACCCCCGACGATCCCCCCAATATCCAAAGCACCATGCGCATCGAAATTTGGAACGACGACTTTAATGTGGCCCGGCAGGTGCGCATTGAATTTCTGGGCAATGTCTTTTCGGGGGATGCCAGCAATTTAGACGTGGTGCGCCTTAGCAATAATTTCTACATGCTTAATCCCAACGGCGTATGTATCACCGATCCCGCCAAAATCCGCGATATTGCTACCTTGCAGGCAGGTCAATTGTTGGGCGGGGTCAATTTAGCCCAGCCAACAGGTCGCCCCGATGAATTGATTAACGGCTACAAATCGTGGCAATATGGCTTTACACCCTCCCAGATGAATTACCCATCGGTTCAAACGACCAACGCGATTGATATTTTGACAGGTGAATTGTGGGTTTCGCCTGAGTACAACGTGGTTACTCGCTACAAAGTCGAAATGAATGTCTATCAGGCGACGTTGTTGTTTGGCAATCGCCCTGTCACGGGTCGCATTGTTTTTCAATATGATGTGGATCAACTGGGTATCGCGCCGAATATTTCCGTTCCCAATGGCTGCTAGAACAACAGTGCGGAAACCCTTGCGTTTACGGGGTTTAAGGATATAATTTTTGGGTTACACGATTCACAAAAATTTGAAAATTTACGGCGCGAAGCCCTGCGGAGAACTCTCAACATGCGTGTTTCTGTTCTGCAAGAAAATCTGCAAAAAGGTCTGAGTATTGTCAACCGGGCGATTAGTTCGCGCCCAACCTTGCCCATCTTGGCGAATGTGTTGCTTTCCACCGAAGACTCCCGCCTAAAACTTTCCGCCACCAATCTTGAACTTGGCATTTCGGTGTGGATTGGGGCCAAAGTGGAACAGGACGGCGCAGTAACTGTGCCAGCCCGTACCCTATATGAACTCGTCAGCAACCTCTCGCCGGAACGGGTGGATATGGAATTGGAAGTCCGTACCCAGACGATCAATTTACGTTGCGGGGGTACGACCACCAACATTAAAGGCATTGACGCCTCCGAATTTCCATTAATTCCTGAAGCCAGCGCCGACGGGGTGGCCGTACCTGCCCATGAATTCCGTGAGATGATTGAGCAGGTCGCCTTCGCCGCCGCCAAAGATGACAACCGCCCTGTGCTGACGGGTATTCTGGCCCGTTTTGAAAATAATGTGATTACGCTGGCCTCGGCAGATGGTTATCGTCTGTCGGTACGCAAAGCCTATATTGAAAATCCGGTGAAGCAGATCGTAAGTGTGATTATTCCAGCGAGAGCCTTACAAGAAGTAGCGCGTATCATCTCTGATGAGGATGAACTGATCTACATCTCCATGCCAGAAGGCCGCAGTCAAGTCATGTTTCATCTGGCGGAAGTGGATGTAGTATCCAGTCTGATTGAAGGCAAATTCCCGGATTATGAAGGGATCATCCCGCGCAAAAAGAGCACCCTGACCACTGTTTATCGGGATGAATTGCTGTTGGCCTGCAAGCGCTCAGAAGTGTTTGCCCGCGACAATGCTTTCACTACCAAGATTTCGATTATCCCTTCCGATGATGGCGTTGGCCCCGGTGAAATGCGCGTGCGTGGTCAATCCAATGAAAAAGGCGACAACGAAAGTTTGGTAACGGCCTCGGTAGATGGCACAAGTGTGGATATTTCCTTTAACATCCGCTATCTGATAGATGTCCTAAATGTGATTAAAGAAGATCAGGTCGTCATTGAAACCAACACCTCCACCGACCCCGGTGTGGTGCGTCCGATGCGAACCGATGATGACGGCCTCGATCATTTTGTGCATGTGATTATGCCCATGCGCGGTGGCTGATTGTCCTAAAGACCCGGCTTCAAACCCCTCCATTGCATCCGATTTTGGCGATAGAGGGGTTTTTTGTTAACCGACTTTTTACCTTGACTATAAGCCATTCCTCCCTTAAAATCGGCCTGTTTCCAACAGCATGGCAAATTGAGCAGGTAAAAAATTCCCTATGCCGATGTTTGAAAACCTGAGTGACCGCCTGCAAGATGTCTTTGGACAGCTTGGGCGCAAAGGCACACTCACCGAAGCCGATGTAGATACGGCGCTGCGTGAAGTGCGTATTGCGTTGCTTGAAGCCGATGTTAACCTCAAGGTGACAAAAGATTTTATCAAGCGCGTGCGTGAACGGGCTATCGGGGCCGAAGTCCAAAAAAGCCTTCGTCCCGCCCAACAGGTCATCAAAATCGTCAATGAGGAACTCGTTGCCACACTTGGCGAAGCAGGCAGACTGAATCTCAGCGGCCCCTCTCCGCGCGTGATTATGTTAGTCGGCTTGCAGGGGTCGGGTAAAACCACCACTGCGGCAAAACTAGCCCTGCATCTGCGCCGCGATAATCGTAAACCATGGCTGGTCGCCGCTGACACCTACCGTCCAGCAGCGATTGACCAGTTGGTAACGCTCGCCAAACAAATTGACATGCCGTACTACGCGGAAACCGTCCAATCCTCCCCACCCGACATCTGTGCGCGAGGGGTTGAAGCCGCCAAGAACGCCGGAGCGACGGTTGTGATTTTAGACACAGCAGGTCGTTTGCAGATTGATGACCATCTGATGGCCGAATTGGAGGCAATCAAAGCACGCACCAATCCAGCCGAAATTTTGCTGGTGGCGGATGCGATGACGGGGCAGGAAGCGGTGCGAATCGCCGAAGGCTTTAATCAACGAGTCGGCCTGACCGGGTTGGTTCTGACTAAAGTGGACGGTGATGCGCGTGGCGGTGCTGCCATTTCCATGCGTGAAGTGACCGGGGTTCCAATTAAGTTCTTGGCAACAGGCGAAAAGTTAGACGGGTTTGAGGTCTTTTATCCAGACCGTCTGGCCTCGCGGATTCTCGGTATGGGCGACATGCTCTCCCTCATCGAACAAGCTGAACAGCTTTATGATGAAGAAGAAGCCCTGCGCCTGCAAAAGAAAATGATGAAAAACGAGTTCAACCTTGAAGATTTCTTGGGGCAACTCCAAAAAATTCGCCGCATGGGGTCATTTTCCAAAATCCTAGAGATGATTCCCGGCGTCGGCAATCTACGCAAGCAGTTGAACATCAACGACCAAGACGCTCAACAACGGATGAAACGGGTCGAGGCGATTATCCTCTCCATGACCCCCCAAGAGCGTCGTAATCCCAAAATGTTGAATGCCAGTCGCAAAAAACGGATTGCCGCAGGCAGTGGAACAACGGTACAGGACATTAATCAACTCCTGAGCCAGTTCCGTGATATGCAAAAAATGATGAAGGAGATTGGCGGCGCGGGGGGACGACCTCCACGAATGCCGGGTCTCCGTTAAACCCGAAAATGAAAACATGCTGTAAGGAGCAATGAAACAATCATGGTACGCATTCGTTTGCGTCGTGTAGGACAAAAAGGTCAAGCTGTCTATCGTATTGTCGCCGCCGATCAACGTGCCAAACGCGATGGGCGCTATATCGAAATTCTAGGTCATTATAATCCCCGCACCCAACCGGAAACCGTTGAATTTGCGGAAGAGCGTATGCTGTATTGGTTAAATAATGGTGCTCAACCCTCCGATTCCATGAATATGATCCTGCGTAAAACAGGCACACTGGAACGTTATGAACGTCTGAAAAAGGGCGAAAGCATGGAAGCGTTGGTTGCCGAAGCCGCTGCCAAGAAAGAAGCCGCTGGCCCAATTAATCCCAAGACCCGCTTTATGGCCCCTCTCAAGAAGGAATCGGCCAACTAAGGGCCTGAATTTTTAACCGCTGTCTTCCTAATCGTGGAGGGCTAAGATGAAAGAACTTGTTGAATACGTTGCCAAATCGCTGGTAGATGACCCATCCCAAGTGGAGATCGGGGTTGAACCAGATGGGAATTTGGTTATTCTCAAGCTGCATGTCGCCCCGGAGGATGCAGGCCGGGTGATTGGTAAAGATGGACGTGTTGCCAGTGCCTTGCGGGTATTGCTACGGGCAATGGCAGCACGCGAAGGCAAACGGGTGACGTTGAAGATTGACTAATCAACCCTCCGAACCCTATTTCCTTGTGCTGGGCAAAGTTGTCCGGCCACATGGCATTCGGGGTGAACTGCGGATGCAAGTGATTACCCGCTTTCCAGAGTTTTTTGAAGGCCTTGATTCAGTTTATCTCGGTACGGACAAATTTGACCGTCGCAGCGCCACCCGCTACAAAGTAGTGCGTCTCCGCCAAGAACGCGATGTGATGTTGTTGGCCCTAGATGGCATCATGGATCGAAATACGGCGGAATCCCTGCGCGGCAAATTTGTCATGTCCCCTCTCCGCGATACCCTGCCCCTTGAAGAAGGCGAAGTGTATTTGTTTGAAATCGTGGGCATGTCCGTCTACACCCACACCGATGAATATCTCGGTGATGTAGCGGAAATCATGGAGACAGGCGCAAATGATGTCTATGTGTTGCGCGGGGGTAACCGAGGGGATGTCCTCATTCCGGATACGGATGAAGTGATTCAGTCCATTGACCGCGCCACCCGCAAAATTATCATTACTCCCTTGATTGGCCTGCTTCCCGGCGACGAGATAGATGATACTGATGAGCCGGATGACGGCGACGACGCCTAAACCCGCATAGCACCTATGCATCGGGAACACTATTGGGTTGGTTTTAATCTCGTCAAAGGCATTGGGCCAAGCCGACTGCGGGCGCTGTGGGTCTACTTTGACCATGATATGGAAGCAGCGTGGAATGCCGCCCCCCAAGAACTGCTGAGTGCTGGGCTGGGTGACCAAGCCCTTAACACCTTCCTCAAATTTCGCAAAGAACCCAACCTCGACCCCATATTTGACAAAATTCAGCGTGCCCATGCCCATGTTTGTACACTCGATGATGACGAGTACCCGACCCTTTTGCGCGAATTGCCGGATGGCCCGCCGCTATTGTACATCCGAGGTCGTATTTTTCCCGAAGATGACCTTGCCCTTGCGATGGTTGGAACACGCAAAGCCACAACCTACGGTCTCGAAATTGCGCGGCGGATAGCAACCGCGATGGCTCATGCTGGCGTCACGGTCGTCAGTGGGTTGGCGCGTGGGCTTGATACCGTTTCACACGAAGCCGCCCTTGCAGCAGGGGGACGTACCATCGCCGTGATGGGGAATGGCATAGATCAACTCTACCCATCTGAGAACCGCGCCCTTGCCACCAAAATTATTGATGAAGGGCTAGGTGCGATAGTTACGGAATATCCTCCCGGCACACCCCCACTTGCTGAAAATTTTCCGGCGCGAAATCGTATTATCAGTGGCTTATCACTTGGCGTATTGATTGTCGAAGCGCCAAAAAGTAGCGGAGCACTGCTAACCGCTCAATCCGCGCTCGATCAAGGACGCGAGGTCTTTGCCATCCCCGGCAATATCACTTCCCCCAACAGCGAGGGCACCAACAGTCTGATTCAAGACGGGGCAAAGTTGGTCATGCGCCCGGAAGACATCTTGGAAGAACTCAATGTAAGTCGTTACACTCTTCAAACGAAACAGGCAGTAAAATCAATAGTGCCAGATTCACCAGAAGAGGTGCGCTTGTTAGAAATCATTGCACTCGAACCCGTTCATCTTGATGACATCAGCATTCAAAGCGGCCTACCCATTCATCAAGTCGCCTCAATGATGACTGTTATGGAACTCAAAGGTTTGGTACAGGCTGTCGGCGCAATGATGTTCCAAATGTCCCCCAATGTAGACCTTGATTCATTCAATGACTCTTTAGGCGCTGAGTGAAATTTCACCACTATCAACTTGGAGAAACAATCATGACCGAGCATCTATACGCACTTATCATGGCAGGTGGCGGTGGGACACGTCTTTGGCCCCTTAGCCGCCAAAATCGCCCCAAACAATCGCTTCCATTGGTCGGTGAACATTCCATGTTCCGGGTTTCCGTCGAACGGCTTTTTCCGCTCTTGCCACCGGAGCGCATCTTTGTAGTGACAGGTCAAAATCACGCCGAGGAACTGCGCCGCGATACCCCTGAACTGCCCGCCGAAAATTTCCTTGTCGAACCCTTTGGGCGCGATAGTGGCCCGGCGGCTGGTTTGGGCACGATTCACATCGCCGCCCACGACCCCGATGCCGTCATTGCGGTGCTGACCGCCGACCACCACATCACCGATATTGAGGCATTTTTGAACGTTCTCAAATCGGCCTATCAGATGGCCCAAAAAGGCAAAATCGTGACTCTCGGCATTTCGCCAAGCTACCCCTCAACAGGCTTTGGTTATATCAAACGCGGTGAACTGCTCGAAACGGTGGACGGCTACAAGGTTTATAAGTCGGAAGGCTTCCGCGAAAAACCCGATCATACTACTGCCATCGAATTTGTCACCAGCGGACGTTATAGCTGGAACGCGGGCATGTTTATCTGGAAAGCCTCCCAAGCGCTGTCCGAATTTGAAAGACAGAAGCCCAGTATCTATCAAAACTTGCAGACCATTCGCCAAGCCTATGGCAAGCCAGACTATGCCACTGTGATCCAAAAAGTGTGGCCGGAGATGGAAAAAATCTCCCTCGACTATGCCATCATGGAAAAAGCCCAAGAAGTTGCGGTAATTCCCGCCGATATTGGGTGGAGCGACATTGGCAGTTGGTCAGCTTTGTATGAAGTGCTGCATATCGAGCGTGGGGACGATCAACAAAACGTTGTCCACAGTAAAAACACCGATGCGATTATGTTGGACACGAGCGGAACACTGGTCTTGAGTAATCGTCTGGTGGTGACCATCGGGGTTGAAAATCTGGTCATTGTAGACACGGATGATGCCCTGCTGATTTGCCATCGAGATCGGGCGCAAGACATCCGCGCAGTGGTCAACAAACTTCAAGAGACAGGTAAGAAAAACCTGCTCTAAACTTCTTAGCGTAGGGGAGACACAAATTTGTACACTTGCGAGGCTTAATGTACAATGGCCTCACATGATAAAAAGTTCAAATTTGCTGTTGAATTAGGACGCGCCTGCACGGGCCGCCTGCCGGACGGAATAGAGGCTACGCTTATGCAAAGAATCGTTCATGTTGTTAAACAATACGATGTCATTTTGACCGCCTTTAAACCCGCATTGCGGCGCTTTTTCTGGATTCTCTTTGGCGTCGTATTGGGGATGCTGCTGGTCTATGTGATTGTGCCGGTCAAGTTTGAGAATAATGCCGAGCCAGTCCAGTTGGGCGATACCTATCGTGACCAATGGCTTAAAGGCCTAGCGGCGGAATACGAAACTTGGAATGAAATTGTGGCGTCTCAAGGCGCGAGTGATTTTAACCCGGTTGAAGAAGCCCAAACCAAGTTGATTGACGCGGGCATCACCACCGACGACATCACCCGCCTGCAAAATGAAAATGCCGATAATGCAGTCTTGGTCGGTCAACTAGAGGCCCTCAAGCCAGTCGCCGACAGCATCAAAGGCGATGCCCAAGCCAAGATTGACCAATATCCTGATCCCGGCTTTTGGAATAACGTCATGGTGCCGCTGCTTGGGTTCGTGGGGATGCTGATCGTGTTGCTGCTGCCGACTCTGTTGTTTGCCATCTACGGCATCTACGACCTGCCTCTCATTGGCCCGGTCATAAAACGCCTTACCAAGGGTGCGCCCACCGAGACCGATATGAAACTGCGGGCTGAACGTGAAGCGCGTGCGGTTGCCAAAGAAATGGCCGCGACCCAGCGCACCGTATTCGACTCCCCGCCTGTCACCCAGTTTATGTCCACCTATCTAGCGGGTGACAATTACTATGACGATTCCTTTGCCATCGAACTTGCCGATGCCAATAACACCTTTTTGGGTGAATGTGGATCGGGTATTGCCGATACCATCGGGGTAGGCGATCCCAAGAAAGTCACCGCGACCGAGGTCTGGATATTTGACAAAAACGACATCAGCACTGTAACGCATGTCTTGATGTCCGAACACGCCTTTAACGACGATGCCATCCGCGCCAAATTAGCCGCACGTGGCGAACCCGTCTTGGCCGTTCCCGGTGCGACCACCATCTTAGAAACCCAGACCCTACGCGCCCAAATCCGTATTGTGGACATGCAGTATGGTGATGGTGCGCTGCCACCTCATAGTTTCTTTGACCGTTTGACGGTTGAAATTGCGGTCTGGCAAAAAGAAGGTGAAGAGGTCATTGAGCCTCCGGTGCGTGTGCCGATGGGAACGGGCACTCAGCCATTAGCCCCCATGCCCCAAACACCGCCGCCCCAATATGCGCCACCCCCACCACAACCCGCGCCACAGTATGCGCCGCCGCCACCACAACAACAGCCACCGATGCAGCCGCGTCCCCAACAGCCACAAGGGATGCCACCGCAAATGCCGCCCCAACAGCGTCCGCCACAGGGAATGCCGCCCCAGCAGCAGCCACCGATGCAACCACGTCCGCAGCAACCGCCTCCGCAGCCCTTCCAAGGACCGCCTCCCGGTGTCCCGCCGCAGGGTGGACAGTACACCCCACCGCCGCGTGCGCCCATGCCTCCTCAGCAGCCCGGTCAGCAACCGCCGTCACCGTTTGGCGATACTGGCGAGGTCAATTACTAGTAGCCTGATTTTTTAGCGATGTTCAGTAGGGGCGGGCCAAAATCCGCCTCTATTGCTGTATAGGGAACGAAAAGATGATTAACTGGCAAACAACTGCTCTTGTTTTTCCCGGTCAAGGCTCACAGGCGGTTGGCATGGGGTCTGAAATCGCCGCCCAATACCCTGCTGCCCGTGAGGTTTTTGCCCAAGCCGATGCCCAACTCGGCCAGCCCTTCAGTAAATTATGTTTTGAAGGCCCTGCCGAGCAGCTAGATGAAACGTATAACACCCAACCCGCCCTTTTTATCACCGGGATTGCCCTACTTGCCGCCCTCAATGCCGAACTTGCCGCACGAGGCCAATCGCCAGCGACCCCCGCCAATGTCGCAGGGCACAGCCTCGGTGAATTGACAGCCCTAACCGCCGCCGGAGCAATGGAATTTGGGCCGGGCCTAAAATTGGTACGCGAACGTGGACGCTTGATGCGCGAGGCAGGTGAAAAATCACCCGGAGCAATGGCGGCCATCTTGGGTCTCGATATGGTTGCACTGCGTCAGCTATGTGAGGATGCGTGTGCTACAACAGGGGGAATTGTCGTGGTCGCCAACGACAACTGCCCCGGTCAGACGGTAATTTCGGGTGACGACCAGACCCTTGACCATGCCCTGACCCTTGCCAAAGAGCGGGGTGCAAAACGGGCCGTGAAACTCGCCGTGAGCATCGCCGCCCATTCGCCTTTAATGGCGACCTCACAGGAAGAATTCCGCACCGCCGTCAAGAATACTCCCATTACTGTCCCAGCGACACCTGTGATTGGTAATGTTTCCGCCGCCCCGCTCACCACTGCCGCCATGATTCAGGACGAACTAAGCGCCCAATTAACTTCACCCGTGCGTTGGACGGAGAGTGTTCAGGCGATGGTGGAAGCTGGCATTACCCATTTTGTTGAGCTTGGCCCGAGAGCTGTTTTGGTTGGATTAATCAAACGTATCAACAAAGAAGTGACGGCTGTTGGCATCGAAAACCCTGCCCAATTAGCCGCTTGGTTAGACAGTTAACGCAATTTTCGCAGGTGGATTTTGTAGCCAATTCTGATGTCAGTCATCATTTGACATCGACGTTGAATCTCCCTATACTTTAAATAATTTTAAAAGCTGTTTAAAGGATTGCGGGGTATGCTGAAAATCCCCTCAAAAATTTACATCAAAAATCGTCCTGTTGGATGAACAAGACACGCCTGCGTAAAGCGTGTCTTTTTTATTTTTTGTTTAAGCCCGTATTTTTGTATCAACCGAAGGATTAATCTTAGGAGGCTCCCCAATGGACAACGCAATGATCGGAAAAATTGAAAAAGCTAAACGTTATGCCGAACAACCGGATCGGGTCGAGTTCACCCAGTTTCAAGTGACATTTCACGGTGAAAACGACCAACACCACATCGCCTATGACAATGGGCAGTGGTCATGCACGTGCAGCTTTTTCCACACACGCGGCGTGTGCAGCCATACAATGGCACTCGAAAAATTGATTGGTCACAAGATGGGTTCACGCCTAGCCGGTAGTCCGACTCCCGTTGAGTCGGGGGACTAATTCCCGACGGCAACATTTTTCATACATACGAATAAAAGAGCCTATCTCGCACAATAGAAGATAGGCTCTTTGTTTGACACTAAAAATCGTGGCTGCCACCGGGGTCGAGCACAATCGCAGCCGCTTCGGTGCGCCGTGTCACCATATTGGCCCAGTCAGCGGCGTCTTGCACAATCGGGGGGAAGGTATTGTAGTGGGTCGGCATCACATAACGTGGACGTACCAATCGCACTGCCCGCACACATTCTTCTGGCCCCATCGTGAAAAAATCCCCGATAGGCAGTATAGCGACATCAATACCAAATTCGCCAATCAATTGCATATCCGAAAAAAGAGCGGTATCGCCTGCA
This sequence comes from Chloroflexota bacterium, assembly GCA_024434115.1. GTDB lineage: Bacteria > Chloroflexota > Anaerolineae > Aggregatilineales > J027 > CFX10. Next base: position 260,055 of record QMIT01000007.1, read on the forward strand.
TGATAGATTCTTAAATCATTATTGAGGGTGATGATCATCCCGTTAGGATTTCCGCCATAGCTCCCATCGGGCATGGAAGAACTATGGAAGGCAATCGTCAATTTCACCGTTCCAAAATCGTATTTACCGGTACCGCCTGTGTTCTGCTGACCAACTTTTTTTACGCCTTGTTTGGCAATCCACCCGCCCACCTCAAAATTACCAATGACGGTGGCGTTGGAACGTTTGGCGATACTCACGGTATCTCCCACGTGGTCGCCGTGTCCATGTGTCAGCAAGATGAAATCGGCGTGCAGTTCATCTGCCCTCATCGGCGCCAAAGGGTTTCCAGTGATAAATGGGTCAATAAGGAGCGTATGTGTACCCGTCTCAATCTTAAACCCTGAATGGCCTAGCCATGTAATTTTTGTAGCCATACCTGCCCTCGCAATTGAATTTATGGTATGTTTAAGCAGTTCAATGCGATTATAGTGATCCTGTAATTATCTCACAAGAAATTGTTTGCTTTTTTTCATAAGGAGAGGTCACATTGATTAAACTCCTACATTTCGCCGATGTACACATTGGGATGGAGAACTATGGGCGCACCGATCCTTCAACAGGGCTATCTACCCGTGTGATGGATTTTCTGCGCCGCATGGATGAGATGGTGGGGTTTGCCGAACAGCAGGCCATTGACCTTGCGATCTTCGCCGGAGATGCCTTTAAAACACGGAATCCCAATCCCACCTTTCAACGTGAATTTGCGTGGCGAATTCTGGATTTAGCCAAAATTTGCCCTGTCGTCCTCTTGGTGGGCAACCACGATTTGCCCATCAACATTAAGAAGGCTTCGAGCCTCGAAATTTATGATACCCTGCGTGTCCCAAACGTCACACTTGGCGATCAATATAAACTACATCTCGTCGAAACCAAAAGCGGGATAGTCCAAGTGGCTACTGCGCCCTATCCGGTTCGTGCTCGTTTGTTGGAAGGCGATGATGAACTCAGCACCCGCCGCACCATAGCAGATTTAGATTCGGCCCTGCGTCGTCAGCTTGAATTGGTCATCCGTGAACTTGCCCATCAAGCGGATAAATCGGATGCACCACGCATTTTGACTGGACATTTTTGGGTAGATGGGGCCATGACGGGCAGTGAACGCCAAGTCATGATTGGGCGGGACGTGGCGATTGGCCTTGCCGAGATTGCCGACCCCGCATGGGATTATGTGGCGTTGGGGCATGTACATCGGCATCAGAACTTGACCGCCGGGCGCAATGATGCCCCCCCTGTCATCTATAGTGGCAGCATGGAACGTATTGATTTTAGCGAGGAGGGGGATGAAAAGGGCTTTATTTACGCCGAGATTGAACGCGGCTATACCCAATGGGAATTTGTGCCCCTAGCCAAATCTCGACGTTTTCTAACAGTGCGGGCCGATGTGCGTCATGCTGGCAATCCTACCCAAGTCGTGTTGGAGGAAATCGCCCGAACGGATATTGAGGACGCGGTAGTACGGGTCATCATCAAAACTGATCCCGAAACTCATAATCTCATCCAAATGAAAGCGATTGAGCAGGCCATCCGTGATAGTGGGGCTAGTATTGTCGCCGCCATCCAGCGTGATGTGCAGCATCCAGCCCGAATGCGACTTGGCCCAACACCCGAAGGATTAAGCCCGCTAGAATTGATGGAACGCTATTTCCAAAGCAAAGAAGTGCTGCCGGAGCGCATCGAAGAACTGCTACAGGTGGCTCAAGAGTTTTTTGTGGAGGAAGAGTCAGCAGGTTATTAAAACAAAAACCCCCATTGAAGGGGGCTTTGTTTTTGTACTCGCGGCTGCAATTAGAGCGAGCTAATAATTGACGAGAAGATATTCCCGATGGCTGGGCCAAGCACGATGAGGATGATGATCACGACTACGGCGACCAGCACCAGAATAAGTGCATATTCAACCAGACCTTGGCCTTTTTCACGTGGAAGATACAGCATGTTGGAGTCTCCTCAATAGAATGGATAATTCTTTGTTGATAGTTACATTCTAAATTATTTCTCAATTCTTTTGCAACCCTTTTTGTCTTGATTTTGTCAGATATAGATTGAGAAATCTTAATGTTTTCTTTACGAATTTCGTTTTAGGATACGCGCGAGTTCGTTAGCAACCAGCCCTGTCCGTTCATCCCGCAGCACGGGCAGCCGCGCACGAGTCCGCCGAAGCTCGTTCAGATCAATCGTATGGGTGACAAGGGTTTCCTCAAAATAGGGGGCTTTGACCAAAAACTCGCCATTCGGATCAACGATACTGCTGCCACCTGAAAAATTAAACCCATCCTCAAATCCCACCCGACTGCAATGTACGATGTAATTGGTAAAGAAATTCCCATAGGCTTGATTGGCGATTTCTACCCAACGCGAACTGCCCAAGCGCTCACTGTCGTCCAATCCGCGCCCCGGACTGGCACTATGCAACAGGATAATATCTGCCCCATCCAGCCATAGTAGATACGGCGGCGAGATGTGCCAAAAATCTTCACAAATCAACATACCAATCCGTCCAAAGCGCGTATCAAAGGCACGGATATGGTCGCCCCACGCAAAGAACCGCCCTTCCTCAAAAAAATGATAAGTCGGCAGATAGACTTTGTGATGCACATGCAATAGTTCGCCCTGCCCAATATAGGCCGCCGCCACATAGAACCGACTGCGGGGGTCTACATCTACGAAGCCGACCATGATATCAATATTCAGCCGCTTGCTGGCCTCATAGAGTTGCTCAAATTCAGGGCTGGCTGGTGTTAACGCCACTTCGGCCACAAGGTCTTTTAGCGCATAGCCTGTCAGGGAAAGTTCTGGAAAAATCAGCAAATCTACCTGCTGTCCGGCAGCCTGCTCCATCAATTCGACATGCCGATTGACATTGTGGGGTACATCGCCAAATTTGGGATAGGTCTGCGCCAATCCGATATGTACATGGGTCATGAAATCACTCCTGTTGAAGAAAAACATTTAGGGATTCGCCGCTGGTAACAAAGAAAAATATGGTCTACACTAGCGAAAACTTACACTCTATTTACTTTGAGTAACCGCATGACCATTATGAATGATCCTCTTTTGAACTGGCGCGACCAGTTTCCTATTTTGCAACAAAGCAACTATCTTGTCAGCAATTCGTTGGGGGCAATGCCGCGTGCTGTCTATGACAGCCTGCGCGAATATGCCGATACATGGGCCAGTCGCGGTGTCCGGGCATGGGGCGAAGGTTGGTGGGACTTAAACATCCGGGTGGGCAATCGCGTCGGTGAAATCATCGGTGCGCCGCCGAATACCGTGACCATCCACCAAAATATCTCGCTGGCTCAAGGGATGCTGCTGACCTGTTTCGATTTTGACGGCCCCCGTAACAAAGTCGTGATTGAGGCGGGTATTTTTCCCTCAGTCTATTATGTCCTACGCGGGATGCTGCCGCCACACATCGAACTCGAAATGATTCCCAGCGAAGACGGCATTTCGGTCAATGTTCAGCGCATCGTAGACGCCATTGATGAACATACCCTACTTGTACCCATTAGCCATGTGTTGTTTCGTAGCGCCTACATTTTGGATGTGAAACCGATTATTGAAAAAGCCCATCAGGTCGGCGCGACGGTCATTGTAGATGGCTATCATGCAGGCGGGATTGTGCCCTTTAACGTCACCGAGCTATATGTAGATTTTTATCTCGGTGGGGTGTTGAAATGGATGTGCGGCGGGCCGGGAGGGGTATTCCTCTATGTGAGGCCTGATCTCATCAACAAATTCGAGCCGAAGTTGACTGGATGGATGGCCCACAAGCGTCCCTTTGAATTTGAGGTAGACGAGATTGATTTCCGGGACGATGCCTTCCGCTTTTTGAATGGCACACCCGCGATTCCCAATCTACACGCCATCCAACCCGGTATAGACATCATCGCGCAGGTGGGGGTCGAAAATATCCGGCGCAAATCCATGCGACAGACTGCCAAGCTGATCGAAATGGCTGATGCCGCTGGTTATGAAGTGACCGCGCCACGCGACCCAGAGCATAGAGGCGGCGCAGTAGCTCTGAATCCCCCTCATGCATACGAGGTTTCGAGGGAATTATTGGCCCGCAATATCGTGATTGATTACCGCCCCAAAGCCGGGATTCGCATTTCGCCGCATTTCTACAACACGGATGAAGAAGTGCAGCAGGCGATGGACACGATTGCCGAAATTCTCAGCAGTGGGGCATGGGAAAAACATGCGACCAGTAAGGCATTCGTAACGTAAGCCATGATCTACGATGTAACCCGCACTATCAAAAATACCCTTGCCGTGTGGCCCGGTGATGCGAATTTTTCGTATCAGCAGGTGCTGGACATTCAAAAAGGGGCATCGGTCAACCTGACTACCCTCACGATGAGCGCCCACACCGGAACCCACGCCGATGCGCCTTATCATTATGAGGATGATGGCCCGCACCCAGCCGAATTGACATTGGAAAATTACATCGGTGCAGCCCATCTGGTGACGATTACGCGGCGGAATGGCGGCATCCTGCCTGCTGATTTCGAGGGGCATGACCTGACCGGATTGCAGCGGTTATTGATTCACACATGGGTCAGCGACCTGCCCGACGACCAATGGCCCGAAGATTTCCCCTATCCCACGCCCGAATTGATTGACTGGCTGGGGACACAAGGGGCGCTATTGTTGGGGGTGGACATGCCCTCAGTGGATCGGTTCGACGACACCCAATTGGTATGCCATCACCGCCTACGCCATTATGGAATTTTGAATCTCGAAACGATGATTTTTCGCGGTGTGCCGGATGGCAAATATGAATTGGTGGCCCTGCCGCTGAAAATTGCCGATGTATGTGGCAGTCCGGTACGTGCCATTTTAAGGGGGAGTTGATGTCTGAGAAGCGTATGACCAATTACGCCGATTATTTGCATTTGGAGACCCTGCTAGAGGCTCAACAACCGCTGTCCGACCATCCCGATGAACTGCACTTTATTTTGATTCACCAGATTCATGAATTGTGGTTCAAGCTGGCGCTGCATCATCTAGAACGCGCCCGCACCGCCATGCAGCAAGATGAAATTTTGGAGGCCGTTCGCCTGATTGGGCAGGTCAGCGCGATTTTTGAAAATGCCCAACACACCGCTGAACATTTGCACACCCTTCCGCCGATGGCTTTCCATCAATTTAGGCAACTGCTTGCGCCGGGGTCGGGGTTGCAATCCTATCAATTCCGCGAGATTGAATTTTTGGCGGGGCTGCGGGATAAACGGCATGTTGAATGGGTACGCCGTCAGCTTGCCAAAGACAGCCATTGGGAAACGGTGCATCGGCGTTTAGATGAACCCTCTATCCATGATGTGTTTATTGAACTGCTGGCCCGTCATCAGGTGCCGGACATCGCCAGCATCTATGCCGACCCGCACACCTACCCCGAATTTTATGCCCTTGCCGATACACTCTCGATTTTAGATCAGACGGTGCAGCGATGGCGCTACAGCCATATTCATCTGGTACAGCGCACCATTGGGGCAGGGGTGATGGGTACAGGCGGCACGACCCATGATTATCTTGTTTCGACATTACAATGGCAGCTATTCCCAGAATTGTGGGAAGCCCGTAACATTTTGAGCAGTCGGTTTGATGAATCACAAGAAACGGTGAGCCAGAAAGGGTAATACATCCAATGAACGGCCTATCAATCATTTTTTTGGTGGTGTTTTTTGCTAGTCTGGTCGGGGGCTATGTGGCGATTCGTCGCAATCTTTCGACCATTATGAATGTTGGTCTTATTTCAGGCGCGATTAATGTGTCCTCGCTGACGATTGTCGGCTTGGGGCGTGATGCGGATACGGCCCTTTCGGTCATCGGCGGGATTGTGGTCGGCATCGGGCTGACAGTAGCGATGATTACAATGGCGGCCTTTTTCCAAAATAATCAATCCAGCACGACCCTCGCGGCGTTTGATGCATCCACTAAGGATCAGACGAAGCAGCAGTAGACAGCGCAACTGTCGTTGATAAAGAGGTGTGAGATGCAAAGTTTGACAAAACGTCAACTTTTTTTGATTTTGGCTATCAGCTTAATGATTCATTTGATGATATTAAATGCTAATCCCGTATTCTCTAGGGAAATAGGGAGTAACTCAACACATAAGGGACGCTTTAATCAAAGACCACAAGTAGTGCTTGCAATTGCTTGGAGTCCATCTGGAGAATTACTCGCTGTGGGCCGAACTGACGGAATAAGATTATATGACGTTACTGGACAAGAAGTAAATGCGCTTGAAACCGTTGCAATTGATGGCTTGGCTTGGAGTCCCGATAGTGAGATGTTAGCCGTAAATCAAGGTCCATACGGGCACGTATTGATTTTGCAAATACCAAACTTAACAGTCGTAAATACAAATAGCCCAATCATCACTACAGGCAGTACAAGAAAGGCTCCTTTGAGTTGGAATCCCGATCCTAATGTCCATGTTTTAGCTACAGGTGTATTTGATGAGATAATCTTCTGGAGCACTGACGACTGGCAACAAATCGACTCCATCGCATCAGCACATGAGGATGGGGTAGACGTACTTAAGTGGAGTCCAGATGGAACAAAGATAGCCAGTGGTGGAACTGACGCTACGATACATGTTTGGAATTTCCCATCCAAGTCACACGTTGCGGATTTGGAGATCCGCGATCGGGTTTTGGATATCAACTGGGAGAACAATACTACGCTTGTAATTCCAGATGTTGGAGATATCATCTTTTGGGATTTTTCCGCAAATCAGATCTCTACATATAACGATATGAGCAGTTTTTATATTTATGATGTTGAAATAAGTGATCAAATCTTGGCGGCGAGTACGTGGGAAAAGGCTGTCGTTATCTGGGATCGAGAGCGAGACACATCTCAGTATATCTCTCTTGAACATAACGGTATTCAAGCTGATATTGCTATAAACCCAGATGGAAAAAGCGTAACTTACCCCGGTAGCAATGGGTCCATAACAATTCAGAGACACCACCAGTGATTGCACCGTCAAAACTCACATCTGTTCCCATTCTCTTAGATGAAGTTTAATTTACCCGACAAGACAACGTGGAGTTGGCTGAGATAATATATTGCTCTCCATGCCTTCAGCGGTACTTCGGCAAACTGAATCGCCATACCAACCTTCCGTTCCCATAAAAATGTAGCAGAGCCACCCGACCCTGCTACATAGTGTACTGCTTATTTAGTTGGATTACCGACGTGATTTCTATTCGTTGGGGTCAGCCGCCTCAATTGTAAACAGCAGCCCTGCGCCACGCCCATACACCTCTGGGAAGTAGAATTCAAAACCCGTCGGCGGGATGACGTTATATTCGCCAGCCAAGCCCATCCGCAGAGTGTAGCTGTAGGTATACGTCCCCGGCGGCAGATAGGTGGCGTACATCACGACCTTTTCATCACGGAATTCGGTTTGTGAGAACCACCACCAACCCCAGCCACGACTTAATGGGTCATCCCGTTCAAGTTCTGGCCCATCCGACAAAATGCTAGTGGTCAGCAGATTCGGATCAACTGCATCCGAACCAGCCGGGATGGGGTCTTCGATCACCACATAATGCAGATTACGCGGCGCGATAATGGTCAATTCGACCACAATCTCTTCACCCACCTGTGCGCTGGTAATCGGTGTCTTATCGGGGTCATTGGCGCGATAGTAGCGACGTTCGATGATGATCCCGCGTGAGGCGGGTTCGACAGATGGCACGTCCAAGAATGTCCGCAATTGGGCGGTGTAGTACAAATTCCCCGGCCCTTCATCTTTGATGAGTGTCAGGCGATTGGCTTCCTCAGTCAGTAATTCGGCGACGGCTACCGATAACACCTCATGTTCTTTAGCATTTTCGGGCGAGGCCTCATTATCGGGAATTTCGAGCAGCCCATCATTCAGGCGGACATTGAAGGTGTAATCGGGGTTGAGTTCACCCGTTGTCACCATCCAATTCGTTAAGGACATGACGGCCCATGCAGTTTCTTGGGTAGTTTCCCACGCATCGGCTTTGCGGGCGACCATCATCCAGCGCACCGCCCCCGGCAGCAGATCGTTGGAGGCGTCGTGCATGACCATCGCCATCAAAATCAGCGCGGTGGTACGGGTATTGGTTGTCCAGTTGTAATAATCGGGGCGGTCTTCCCAATGTGTCCCCGTTGCGCTGAGGGTGGCGGCATTGGCGAAATCGCTCATCAGGGTTTCGATGCGCGGGTCGGTGGGGTCAAGCGTCATCATGGACATAGCGAGGAAGGCTTTAGCATCCAGATTCAGCCGTTCGCGTAAATCATAGACCCGTGAGATACGCGAGGCGTTGGCTTCACCCGCCCGTGTAAAGGCATACAGAATGAAGGCACGGCGATTGAGCTGCCAATTGGGGGCGCTCTGGGCCATCACATCCTGATCGGTGAGTAGCAGGTAATCGCGCAGGAAATTCTTGGCACGGTTGATGACGGTCTCATCCACCGTGAACCCGCTACTTTGGGCCTCGACCAACGCGATCAAGGCATAGGCGGTTGTCAACGGATTGGAATCATCACGCGGGAACCAACCCCGTCCGCCATCGTATTTCTGCTCGGCATAGAGGCGTTGGAGGCCATAGTTAACTTGTGTTTGCAGGTTTGCTTCCAATTCCGGGTTGGATTGATTGAGTGATACTAAGGCCCGCATGGTTATGACATTGGGCAGGAATTTGCTGACGGTCTGTTCAATGCACTGATAGGGGTAGTTGCGCAGATAGTCCAAACCATCCAACATCGGCCCTGCCAACGAACGGTCTAGGCGGATGTCGAGTTGCCCTTGCTCGGTATCAATACGATCCGGCAGAGCAATCACTTCAGTAAAACTGAGGGCGTCCGGGCCTTCAAGTGTACCCGCTGTGCCGACATTTTCCGGCACGACATATTTGTACACGGGCAGCAGGCGATCATCCCCCTGACCAACGGGCGGTTTGCTGGCATCGCTCAGGCTGCCATCAGTGGTACGAGCTGCAAAAGTGACATCCACATTGCTGACATCTAAGGCCTGCACGGGCCAATCCACGCGCACCCGTCCACCCGCCGGAATCGTAACTGTGCTGGAAAGGGGTGTATCTTCCAACACATTAAAACCTGTCCCCTGCATCAACACTTCGACTTCTTGATCTTGTTGGGTGTTGTTGTTGACAATCACGCCGAGGGTCAATTTATCGCCGACGATCATGAAACGGGGTGTGACGGGCCGGACAAGCAGCGGCTTAGTACTGATAAAGTCTTCCAAGACCTGACCCACCAGCATCGGGCCGTTTTCGCCAGACGTGACCCCACGTGCATCAATACGCCATGTGGTCAGATTATCGGGCAGGATTACTTCGATTTGGGCCTCACCATTGGCATCCGTTACGACAGCAGGATTCCAGAGAGGGGTATCCACAAATTCTTGGCGGACTTCAAAAATCCCGGCTTCGTCGCCACCGCCGCCACCGCCTTTAATGGTGTCAATGATTTCTTGGGTCAATTGATCTACCGAGACAGTCAGGGTGGTCGAAGTGCGGATACTGAGACCCTGCTCCCCGTAGAAATACTGCATCAAAGGCCCGGAATTGGGCGAGGCGATGCTCAAAACCGCCAAATCGGTGACACCGACGCCAACTTCTGCGCTGACCGGGTTGCCCTGCCAATCAGTAGTCTTGACATTCAACGTCACAGTATCCCCCGGGCCAGCAGTTGCGCCTTCGGGCAAATCAGGTGTGACTTGGACATTCATGGCAAGGCGTTCGGTTTCGACACCGAGTTGAATTAAACCGGCACGGAATTGGGTGTAGGGGGTGTTTTCATCGAGGCCCTTGACCACAATGACGGAAACATAGATATTCGGCGCGAAATTTTCGGTGATGGGTAGGCGATAGACGTAGGAATTGGTGTCCATGTGAACGACTTCAGTCCGCAAAATATCCCCGCGCTCAACCGTCACAAGGGCGACAGATTCGCCTTGGAAGGGGCTGGCAATCAAAATTTCGGCAACTTCATCCACCTCGTAATTGTCTTTGTCAGAAATCAGGTCAATGCGATTGCTGTTTTGCTGACGCCACGGCACATAATCCGACCCCGCCACCCACATATAGGCGCTGCTGTTGACACGATTGCCATCCGCATCATTCGTCACGGCGTAAATCTTAAAGACACCGCCATTCGGAGGTACAAACGTGATATGGGCCAAACCATCGGCATCGGTGGTGACACTGCCACTATCGGCCTCGATTTCTTCCACTTCATATGACCACACGGTTTGCCCGCGCGAATCTTTTTCTTGCACACTCGACCAGCGGCGCTCGACAATCCGGTAATCTACGACCTGCCCGGCAACAGGTTCGCTGTCCCAATCAACGGTCAAGACTTGGAAGCCAGTTTCATCCCCGGCGGTAGCGACATACTCATCGGATGCAAGGCCAACATAAACCCGCCCCTGATGAATAATGATTTGCGTGCGCCCCGCGACGGCTTGATCGCTCTCATCCGTAGTGACCGCCTCAAGGGTATAGACTTGGCTTTGGGTTTTCTCTCCCAAATCGGCGGGCAGTTCGATCATAAAACGGCCTTGATCGTCAGTCGTGCCTTCGCCATCGGCTATTCGCTCCTTCTCTTGGCTGTAATACTCGCGTGCGCCTTCATCGAAGCTGTAGTCAATAAACTGCCAGCTACCCGGCCCATCATAGGGGAAGTAGTAGTTTTCACCCACGACAGCCCATGTGATTTTCGCATTCGAGACAGGTGCGCCAAAGAAATAGCGGCTTTCGACCTCCACCTGAATCGTCTCGCCCTGTGCCACTTCGCTGGCGGCAGGCGTCACGAGCGTTTGGAATTCGGGGGCGCGATATTCCGCCACACTAAAACCGATGCTGAAATTACTGTTATAGCTAAAGCGCGGGTCTTCGGGGTCAAATTCGACGACAACTCGATAGTAGCCGAGGCCTGCGCCCTCATCCAAATCGAATTGACCGGAAAATGTACCAAATTCAGTCAGGCGGGCTTCGGTCTCATAGATAATCTGCGATTGATTGTCGTAGACCTTGACGGGTACACTGCCAATGCCATCGGGTAGGGTGTAGGTCACATCATCGCGGTCACGGATAATTCCCCGGAAATAGACGGGCTGGCCGGGGCGGTAGAGTGGACGATCTGTATTAAGGTAGATACTCATCTGGCTGGGTTGATAGTTCCCATTTAGGCCAAATGACCACGGCTCCACCCCACTCGAAAAATCGCTGATGACATAGCCAAAATGCTCTGGCGTATCAATCACCGAGTAGATCGTTTGATAGAGGTCTTGCAGGCGTGGGATGTTGATCTGGGCAATCCCATCAGCGTTGGACGTTGCCATGCCGATTTCTTCAAAGGCATTGGTGGCCGGATTAACATAATAGAAGGTGACAGGGACGCCCTCAATTGGCTGCCCACTGCTCATATCTGTGACCCAAGCCATCGCCTGTCTAGGGGTGAATTTCATGGTGATGTTGGCGGTAGCGACCACCAAAATATGGCGACTGGGGTCATAGTCCAACGCACGGGTCTGCGGTGACTCTACCCGTAAATAATAAACTCCCGGTGGCAAAGGTGGTAATTGATCGGCATTCGTTCCGTCAGGGTTATGAATCGGGGAAGGGGTAGTGACAGGTTCGATAAAGTAGACGCTGGTATTACCTTCGGCCATCCACCCTGTTACCCCATCGGCGGGATTCAGAATTTGCCACCACAGATAGTTATCGGCACAAATCGGGCCACCTTCAACGACCACTTCCGTTCCGGGTGTATATTCGGTCACTACTGTCCCACCTAGATTAGGCTCGGAGCGTACCCGCAGCGGTGTGGGGTCATCCGCGCTGACTCGTGCCAAATAACCGATATTGAGGCGGGTGGGTGGAGCGCCCACACACACGATATTTTCGATGCCACTTGCCCCTTCAAGTGAGAGCAAGGCCAGATCGTAACGCCGCTGATTCAATTGCGACTCAACCGGGAACTGCCACGAGCGCAGCAGATAGGTAGGGTCAGGAATGTAATCCTGTCGGCGTTCCCATCCATTTGGCCCTGTCAACATAGCCAACGTCGGCACATCAATCCCGTAAAGCAGCATCTCCAACTGCTCGATATTGCGGTGGGTGATAAACAGCCGTGTTTGGGGCAGATAGGCATTATAGAGACCCACAAAACCGGGAGTATTCAGGGTTAATTCTGGCGAATAGGGTGCGGTACGATATTGAAGGACAGTGGTTTCATTGATGACATTGCCATAGGGGTCAGCAATGCCGGGGGCAATGGTCACGGTGTAGTCAGTGCTAGGTTCGGTGTCAAAATACAGGGCATAGCTGTTGTCATAGGTGTAATAGTAGGTTTCGTACTCACGCCATGGCTCCGGCTCAATCGTGAATTTGCCTTCTAGCGTGTCTTGATCAATCGGGGCGCTGAAATAGATCCGCATCCCACCATAGGGGTCTGACCCTTCCGCACCATTTTCGGGATAGGTACGGACGATTGAGGGGTAAGGCACAGTAATAAAGCTGACTAGATAATCTTCAGGGATGGATGCGCCACTTTCGCTGCGAATGATCGTGGAATCTACGATTACGTCGTAAAGGGTATCCAATTGAAGTAGGCCACCAGTGGTTGTTACCGTGACAGAACGATGATCTTCGCTCCATTCATATGCCAGTGTAGGAACCTGTGGGCCTTCGATGCGAATCCCATTTTGGGTGGCGGGATCCATGGGTTGGGTAAACGTCACCACATATTCAGGTTCAAGTGGCATCAGGGGTAAATCCTGATTGCGCCTTGAGTCATAGTTGGAAGTCGAATTGCGCGGTGAGACGGATTGAACTTCGGGAACTTGGGTGGTGAAATCCCAAATATATGGCTCGTTCAGAATCGCCCCATTGACATCTTCTATACCCGCATTAACGGTTACCGTGTAGGTGGTGCCACCGCTTAAGGGTGGATCGGGCCGGAAGATATAAATGGAGGTGTTGAGCCATTCGCCTTTGCCCTCCGCCGCTGGTTCGAGTGTAATGGGACTGGGCAGATTTGCTTGGTCGGCAATGCTAACCAACGGCACAATCGGGCGGCTAAAAATAACGGTAATGGCGGCGTCTACCTCAATTTCGGTGGAATTCGGCGCAGGCAGCACGTCGGCAATTTCAATATAACCGACAGTCGTTAATTTCAGTTCGTAGGGTTCATCCATTGCCCGCTGGTCTGCCCCCACCGCGAACAGGCTAAAGGTATATTCGGTGTCACGGGCATAACCACTGGCAGGGGGAGTAAACGTGAGGGTTCGGCCATTTTCATCCCACGTAAAGGTTCCACCCTCTAGGGCAGGTTCGACTGATAAGGCATTCTCAGGGGCTTCTGTGTTCATCACCCGATCAAAGGTGAAGGTGACAGGGCTATCGAGCAACAATTCTTCGCCGGGGAGTGGATTGGTATCTATTACTTTTGGCGCAGAAATATTGCTGCTGCCTTCCTGCCCCACCACAATCGGTACAGCGATGAGGAGCAGGCTCGCTAGGAGTAGCATCAAAAACCATCGGCTTTTTTTCATGAAACTTTTCCCCTCAGGAAAGTTGCAAACAGATATGGGTAGAGAATTGTAGTCAATAAAAACAGGTGAATGCAGAATAGACCTCTATTTAGTTTATAACACACTTTGAGGGTGCGAAAATTCAACGTGGCGGGTACGCTTGTCCTGCTGTTTATTAGACGGAACAAATTCGTGGCTAAATACACCCTTTCGACGTTCACCCAAAATCCAATTGCCCGCCGTATCAGCCGCCAATCCCACTGGCCTTCCGCACGCCTCAGCTTTTGGTTGGCTTTTGGACTAGGCCTGCTGACGCTGGGGGTAAGTGTATGGGCCTTATTGCATGTGCCGGAAACCTATCTGGAATGGCTGCTGATCGGTGGGTGGGGGGCGGTGTTGGCTGGTCCAGCGCTGATTGCCCCCATTACCGCACTATTGACACGACGCGATTTAAACAGTGACCAATATCAACTGCTGTATCTCACCTCGCTGTCAGATGAAACGCTGGCCGCTGGATATATTTGGGGGGCGCTCACCCGACTGCGCTTCTTAATAGCCGTTGGGGTAGGGTTCATGCCGATGGTCACAGTTGGAACCGTTTATTTAGGGATACGTTATGAAGCGGCGATTGAAGCGATGAGCGGTTTTTATCGGCCCAGACCGGAACAAATCATCGCCCCAACCACTCTCGAAATCACATGGTTAGCCATCGTCAGCATGATCTTCGTCTTTTTGACGCTGAGTTTTAGTCTACCCTCAGCAGCAATCGGCGTGGTAATCGCCCTACGCTGGAAAAATCCAATCTTGGCAGGTGTATTGGCGCTTGGTTGGTCGGTGTTTAGCCTAGCAGTCGTGGCAGGTGGTTTTAACTTGGTTGTTCTGCTATCTTTCGGTAATCCCTACTTGCTCGGCTTCTGTCAAATCATCTTTCTATTAATCTGTATCTACGGCCTATGGATGCCGATGCCGGCGAATACCCTTAAATATGTGCGTCGTCCTCCCTACTGAGATTCACATTTATTTTGCCATGTGCCTCGATAAATTTTCACCGGACGGTCAACCCGCTCCCGTTGATAGCTGGTGATGAATTCCCATTGCACCTCATAGATGTTCAACACGGAATCGGGATAACCACTATATGCAAAGAGAGCCTCTCCACAATCGGGCATTTCAGCATTGAGGTGCTTCGTTAAATCACTCATGATCAGATTACGGTCAAGGCATGTTAGCTCTTGGTGTGTATACAGATATAACATGGGGCAGAGTGCCCAACTCACATAAATGCGCTCTGGTTTTGGCGACATATCATCAAGCGCGGCACCCGCCTGATGAATCGCATCATCCGCTGAGATATAACCACTTAAATACTCAATCCAACTGGTTTTGGTTAACGGCAGTGCCAGTGGGTCGTTGGTCGTATCGCGGGTAAAGGGATAAACAAAACTGACAATCCAAAATACCGATACCCCGGCCACCACTGTTCGCGTGATGGGGGTCATCCATCGGCCCTCCCATAAACCAACCAGCATATGGGCAACAATCAAAACAAATGGGGCGGAGAGGGGCATAAAATAGCGGGAGGTGATGATCGTCGCCATGTGTAAGGTGGGCAATGACATCGCCAACAGCCATCCGATGATATAGAGAGCGTGCCGCATTTGCTGGGCATTACCCCGTCCCACCCCCAACCAATAACCCGCTGCCAATAAGCCGATGAGCATCATTTCACGGGTTACAAATTCACTCACAATTGGCAATACTGCCCAAAAATATTCGGCGATAGTATGTTCATCGGCATTGGTGGTTTTGACGTTATGTGTATCCACAATTTGAAAAGGCGGGTCATCATCCCGATGGAGGTAAGCCGGAATGAGGATTGGCGACCACAAGGCAAGGGCAATGCCATAGGCCAGAGCCAGCAGTAGCGTATATGTCTTGAACCAAGCGAGCCACTGTCGAAAGAAATTACCTTTGCTCCACTGCCAATAGAGCAATGAGGCGGCAATTGGCATCCCCGGAACAAGGCCCATCGTCAGTTTTGCCATCGTCACGGCGGCCATCAAAATCCCGACGATGACCGCTTGTTTCCATGTGGGATGTTTCGCAAAAACCAATCCGCGCCAGACCACAAAAGTTGCGACGGCGGCGGCAAAGGGGTCAGACATTGCCATGCGTTCTAGGAAATAGGCAAATGGGAAAATAGCATAAAAGCCCAACGCCACAAGGCCAGTCTTATAATTCACCAACCAACGACCCAATAAAAAAATGACCGATCCGGCCAGCATCGAAAAAAGCGCCATCGAAAGACGGGCCGGGGCTAGGGCTTGGGTAGAGGGTGCTTCAAAAAGACCGAGCCAATAATAGAGCAGCAATTTGCCTTCGGAGATGCGTCCCGGATTTACATCAAAATCCCAAATGAATTTGCCGCGTGAGATATGAAATCCCTCATCAAGATAGGCTTCAACACTCAAAATATGATGAGAACGGATCAAAAAATGCAGCAATAGGAGCATAATTACAGGCAACAAACGACGCATGAATTAAAATTCCTTGATGGGGTGGCAAAACAAGAATCATCAAGCCGAGAATTATACTGGCTTTGCAGGGTATTTAGCATAGGTCAGACTATACATTGCCTCTAATCCCAAATGCACCGTTTTGTTATAATGGGATTGGCATATCAGGCACAAATTCAGCATAATGGATGCAATGGTTGTCAGTAAGGAATTGGGTGCATGGCAGAACAAGCAGTTCCGACATTTGTGGATGAGGAAGGTTATGGGGTCATTGCCCCGGCAGCACCACCTCTCCCCAAACTCGATAAAACACGAGCCGAACAACGGCGGCGGCTGTTTGCCCCCAATTTTGACCTCTATTTGTTATCGGTGGTCGGTGTACTCTGTGCCATCGGCCTACTGATGGTGTATTCCGCCAGCATTGACGCCTCATTTTTGGCAACCGAAGATGCCAGCACCACCTACTTTTTCCAGCGCCAACTGCGCAATTTTTTCATCGGGCTAGTCATCATGTACGTCTTGATGCGGTTGGATTATCGCATTTGGCGGCGCTTAAGTATCTGGATGATGCTCGGCACCATCATGATGCTGGTGTTTGTGCTGGAATATGGGGATCGGCGTCTGGAAGCGCAACGCGCCCTGTTTCAAGGGTCGTTCCAACCCGGTGAGGCGGCCAAGCTGATTGTCGTGATTTATATGGCGGCATGGCTGGCTTCCAAGCGCCACAAAATTCGCCAAGTCACTTATGGTATTATCCCATTTAGTATTATGGTCGGGGTGGTGGCATTTTTGGTCGTTTTGCAGCCCGACCTTTCCACTGCTGCCAGTATTCTCGCTACGGCGATGACGATGTTTTTTCTCGCTGGGGCCAGTTGGCCTCAGATTACTATTGTGATGGGAAGTGCCACCGCCCTCGGTGTTACCATCGCGCTCAAACTGCCCTATGCCAATCAACGTATTGAAGCCCATCTCAACGCCATCAACGACCTTACACAAGCCAATGACCACGTGCAAGCCGCCATCGCTGCCTTTTTGAATGGCGGCTTATTCGGGGTCGGGTTGGGGCAAGGGCGTCAAAAATTCGGGGCGTTGCCATTTCCCCACACCGACAGTGTGTTTGCGGTTATTGGGGAGGAATTGGGGCTGGTCGGCTGTGCGGTGGTGATTGCACTCTACGTCATTTTGGTCTATCGCGGCTTTAATGTGGCCCGCAATGCGCGTGACAGCTTCGGGGCATTGCTGGCAGCAGGGATTACTTGTTGGCTGGTCTATGATGCCCTGTTGAATATCTCGGTGATGACGGCTCTTGCACCGCCAACGGGTGTGCCTTTGCCATTTATCAGCTTTGGTGGGTCAAGTTTGGTGGCGGCGATGGCAAGCGTGGGATTGATGTTATCGGTCTCGCGGGTCTCGGCCCAACCACAAGCGCCTGAACGTCGCCAAGTGCGCGAAGTTTTGGACAAACGTGCTCCCGAAGAAGCCGCCCAACCAAATAAAGCCGAACTCAAGCGTGAACTCAAGCAGAAAAAGGCTGAAGAAAAGTTGGTGCAGACTGCACGCAAAGCCCGCCAGAAGATGCGCCAAGAGGAGATTGACAAGGTACGTGAACGCCTCGAACAGCGCAAACACTCTGGGCCAGAAGTTGTCGAATCACCCACCAATCCCTTAGATACTATTTCTGCCAAAGAGTTGACGGCTTCGGCACCACTTGCCCCCGTGCAGCCAAGCGTGCCAACTGAGCCGACAACACCTGTAGAAGGAACTGAAGGAACAGAAAGTGACCCGAATTCTAATCTCGGCGGGGGGAACCGGCGGGGGCGTGTATCCCGCATTAGCTGTCGCTGAAGTCCTCCGCCAACAGCCCGACGTGGTGCTGCATTTTGTCAGTAGCGCTACCGGACTTGAAAATGATTTATTGACCAAAGCGGGTATTCGTTTGGATGAATGGGATAAAGTACAAGCTGGCCCATTACATCGGGTGAATCCTATCAAACTTATCCGCAGCATTTTTCGATTGTTTATTGGCATCGGGCAATCACTGGCCCTACTACGGCGTAAAAAACCTGCTGTTGTTTTTTTGACAGGGGGTTGGGTCGGGATTCCGGTGGCGATTGCGGTATGGCTCTATCGCATCCCGATGGTGATTTTTGTACCGGATATTGAACCGGGGCGCACCTTAAAATTATTGGGACGCTTTGCCAAAGTGATTACCGCTACCAGCCGTGACACCGCCCGCTATTATGGCAAGAACAAGCAGGTGGTCGAGACCGGGTATCCACTGCGTTCGTCCCTGCTGACGGTCACGCGGGAACAGAGCATTCAAGCATTGGGACTCGACCCGACCAAAAAGACATTGCTTGTTTTTGGGGGAAGTCAGGGATCGCGGGCGATTAATCGAGCCGTGATGAGTGGCCTACCGGAACTCCTTAAAAATACCGAGTTGCAGATTTTTCATGTTTCGGGCAAATTGGATGCAGCAGCAGTGCAGTCGGCCCATGATGAATTGCCAGACGACCTGCAATCACGGTATCATGTGCGTGATTATGTACATGAATTTGGCTATGCACTGGCCGCCGCAGATTTAGCCATTAGCCGTGCCGGGGCCAGTACATTGGGCGAAGACACGTTTTTTGGACTGCCCGCCATTCTGGTACCACTTGCCAATACATGGCGCTATCAAAAAGTGAATGCCGATTGGTTGGCCGAACGTGGAGCCGCCATTCATTTGGACGAAGAACGCATGGCGGAAGAATTGGTTCCGCTGGTCAATGCCTTGTTCAATGACCCAGCCCGCCTGAATATGATGAAAGAGGCCGCCCGCAAACTTGCTTATACCGATGGTGCGGCTAATATTGCAAAAGAAATTCTTAATCTGGCAGCATTTTAAGTTAAGGCAAACAACCAATGGTTCAATTAAGCACAACGCTTTGGTCTACAATTGTGATGTTCGCCATTATTGGCTATCTGCGTGGCTTTACCAAAGAATTTATCGCCCTTGCTGGCATTGTTCTGGCGCTGTTTACCCTCGTCCAGTTTGAAACGTTTTTTAACAGCCTCGGCGCGGGCACGAATATTGACCAAATTTTTTATGTCAAAGCGTTCTTCTTGCTGGCGGTGGCTTTCTTCTCCTATCAAACACCGCCGGATCGTTTTAGCCTGACAAAAAAATCATCGGGTCGAGACGCATGGCAAAATAAAATTTTGGGCGCGATTTGCGGCGGCATCAATGCCTATTTGGTGTTGGGGTCATTGTGGTATTTTATGGATCAACTCGCCTATCCCTTGTCCCCTTCGGTGTCTACGCCTGTTCCTAATTCATCCAGCGCAAACATGGTGTCGAGCCTACCCTTGGTTTGGCTGCAAGAGGGTAACTTGCTGACGATTGTGGTGATTGTAATGTTCCTGTTTATACTGATTGCCATCATCTAAAAACAACGCTTTTGAAAACAACATCTTATCGCCTCCACCTTTCCTTACAAGGACGGGTGGAAATTGTTTATCCCCAGTGCCAATTTTGAATCACGCCCTTTCTAATCAACAGGGAGCAAGGTTTTGGACTTTTTACTCATTCCCGGTCAGCGGATTCACATTGTTGGAATCGGCGGTTCCGGCATGTCGGCAATTGCCCGTGTCCTCTTGGAAACTGGCTATGTCATCAGTGGGTCAGATGAACATACCAACCCAATCACCGATTCGCTGCAAGCCGACGGTGCGACCATTTTTGCCAGACACGACGGCCCAAACGTCATGGGGGCGGAGTTGGTGATTGCCAGCAGCGCCATCCCGGATAGCAATGTGGAACTTCAAGCGGCCCGCGCCTTCAATATCCCTGTGTTGCGCCGCCGTGAAGCCATTAGCCTAATTACGAATAATCTGCGTACTATCGCCATTGCTGGCACACATGGCAAAACAACGACAACAGCCTTGATGACACACATCCTGATGGAAGCAGGCTTAGAGCCGTCCTATATTATCGGAGGGGTGCTGAAAAATACTGGGACAAACGCTGGGGCAGGCAGCGGCGATTATTTTGTGATTGAGGCCGATGAATATCAGGGCATGTTTTTGGGGCTTAATCCGGCGGTGGCAATCGTGACCAATATTGAATTTGACCACCCTGATATATTCCCAACATTTGAGCACGTGGTAGAGATGTTTCGGCAATTTGTGGCTCACCTACCCGAAGATGGCTTATTAGTGGCCTGCGCAGATAATCCCGCTGCCTATGCGATGGCGCAAGAACGCCAAGCAAATATGCTGCCCGTCGTGACATATGGAGTGCAGACCACGACTGCTGATTGGACAGCCACGCATATCAGCCCTAATCAAGATGGCAGCACGACGTTTGTGGTCAAGCAGGCCGGGGGGCGCTTGGGTGAAGTCACCGTGCCATTGGCGGGAAAGCATAATGTACAAAATGCGCTGGCGGTCATTGCGACAGCCCGTCATCTAAAAATTCCCTTTGCGACCATCACCAAAGCCATGCGAACATTTGGCGGGACGGGACGGCGCTCGGAAATAATGGGACGGGCCGCTGGTGTGACCGTCGTTAGCGATTATGCCCATCACCCCACCGCTATTCAGGTGAATTTGGAGGCATGGGCCAATCGCCCCGGCCTTAATCGCCTTTGGGCAGTGTGGCAGCCACATACCTATAATCGCCTACGTGCGCTTGCTCCTGAATTCGCCGCCTCTTTTCAACAAGCCCATCAAGTGCTGGTGACAGATGTCTATTCGGTACGGGAAACTGTGACACCCGGCCTAGCACCGCCGGATTTGGTTAAGATGATTCAAGCGGCAGGACAACCCAATGCGCGTTATGCGGGTAGCCTTGAACAGACAGCCGAAGTATTGGGAAATGAAGTCCAGCGTGGTGATTGTGTCCTCATATTCAGCGCGGGGGATGCACCGAAAATTGGCATGATGTTGCTGAACACACTAGGCGGTAAAAATGATCTTTGAACCCCTCAAGGTTATCCCCGACCTCACCTTATCCGAACAGGAGCCGATGGCTCGTTATACAGCAGCACGCTTGGGCGGCCCGGCGGATGCACTGGTGGTGGTTCACAGCACGGAGGCCCTTGTCCAAGTAGCGCAGTGGGCGCAGCAGGCCAACGTCGCATGGGTGGTCATCGGCGGCGGAGCGAATGTGCTGGTCTCAGATGCGGGATTTCGCGGCTTGGTCATTGTCAACCACAGCAAAAATTCCAGTATTGATGGGGAGACGGGACGGGTGGAAGCCGACAGCGGGGTTACGCTTACCCCCTTAGCCCGTCGCTGCATCGCACAGGGCCTCAAAGGATTGGAATGGTCGGTGAGCGTGCCGGGGACGCTTGGTGGCGCGATTGTCAATAACGCGGGGGCACATGGTGGCGATATGGCCCACAATTTGGTGCAGGCCACTATCCTTGATTTAGTATCTGATACCCTGACACCGGAAATCTGGCCCGTTGAAAAAATGGCCTACGACTATCGCCACAGTGCGCTTAAAGGCCATCGAAAGCGGTATCTGGTCTTACAGGGCGTTCTGCAACTTGAGCCGCACCATGACCCTGTTGAACTCGCCAACACCGCCGATGGATTTGTGGCACATCGCAAAAAGACCCAACCGCCGGGGGCAAGTTTGGGCAGCATTTTTAAGAACCCTCCCGGTGATTATGCGGGACGCTTGATCGAGACATCGGGACTTAAAGGACATCAAATCGGCGGCGTTCAGGTGTCCTCCATCCACGCCAATTTTATTGTCAATCTTGGCAATGGCACGGCCAGTGATTATGACGCGCTGATTCAGCATGTCCGCCAGACCGTTCAAGTGAAAACAGGCGTACTATTAGAATTAGAAATTGAGCGCATCGGCGAAGGCTTCAATGAATAGCCTGTCCGGTTGTGATACAATCCAGTGGATATAACTTGTGAAGTTTGGAACGGTAAGGCTGTGACCTCGGTAGACAAACGTCGGCGCGAACGCATTCGAGCAAAACAGGCAGCCCGTTATGTTGCCAGTTCTCAATCTCCTCTCGATCAAGTGGATGAGATTGAAGGCGAGGCTATTGCGCGTTCCCGTTCGGTCAATCCTTCTCCGGATGGGCATGTCCTTAAAGCGCCGGGCCGGAATGCACGCCGCCGTCGGTTGGAAGCACGCCGCGAAGCCCGCACCCAAAACCAAGAAGTTCGGGCCGCTAATGAAACCCGACCCACCCAACCCTCGCGCATGTTTTTTAGTGTGGGGGCCAAAGCGGAAAGCAAACCAGCATCCCTAAGCAAGCGCCGCAGCGCCCGCCAGCGTGAACATTTACGCCGTCAGGGGCTTGACCCGGCCCGACCCGAAGCACGGGTTCGACCACAGGGGGTGGTATGGGTCTCATGGCGCTGGTTTTCGGGGGCGTTGAGCCTGACGCTGGTTTTTGTCCTCTACGCCATGTTGGGCACAAATGTTTTTGTGGTCAATTCAGTGGCGGTAGGGGGTGAAAAATATCTAACCGCCGAGCAAATTTTTGAGGCGGCAGGGATTGCCAATAAACATCTTTTTTGGGTGGATCCGCTGGATGTCGAAAAGCGATTGGAATCCAATCCGAGTATTGCTGATGCCCAAGTATTTGTCGGCTGGCCGCCCAATATGGTCTCAATTTTGATTAGTGAGCGTGAACCGGCCCTCATCTGGGAACAGGGCAATTTCCGCGTGTGGGTAGATGTCAATGGCATTGTGATGTTTCAACGCGAGGAGCGCACTGAATTATTGCGTATTGTCAGTCGTGAACAAAACGCCGAACCTTTGGGGGTTGGCTCGACCATTGACCGCGAAGTGATTGCTGGAGCGTTGCAATTAAAGGCTAAATTCCCTAATATAGAAGAGCTATTATATGATCCCGTAAAAGGGCTTGGTTATCAGGATGGGCGCAACTGGATTGTGTGGTTTGGGGTTGGCACGAACATGGAAATGAAAGTATTGGTCTATGATGCCATCGTGCGGGCCTATAATCCTGCCATTCAATTCCTCGAAGTGGATGTCTCTGACCCCGACCATCCGAGTTTTATAGACCGTTTTCCAACAGACCAATAAGAACCCACCACAGGTTGAGGTTGAATGGGTGAGCTAGTTGTCGGTATTGATATAGGTACGACCAAAATTTGTACCATCGTTGGGGAAGTCCGCACCAACGACACGTTTATTTTAGGCGTGGGCGTCGAACCCGCACGGGGAATGCGTAAAGGCATGGTCACGGATGTTGACCAACTCAGCGCCAGCATTTCATCGTCGGTGCATAAGGCCGAACGCGCCAGTGGGTATGAGATCGGGCGGGCGTTTGTATCGCTTTCTGCCAACCATATCCAAAGCACCAACAATCTAGGCGTGACAGGCATCTCCGGAACACGCGAAGTAGAAATTGGGGATGTCGAACGAGCGATGGATGCGGCACGGGCTTTCCCCATCCCGCATGGACGTGAAATTCTGCATGTCATCCCTCGCCGCTACAATTTGGACGAACATCAAGGCATCCGCAGCCCGTTGGGAATGCACGGTTTCCGCCTTGAGGTCGAATCGCACATCATCATGGCGTCCAGTTCCAGCCTGCGTAATCTGGAAAAATGTGTGGAAAATGCGGGGGTCTATGTGGATCGCTTTATTTTAAATCCGCTGGCCTCCGGGGATGTCACCGTGACCCCCACCGAGCGCGAATCGGGCGTGATGGTGCTGGATATTGGCGGCGGTACAACCGACATCGCCATTTTTAATGAGGGCACCATCTGGCACACCGCTGCGATTTCGGTTGGGGGACAGCATGTCACCAATGACATTGCACATGGCTTAAATCTGCCGTTTGAATTGGCGGAAGCGGTCAAATTGGAATATGGGCACGCCGACCCGCGTGAAATCAATCCATTAGAAACCTTCCCCGTGCAGCCGTTTGGCGAAGAACATCTCAGCAAGGTCAAACGCAGTGATTTAGTGATGATTATCAATGCGCGTGTCACCGAATTATTTGAATTGATCGAACAGGAAGTCCAAAAAAGCGGGTTTGACGGGATGCTTCCCGCAGGGGTGGTGCTGACAGGTGGGGCCAGTTTGCTCCCCGGCATGAAAACTGTCGCCAACCGCATTTTGAAGGTTCCCGCGCGTTTGGCCCAACCGGATAACGTGACCGGTATGTCGGACATGCTGCGGAGTCCAGCCTATAGTACATCCGTAGGATTGCTAAGACTGGGTCTTATCATGGATATTGAAGATACTCGCCGCGCCAATTTACGAAAAAATGGGCGCACCCGGCAAGCGACTGATAACAGTGCGGGGATTGGCAAAATTTTCGGGAAAATTGTAAAAAGATTCTTGCCGGAAGATGAAAATTTGCCTTGAAATGAATTCTGGTTTAATCTGATATTCATACATTCCAAACATGGCGCGTGGTAAAAAACAAACCATGCCCCAACTTTTCATAGTCAAGAAGGCCGTTTGCGCGTCCTTCACAAATTTCATAAACTGATAATGGTAACGCCCTGAATCCTAAAAAGGCAGCGGTCTGCCTTAGGGGGAAGTAGAGAATTTTATGTCAACAGACTTTTTGCACTCAGCCGCCGAAGATAATTTCGCACACATTAAAGTAGTCGGTGTGGGGGGCGGTGGTGGTAATGCCGTGAACCGCATGATTGACGAAGGCATGGGCGGCGTTGAATTTATTGCTATCAACACCGATTCTCAAGCTCTTATTTTGAGCAAGGCCAAAACGCGCGTCCGTATTGGAGACAAGCTCACACGTGGGCTGGGCGCGGGCGGCAACCCGGAAATCGGGCGTAAAGCCGCCGAAGAAAGCGCCGACGAAATTTACGAAGTCCTGCGCGGCGCGGATATGGTCTTTATCACCTGCGGTATGGGAGGTGGAACGGGCACGGGGGCTGCCCCAATTGTGGCCCAAGCCGCCCGTGAACTGGGTGCATTGACCATCGGCGTTGTGACCCGCCCGTTTACCTTTGAAGGTGCGCGGCGTCAGCAATCGTCTGAATCTGGTATTGAAGCCCTCAAGGGTCAGGTAGATACCTTAATTGTCATTCCCAATGATCGCCTGCTCCAAATTGTGGACAAGAAAGCCAGCCTGCAACAAGCCTTTGCGATGGCGGATGATGTGCTGCGGCAGGGTATTCAAGGGATTTCCGAACTGATTACCGTGCCCGGTCTGATTAACCTCGACTTCAACGACGTGCGAGCGATTATGAGCGAAGGTGGCGCGGCATTGATGGCGGTTGGACGTGCCAAAGGCGAAGACCGTGCCCGCCAAGCTGCCGAAGCAGCCATTTCCAGCAATTTGCTTGATGTCACCATTGATGGCGCACGCGGCATCCTGTTTAATGTGACAGGCGGCCCGAACATGAGCCTGTTTGAGGTCAATGAAGCGGCGGCCATCATCAAAGAGACAGCCCATCCCGATGTCAACCTCATTTTCGGCGCGGTCATTGATGAGAACATGGCTGATGAAATCCGCATCACGGTTATTGCGACGGGTTTTGAACAGGGCACCCGGGTTGGGGTACGCCGCCCGAATCAGCCCGCCAATGATTGGGCACAACCACGCCAGCAATATCAACAACCCCAACAACCGCAGTATCAAGCACAACCAACCTATTATCAACAGCCACCTGCGCAGCATCAAGCTCCGCCTCCGGCCCAATATCAACCACCACAGCCCCCACCGCCTGCTGCCGAGCCACCTGCCGCACCGCCGCCACAATATCAAGCGCCTGCGCAGCAGCAACCAACTCAACCACCGGCCCAACAGCCACCGCGCAAAGAGGAACTACCTGTGCGTGGCTATGAATCGTCGGAAGACTTGGATATTCCAGCCTTCCTGCGCCGGAATAAGGATCGGTAGTTCTTAGAAGTACACCAAATTGAACAAACGCCCCTTACTGGCAATCGCTGGTGAGGGGTTTTTGATTACCAAAGGGTATAACTGTTACTTAGATTCGGACTGTTGGAGAAACTCCATGACCACTAACAGAAACCTTTGGAGTCAAGCCATTGCTTCATTCTTGAGTATTGTTTGGGGAGGCTTCGTTTTTGCGTTATCTGTATCGTGGTCACATCGCTTTGTTGATTTCATCAACCAACCTCTTTTCTTAATCGTACCGTTGTCTCTGGTATTGATGCTAGGGTTTATGCCAATCTCTTTGTGGCAAGGCTATTGTGCTAGAAAAGAAATCATACTTCTGGTTGTAGCTTGTCTTATTTTATTTGGAGCGATTCTCGTATGGCTAATTTATCTGTCGGCAAACTACGAGCATCCTAAAGGTTGGACCTGTAATGAACAGGACAGCATGTACATTCCATCCCTATTTATCTTCTCGATTATGGCGTCTTTCCTACTGGTCATTGCTTTGAGCCAATCTCAAACCACATCTGGGCAAGACAATCTGATTTTTTTGCTGACACATGTTAGCATCCTAAGTCTTTATAGCACCCCTTGGATAGCTGGCCTGCATTGTGGTACTTTCTTTTATGAAGGAAGCTATGTAATGCGCGGCTTACTCATACTTTTTATGCTGATTTGTTCACCAGCTCTCCTATTTCTAAACTTAATTGCTTTACCAAAATGGAGACAGTTCTCATGGCTAACAAAACTTGTGATGGTGAATTCTTTTGTGATTGGGGCCGGATCAATTGCCTTATGCTACACACTCGTCATTCTCGTCACGATATCTTAAAATTAATTTTTTACAATTTTCAGGAGGTTAAGGTATTACACTTGGACAAGGGATTTTTTGAGTGATGGGGATGGTGAGGAGCAAAAAATGGCAACGATTTTAATGGTCGAAGATGATGCCCCGATGGCAGGATTATACGCACGGGCCTTAGAAGCACAGGGGCATGAAGTGTTGATCGCCCCCAGCATCCAACAGGGGCTTGAAGTCTTGGACAGCACGTGGGTGGATTTGATTATTTTGGATATGACATTGCCGGACGGCGCTGGAACGCAAATTTTGGACTTCTTGGAAACCAGCCCCAAAGTGATTCCCGTCATTATCGCTACTGGCTTTTCCCGCTATCTGAAACAGGGTGAGCGTAATATCGTTGCGGCAACGTTATCCAAACCTGTGACGACCTCCCAACTCCTTCAATCGGTGAGTACGGTACTTGAAGACCTTAATCTACGCGAAGAATAACCTATGTTTTGGGTTGGCTTTGTTAATGGGGCTATCGGCTCTGATATTCCCCCACACCACCACCGCACAGGAAGGCCCAACCCAAGACCATGTGTATGAATTGATGGCTGAAATTGAAAATACCTATGGGGTTGGGTTTGCCTATCCCTCTGAATGGCAGGCAACCAGCGCCAATGAGGTCATTCAATTCAACGAATATTTGACCATCATTTTGGAATCATTGAGTCAAGTATCCGAAACCTTCTATCAACTCGGACGAGCGCCAGATGACCCCCTCCGCATCACTCCCGCCGATTATTTCCGGCTGCATTTTGATCGTGCCCATATTGTGATTGACCGCACCACCCAGTTAGGGGACAATTTCGCAGGGAAGACCAATCCACTGTATGGGGAGGGCACGATTATTGGATATTCCATTCAACTCACCGGAGAGGGAATGCGCCAACCCTTTACTCTCGCCCATGAACTGGGGCATGTGATAGACAGCCTCCTAACCGACTTGCCACACACCCAGCATGTGGAGGTTTTAGGCGGGGAATGGGGAGCGGTCAATTGGATTCCCGGCAAGGGGTATATCGGCAATGAGGCCCTGTTTCCGCGTGCGGTAGGTGGCCCCAATGAAGATTTCGCCGATACGTTTGGGCAGATGATGATGGGCAAACTCAGCCCGCTGAAAAGTACCGCCCCCCGCTGGTTATTTATGGTGCTTCATCTGCGTGATTGGTTGGATGCCATTCGTAAACTGCCTGCCAGCTAATTTCCTTACCCTTCATCAGTTTGCCGTCATTATTTTAACAGCTTGCCAGAGGTTGACATTACTGGGCAAGGTGTTTACGATTCTAGGATGTTTTTTACTGGAAACCTATTATTTTGTGGAGTCGTTTGGGCGATGAGAAGAATTATCTTCGCAGTTACCGTCTTGGCCCTCATCAGTTTAAGTTTTACCCATACCTCACTAAGTCGTCATTTTTTCAAATCCGTTCCGACGATTGTGCGTGCCGATGGCAATAATCTATTTGGGGTGGGAGCATGTTCAAAATTGACCCAACAAACCCCTCGCACACCCGAATGTGATGCCGAAATCGAAGCCAATCCATTGCCTGAGTTGACACACCCTGTCGAATATGACGAGAAACGCGATGGTCAGGGTCATCCACGCAGTATCATGCTGCCGGAAGAACCCTTGCCTTTTCCTATCGCATGGCAAAAACGCCCTTGGTATTTCAGTGATGCCCCCGGTGTGCTGCCTGCCGATAATGATTGGACAAACGCCCGCTTGATCGGGCATTATGCCATGTATTATGCCTATGCGGTTGTCGAGGCGGACAATGCGTTGTGGTATCTGATCGGCCCCGGTCAGTGGATGAAGGACGAATTTGTCTCGGTGCTGCAAATCCCGGAGCGTCCAGAGGGGGTTTCCGGAATGTGGGTCGCCATTGATGTCACCCAACAGACACTGGTGGCTTTTATAGACGATACCCCTGTCTACGCCACACTAGTTTCGACAGGCTATTGGATTTTGACCGACACGGGTCTGTTTCAAGTGTATGCCCGCACGCTTTCAACCACGATGTCTGGACCTCCCGGCGCGAATCCGCCTGAATATGTGCTGCCTGCTACCCCTTGGGTGCAATTTTTTAACCATGATGAGGCACTGCATGGAGCGTATTATCACAACTATTTCGGCATGAAACGCAGTCATGGCTGTGTCAATCTATCCCCCGGTGACGCCGAATGGGTATGGAATTTCTTCGACCAGACCGCCGCCGAATGGCATCCGAGCGGCCCCGATTCATTTTTTGTAGACCATCCCGAAAAAGCCCCTTGGGTGTTGGTCTACGAAAGCCCAGCAGTCCCTGTATCCGTTACATGGTAAACAAACGAATGAAACAATCAAAATTCCTAATGGTCATGATAGCGCTGGCCGTGCTGGTTGGCGCTTTTTTCCCGCCTACGCCTGCCCATGCCCAAACCCCGACGGTAGTGGTTGTTTATACGGACTTTGAAGACAACATGGTGTTGTTCGATTCATCCACTGGCGCTGCCCGAACATTGATTGCGGCTCAGGCAGGCCGGAGCGTTGATTATCGGATTCTGCTTTCTCCCGACAAAACAAAGGTAGCCATCTATGCCTACAATTTCGATGGGGCGGCAGTCCGTTCGGGGGATACCAGCACCGTTCAAGATACACTGCAAATTTTTAGCCTGCCCGATGGTGAAAATCTGCTGACCGAGGTTTTGATGCTGCCCAATATTTTGGGGATTGGCGTAAACGACGACGCATTTCCGCCGATGAATATCCATGATTTTGTGGCGTGGTCGCCCGATGGCAGCCAAATTGCGTGGGTTACCAATAATCCCGGCTGGAACACCGTGCATGTTTTTCCAAGTAATGTGACTGGTGAACCCGCCAAAAATCTGATTGCCAGTGAGGACAGTGTGGGTCAACTCAGCACCTTACGCTGGTCACCGGACGGCACACAGTTGGCTTATGCCAGTGTAAGCAGTTTCGCCAGCGAAGATGGTAGCCCTCAGACAAACGGCCTCTATACCTATTCGCTTGCAAATGACACCAACACCACCGTCGAAGTCGGCAATAATGGCGCATCCTATTGGTTCTTGGGCTGGGATACGGATAGCAGCCTGCTCTGGTCGCCGTTTGGGGTGGAGGCAGGCGCGACGGGACTGTATCGTTATGACCTCACCGCTGGCACGGACACTGAACTCATCCCCACCACACAGCCAATGTCACGTGCCGCAATTGATGGCACGACCCAGACGATAGCCTTTGCCGTGCCCAATCTAGGTGTCGAGGGTAGTGCCCCACAAGCTGGACTTACACCGGGAGCGTATATCATTGGATTGGATGGACAGCCCACGCCGATTTTCGCCGCTGATAACCTCTATGGAGTCTATTTCATCCAATCTGGTTTGCTGGCGGTGGGTAATGACACGGTAATTCGGGTCGCCGATAGCACCCAGTTTAATATGAATTTGCTGCGGCGGGCCATCTTTTCACCAGACGGCACACAGGCGATTGGCGAAAAAGAATCCAAGACCTTTTTGCGTGAATTGGCAAGCGAGACGGAAACTGAAATCTACTCGCTGTATTTTGTGGATGGGGATTGGTTGGATGCCAGTACCGTGCTGATGAAGGTCGGCGCGTATGGGTCAGTGATCGGGGTTTGGCAAGCAGGCGGAAGTTTTACCCAATTGGTGGAAAATTCTGGCAACGGCCCGTTTGTTGGGGTGCTGCAATAGCCTGAATCTGGTTTTTCGGTGCGCCATTATTGTACAATGGGGCATATTCGGTTTGAGGGGGAAAGTCTGCGAGGTGACTGGTGGCGGAACAATATGAGATTCCACTTTTTCCTTTAAATACGGTACTTTTCCCCGGCATGATCCTCCCACTCCGCATTTTTGAGGAACGCTATAAGCTCATGCTGAAGCAGTGTATTGCCGAATCCAAGCCATTTGGGGTGGTGCTGCTCAAAACAGGCCGAGCCGAGGGCGCTTTTAACGGTCAAATCTATAACATTGGCACGACGGCGCAGATCACCCAAGTCAATCCGATGGCGGATGAGACGTATAATGTTTTGACATTGGGCATGAAACGGTTTCGCTTGATCGAAGCCTATCAAATCCACCCCTATCTGAGTGGCATGGTGGAAGATTATCCGCTGACCAATGGGAATTCACCCGAAGCTATTTCCGGTTCCCTGCGCTTGCTGCATCTGATTGAAAAATATCTGGAGGCCTTCCGCAAAATTGGCAAACTGCCGTTTCGCATTGACCAAGTACCGACTGATCCGATTACATTAGCCTTTTTGACTGCGATTATGCTACCCGTCTCCAATGATGAAAAACAATCGCTGTTGAGTGTGGTGGATATTCCCGAATTGCTGCGCGAGGAATTCCAATTGATGCGTTATGAAACCCATATGACACAGATTTTGGCAGATGAACCCCAAGCGCCGACCCATCCCACATCGTCGTTCTCCCTAAACTAAAACTATCCCTGTATCCCCAGATACGTTATCTTTGTAGGGACGCTGTTTATCCAACGTCTCTACTTATTTTGTTTGTGGAGCAAGTAAAACAATGCGTATTGTTCTTGATGCAATGGGCAGCGACACCTGCCCTGTCCCCGATGTTGAAGGTGCGGTGCAGGCCGCCCATGAATTTGGCGACACGATTATTCTCGTAGGCGATGAAACCCGTATCCAAGCCGAACTCGTCAAATATCCCACAACAGGCTTACCGATTGAAGTGGTTCATGCCGGCCAAACTGTCACGATGGAAGACACCCCTTCAAAAATTGTCAAAGGCAAACCCGATTCCTCCCTTCATGTTGGGCTGCAATTGGTTGAAGATGGCAAAGCGGATGCGTTTGTCACCTGTGGCAATACGGGGGCTGTTTTAGCAGTAGCGACGACTGCCAAAGTCCGCCGGATTCAAGGCATCCATCGCCCCGCCCTTAGTTCGATTGTCCCATTTGGTGAACGCCATGTGGTGCTGATTGATATTGGTGCGAACGCCGATTGTAAACCCGAATATCTAGTGCAGTTTGCGCTGATGGGCAGTGTATACGCCGAAAAAGCCCTCGGTACACAAAACCCCACAGTTGCTCTGCTGTCGAATGGCGAAGAAGAAGGCAAGGGCAACGAACTTACCAAAAGCACCCTACCGCTGCTGACGGCTTCAGGCCTGAATTTCATCGGCAATATTGAACCCAAAGAGATGCTGCAAGGCCACGCAGATGTGATTGTATCGGATGGGTTTGTGGGTAATATGGTCGTCAAGACATTAGAAGCGACCAGCAGCATGGCCTTTGCCCAAATTCGGAATGCCGCCAAGCAGGATATACGCGGTATAATCGGTGGTTTGTTGATGAAACCCGTTGTAGGCAAAATCCGCAAAAAATTTGACCCGTTTGAGATTGGCGGTGCGCCTCTTTTGGGCGTGAATGGTGTTGTAATTGTAGGTCATGGTCGCAGCAATGCCTATGCTGTAAAAAATGCGATTAGGCAGGCGCGTTTGGCGGTGGCGGGTGATATTGTGAATACTATCCGGCAAGGGTTGGTCCGTCAGGCCCAAACGAACGATCATGCAACGAATAACTAAAACCCGTATATCTTATGAGTAAGGAGTAGTGCCTTCATGGACTATACGCGCAATGGAAGGCCACGAGTGGTTGTCACTGGAATGGGCATTATTTCACCGCTTGGTTCGACGCTGGAAAAATATTGGCACGGCCTAAAAAATGGCGTTTCCGGTATCAAGCGGATTTCAAAATTCGACCCCAACCATCTCAATGTTCAAATCGCAGGCGAAGTGACGGATTTTGTCGCCACCGACTATCTGGAGCCAAAAGAAGCCCGTCGGCTCGAACCATCGTCGCAATACTCTGTGGCCGCCACGAAAATGGCGATTGCCGATGCTGGACTCACGGATGAGGATTTGGAGCGCAACAGTGAACGTACTGGCGTCGTTATGGCAACAGGTATGGCGGGGTTCGATTCGGCGTTTTCGGCGTTTTCAAATTTCCGCGTCAAAGGCGCACGCCCCGGCCCAATGGCTCTGACGGCGGCCTTGACCAACATGCCCGCCCATTATGTCAGTATGACAAGTCGCGCCAAAGGGCCACTCAACGCTGTTACCACCGCCTGCGCCGCGGGAACACAGGCGATTGGGGAAGCCTTTGAACTTATTCGACGCGGACGTTCGGATGTGGCATTTACGGGTGGCGTGGAAACCATTATGCAAGACTATTCCGTTGCCGCGTTCGACTCCATGACCGTATTGACCCGTGATTACAATGATAACCCCACCGCCGCCAGCCGTCCCTTTGATAAAGACCGTAACGGCTTTGTCTATGCCGAAGGATGTGGCATCTTAGTCTTAGAATCAATGGAACATGCCGACAGGCGCGGCGCTCGGATTTATGCCGAGGTATTGGGGTATGGTTCATCGTCGGACGCCTTCCATGTCGCGGCGATTGACCCGGACGGCGCAGGGGCACTGCGTTCGATGCGTTGGGCGATGGAGGACGCGGGGCTAAACCCTGAAGACCTCGATTATATCAACGCGCATGGCACATCCACCCTGCCGAACGACGCGATTGAAACCCTTGCCATCAAGAAATTGTTGGGTGAACGGGCCTATGAAATCGCAGTGAGTTCAACCAAGAGCATGATCGGTCATGCCTTTGGTGGCGCGGGGGCAGTGGAAGCGGTGGCGACGATTTTGATGATCTTTAACCAGATTATCCATCCGACCATCAATTACACCACGCCTGACCCGAACTGCGATTTGGATTACGTGCCCAACGAAGCACGCGACGCCAAAATTCGCCACGCCATGTCCAATAATCTGGGTCTCGGTGGTCAAAACGCGAGTGTAGTATTCGGCACGATCTAAAACCCAATCACGCTAACCAACAAAAAATCCCCGCTGAGGATAACGCCTTCACGGGGATTTATGTTTTAGGACAGAGCATGTATTCAGATTTTCGGCGACTTCATTGGCAAGGCATCAATCTGAGATGCCAGACCGAAATCCTTTTCCGTTAGGCCACCTGCGGAATGGGTTGAAAGGGTCAGCGTCACTTTTTTGTACTTCACCAGAATATCGGGGTGATGGTCGGCGGCCTCCGCTAGATGCCCTACGGTACTGACAAAAGCCAGCGCTGCCGGAAAAGAGGACAGAGTATAGGTCTTAAAAATCTCATCCCCCTGTCGTGCCCACCCATCCATTTTGGCAAGATGGACATTGATCTCGGATTCTGATAATCGTTCTACCATATCCCCGTCCTATTCCCTCAATTAGCTGGCATGTAATGTCTGCTGCGTTGTAGATGCACGCTGGCACAACGAACTGCCCCCCGCTTGCAACCACTCTTGCAAACGGGCGCTGATGGTTTTGCCATTGGTCGCATCTTCATAGATACCCATGCCCCAATAGAAATAGCGCCGGGTTTCGTCAGGCCAGCGTGCCCACCCCCATGAAATCACGCCATGCCCACCGTTATAACCAGCTAATGCCAAGCCCGCATTGCCATCGGCTTTTTGTAGACCTTGTGCTAGGTAGGTAAGGCCGCGCATGGCATTGGTTTGCACATCGGTCATGTTCTCCCCAACGGCAAAGTGGAAGGGCATGACTTGGAACAACCCCTGTGCACCTGCTGATGAACCAACGGTAGGATCACCACAGCTTTCAATCTGGATAACCGTCGCAATCAGATTGGGGTCAAGGTTATATTCTTGTGCCCACTTTGCGATCTGGGGTGCCCAATATTGTACTTCTGGCGTAAACAAGGGCGAAATTGTGGTAGCAATGTGCGAAGGATCGCGCCGATCTACGACCACATAGGTTACTTTAGGGGGCAGGGACATATATAACGAGCGCCCAATGAACACCCCCAAAAATCCGGCAAGCCCGCAGATAAAAAACACGAGCAAGGTAGCACAACTCGCCCTGAGAAACGGATTCCCAGAGCGATGTTCAGAGTTTACTTCAACTTCAAGTGGGTCATAAACGACCTCACGAATGGTAATAGTCGTGGTCGGCTCTTCAGCGTGCCGACTATGATAACCTGATGGATGCGGCAAGGATCCCCCTCGAACCCTCTGTTTCACTTCAGTCTCAAATCCTCATTCAAAATACACTGCTGGACGAACGTCCGATATGGCCCATAAATTCGGCACGGGTCTTCTCGTTTTCGCGGAAAATACCCATCATGGCGCTGGTGGTCATGCTTGAATGGGCCTTCTTGACACCACGCATCATCGAGCACATATGGACACCTTCACATACAACGGCCACGCCTTGCGGATGCAGCACCTGCATCAAGAAATCGGCAATCTGTTGGGTCATACGTTCTTGCACCTGCAAACGTCGCGCAAACATATCCACGACACGCGGAATTTTGGACAAGCCGATTACTTTGTCATTCGGCACATAGGCCACATGCGCTTTGCCAATAAATGGCAGCATATGGTGTTCACACAAGCTGTAATATTCGATGTCGCGCACCACAATCATTTCCTGATATTCGACATCAAATAGGGCGTCATTGACCAGCTTCTCTGGATTGATATGATACCCTTCCAGCAGTTCTTTGTACATACGCGCTACCCGATTAGGAGTACGCAATAATCCTTCGCGTTCCGGGTCTTCCCCAACGCCCTCAAGAATGGAGCGTATTGCCGCTTCAATGGCGTGGTCATCTTGCTCATAATCTAGGTCAATCTCAAAACTTTCGAGCAGGTGTTCCGACAACAAGTTGCGATAGCCGTTCCCTTGATGACCCTTTTGCCCATGAGAGCCGTTGTGTCCATTAGTTGTGTGATTCATTGTCATGATTATCTCTCCCATGATGCGAAGTTAAAAAGATTTGTCCCCGTTTTAAACAAAACGTTACGCTGTCACTGGATATTGCTGAATGTAGTGTGAGGAAGGGTACGTACACTAAAATAGACGAACTTTACCGTCCATTTATTACTTCTTATCTAAGATAATCAGAACATATGATAGCATAATGAGTCTTAGATTATCGTTAAATTAAACCGCTTTAAATCAGGTAAAATCCTGACCGTTATATTGTCCAAAAGGAGCCGCCATCCGTGTCCAGTGATATGATCGAAATTGAAAGCCTACGCCTGCGCTGCCTGATCGGGTTTAGCGAGTGGGAACTCGATAAAAAACAAGATGTCGTCATCCATATGACCTTGTTTACCGATATTCGGAAGGGTGGTCTAAGCGATAATCCTGATGATATTCTCAATTACAAGACCGTCAACAAGGCCGTCATTCAAATGGTGGAGGCGTCCCATTATAAAACGCTTGAAGCCCTTGCCACCGCCATTGCCCGTGTCGCTATTGTGGACTGTGGTGTGCCGCATATTCGCGTCAAAGTCGAGAAACCGGGGGCACTGCGTTTCGCTGATAGCGTGGCGATTGTGATTGAACGTACTACCGAGGATTTTCAGAATGCCTAGCCACCATGTATTTTTAGCGCTTGGCTCGAATATTAACCCCGTCGAGAATTTTCGGGCCTGCCTCAAATTGTTGCAGGAAAATTTTGATATATGGAATTTGTCGCCCGTTTATGAAACCCCACCCGTCGGGTTTACCGAACAAGCCGCATTTTTGAATGCCGCTATTGAAGTAATTACCGAACTTGACCCCACCAGTGTCAAAACGATTTTGCAGAATATCGAAAATCAACTTGGGCGGGTGCGCGACCCCAATAATAAAAATGCCCCGCGCACGATTGACCTCGATATTGCGCTGTGGGGCAAGGCCGTATTTACATATGGGGAGAAAAATTGGCGTGTGCCTGACCCCGATATCTTGCGTTTTATCCATCTAGCGCGTCCACTGGCTGACCTCGCCCCGGATTATGTCTACCCCGGCTCGGATGAAGCCCTTGCCAGCATTGCGGAGAAATTGCCTATGAACGGTATCACTCGGCGCGATGATGTCTGGGCTGATCTGCCATTTCTATTTAAAATTCATGTGGATTTCAATTCACTTTCACTTGATGGGAAAATGGTCAGAATCAATACAGACTTCTTTAAACACCTTCTAACTATGTTACGCCCCGGCCTACGAGTAATCTTGTATACTCCACATGATCTTGAGGTGGAAGGAATTATTCATTGTGAGAAGTATAAGCAAGATCAAGATTTGTGGTACGGCATACCTCATTGGGATACCATGCGCGATTTGTAGCAAAAAACGGACTGTAGTCATTTCTTAGTTTGTACTTATTTGAAATCGGCATATAATCACAGTTTAATTAGAGTTTAGACTTTGTTTGGGGGATATTTTTATGGAACTCACCGGCTCATACCTATTTGAGGCCGACCAAGATACCGTCTGGAAACTCCTCATGGACCCGGACGCCATCGCTAAAGCCATCCCCGGCGTAAAAGAACTTAT
Organism: Chloroflexota bacterium; assembly: GCA_024434115.1. GTDB lineage: Bacteria > Chloroflexota > Anaerolineae > Aggregatilineales > J027 > CFX10. The sequence goes on from QMIT01000007.1 coordinate 297,252, forward strand.
CCCTGTCGAAGGCGAAGAAATGACTTGGCGGGCCGCTGCCAAAGTAGGTTTTGCGGCGCTCAGTGGTCATTATGCGGGGGTCATCAAAATGAGCGAGGTCGAGGCCCCCACTCAATATCGTCTCACGGTCAACGGGGAGGGTCAGCAAAGCGTCATCGGCGGCACGGCCCTCATTAAACTTACCTTCAATCCCGAAAAAAATGAAACCCTCGTCCATTGGGATGCCCACGCCAATATCTCCGGCAAAATTGCCAGTCTTGGGCAGCGACTCATCGGTGCAGGGGCCAATGTCATGAGTAAGCAGTTTTTTCATGAGTTGGCAAAACAACTTCCTACTCGATAACTACTCTTAATTTTGTGTCCAATTGAGGGGGCCTGACTGAAAGGAGGCGGTTGCGAACTTCGACGACTTGACGTATCTCAACGCGCTAAAGTTTGAAGTTTTAGGAGGAAAATTTTTTATGAAAGTCTCAATTAAAGTCAACGGCACGCTGCACGAGCGTGAAGTTGAACCAAGAATGTTGCTTGTTCATTTTCTGCGGGAAGAGCTTGGGCTAACGGGCACCAATGTTGGTTGTGATACCAGTCAATGCGGGGCCTGCAATATCCACCTAAATGGACAAGTGGTTAAATCGTGTACCTGCCTTGCCGTGCAAGCCGATGGGGGCGAAGTTACCACGATTGAAGGACTAAAATCCAACGGCCATCTCCATCCTATGCAAGAAGCCTTTTGGGAAAAACACGGTCTCCAATGTGGCTTTTGCACCCCCGGCATGATTATGACATCTGTCGCGCTGCTGGAAAGCAACCCCCACCCCACCGACGAAGAAATCCGGCATGGGCTGGAAGGCAACCTCTGTCGCTGCACCGGATACCAAAACATTGTGGCGGCTGTCAAAGCGGCTGCGGGAACAAAATAGGAGGGTAGAGACATGGCTGCTGCCGAAAAAATTATTGGTTCAAGAATTAAACGTCGTGAAGACCCGCGCCTGATTACGGGTGAAGCTAAATATTTAGAAGATATTCAATTACCGGGCCTGCTACACGCCGCCATTTTGCGGAGTCCACACGCCCACGCCAAGATCAAAAGTATTGATACATCCAAAGCCGCCAAGCACCCCGGCGTTGTTGCGGTCTATACAGGCAAAGATTTCGCCGATGTGAACCCGATGCCGTGTGCATGGCAGGCGGGCAAGGTCAAAAATAACGTCAACACCCCGTGTGTACTGGAAATTGAACGTGTGACCTTCACCGGGGCGGGGATCGCGGTAGTCGTGGCGGAAGATCGTTACACGGCCCAAGATGCCCTTGAACTCATTCATGTGGATTATGAAGTGCTGCCAGCGGTGGTGGATGCCGAAAAAGCCACCAAAGCGGGTGCGCCTCAACTGCACGAAAACGCTCCCAACAATATCGCCCTCGAATGGACATGCGGCACTCAAGATACCACTGACCGCGCCCTCAAAGAAGCTGATGTGGTGGTCAAGCAGCGCATGATTAATCAACGGCTTATCCCCACACCGATGGAAACACGCGGCTGCATCGCCCAATATCAGGCAGCGACGGAGGAATGGACGGTCTGGATGACCTCTCAAGCACCCCACGTCATGCGGCTGCTGATGACGGCCTTTGTGTTTGGTGTGCCGGAAACCAAGATGCGTGTGATTTCCCCACAGGTTGGCGGTGGCTTCGGGGCCAAGATTTTCCTCTATCCTGAATACTGCCTCATGGCGGCCCTATCGCGCAAAATAGGCCGTCCAGTCAAGTGGATGGAAACCCGCAGCGAAAATTACATCGCTACCACGCATGGACGTGACCACATCACCGAAATCGAAGTCGGCGCCAAGCGAGACGGCACAATTACGGCCCTCAAGGTCAACACCTATGCCAATCTTGGCGGGGTGCTTTCGACGATTGCCCCCGGCATCCCAACTACACTGTATGGGCGTATGCTGTCCGGTACGTATCGTATCCTGAATATCTTCTGCCATGTCTATGGGGTGTATACCAATACGGGCATGGTAGACGCCTATCGTGGCGCAGGCCGTCCTGAAGCGACCTATGTCATTGAACGGGCGGTAGATTTGGTGGCGCATGAACTGGGCCTCGATCCGGTGGCGGTCCGCCGCAAGAATTTTATCCCACCGGAAGCCTTCCCCTATGACCCGGTGATTTTGAACGGGCTGAAATATGACAGTGGGCAGTATGCAAAAGCCCTCGATTTGGCACTCAAGATGCTCGGTTATGAAAACTTCCGCAAGGAACAAGCCGAAGCCCGTAAACAAGGGCGCTATCTGGGGGTGGGCTTTTCTAGCTATGTCGAAATCTGCGGGGTTGCACCTTCGGCATGGATTGGCTTGCCCGGTGAAGGCTGGGGCGCGGGTCTGTGGGAAAGTGCTAATGTCCGCGTGCATTTGACGGGCAAGGTCGTTGTCACCACTGGGTCTCAATCACATGGGCAGGGCCATGAAACCAGTGTGGCGCAGGTTGTGGCGGGTGAATTGGGCATCTCAGTGGATGATGTCATCGTCCAGCACAGTGACACGCTTGGCACGCCCTTTGGTTATGGGACGTATGGCAGCCGCAGCACCGCTGTCGGTACGGTGGCAGTCTATAATTCGCTCCAAAAAATCAAAGAAAAAGCCAAGCTGTTAGGGGCACATATGCTCGAAGCCGCGCCAGAAGACGTGGTGTTTGAAGATGGCAAGGTCTTTGTCAAAGGCTCGCCTGACCAATCCAAGACCATTCAGGAAATCGCAGGGGCGGCGGCATTGGCCTATAGTTTGCCTCCCGGCATGGAACCTTTCCTCGACAACACCTCCTATTATGACCCACCCAACTGCACCTTCCCCTTTGGTACCCACATCTGCGTGGTCGAAGTGGACAAAGAATCCGGTGAGGTCAAGGTCAAGCGGTATATAGCCATTGACGACGTGGGCAAGGTCATTAATCCCATGATTGTTGAAGGGCAGGTACACGGCGGCATCGTACAAGGGGTGGCGCAAGCCTTGTGGGAAGGCGCGGTCTATGATGATAATGGGCAACTGCTCACCGGGTCATTGATGGACTACGCCATTCCGAAAGCTGACTTTTTTCCCGCCTTTGAGACAGACCGCACCGAGACCCCGACCCCAGTCAATCCACTGGGTGTCAAGGGAGCAGGCGAAACGGGCACGATTGCCTCAACCCCGGCTGTCGTTAACGCGATTGTGGATGCTCTCGCGCCGTTTGGTGTCAAACACATTGATATGCCCATCACCCCGCCGAAAGTCTGGCGTATCTTGCAAGGCAACGGAGGTTAATCATGTATCCTAGCAACTTCGACTATCAACGAGCCGCTTCCGTCGCCGATGCCATCCAAAAAGGGTCAGGCGATGGAGCGAAATTTCTGGCGGGTGGTCACAGCCTCCTGCCTGCTCTCAAACTGCGTCTAAATGAACCAGAGTCTTTGGTGGATATTGGTCGTTTAGATGCCCTCAAGGGGATCAGCGTCAGCGGGAACAGTGTCAAAATTGGGGCGCTTTCCACCCATGCCCAAATTGCCAGTTCCGCCGATGTGAAAAAACACGCTCCGGCATTGGCAAGTGCTTGTGGTCAGGTCGGTGATCCAGCCGTTCGTAATCGAGGCACATTAGGAGGCAATCTGGCCCATGCTGACCCTGCCTCCGACCCACCTACAGTCGTGCTGGCCCTCGGTGGTAAACTCCATTTACAGGGATCGGGCGGGAATCGTGTGGTCGCGGCAGAGGATTTCTTCCTAGACCTCTTCACCACCGATTTACACCCCGGTGAATTGATTACCGCCGTTGAAATTCCGAGCGTTGGTCAAGCGAAAAGCGCCTATGCAAAAATGGCTCATCCCGCCTCCCGATATGCGGTGGTTGGGGTGTGCGTATTATTAGAGATCAGTGGTGGAAAATGCAGCAAGGCCCGTGTCGCGGTTGGTGGGGCCACCCCCAAAGCCACCCTCTCCACTGCTGCCGCCAATGCCCTTGTCGGATCATCGCTGAACGATACCGCCCTGAACGCCGCCGCGAATGCCCTTTCAGGCGACCTGAGCGATGTGATGGGCGATGTCTATGCGCCAGAAGATTACCGCCGTGCGATGGCCGGGGTCTATCTGAAACGGGCTGTCCGTGCTGCAATGGGGTAAAATGGATTCGACGCTTCTATAGGATTTTCTAGGGGCGATCTCGTATCGCCCTTTTTTCTCAAAAAGGTACCGGTATGTTCCAAAATATTGACGCTGTGCAATCCGCGCTCGAATCCCAAAATTATATTGCCGAGCGTGGATTGGTCACGGCGATTTATTTAGCCCTGCGTTTAAATAAGCCGCTTTTTTTGGAAGGGGAAGCCGGGGTCGGCAAGACCGAAATTGCCAAAGTGCTTGCCAAAATCTTAGGGGCCGACCTTATCCGCCTGCAATGTTATGAGGGCCTCAATGTCAATACGGCCCTCTATGAGTGGAATTATGCCCACCAACTGCTGCATCTACGCTTGTTAGAGGCCAGCGGTGCGACCCGCGAAGAAATGCAAGCCGGATTGTTTACCCCCGAATTTTTGCAGGCCCGTCCATTGCTGCAAGCCCTTGAAATGAGCGTCAATGGTCGCCCACCTGTCTTGTTAATTGATGAAATTGACCGGGCCGATGAAGAATTTGAAGCCTTTTTGCTAGAACTGCTCTCCGATTTTCAAGTGACGATTCCCGAATTGGGCACGATTCAAGCAACGGTGCCTCCAGTGGTCGTCGTCACCTCCAATCGCACCCGCGAAATTCACGACGCCCTGAAACGCCGCTGTCTGTATTATTGGATTGATTATCCCAATTTTCAAAAAGAACTGGCGATTGTGCGGGCCAAAGCACCCGACGCCGAAGCCAATCTTGCTAAACAGGTGACGGCCTTTATCCAAGAACTGCGTCGTATGGAATTGTTTAAAGCGCCGGGGGTGGCGGAAACACTTGATTGGACAATGGCTCTGATTGCGCTCGATCAACAGACCCTTTCGCCGGAAATTATTGAGCAGACAGCCGGGGTGATCCTGAAATATCAAGAAGATGTGCAGATGCTGACCGGGGAGGCTCTCCAATCGGCACTTGACCGTGCCCGAATGCAAATGACGGCGCAAATGTAAATGAGGCAGTGATGAATAATAGTGCGCGGTGGGGCAGATATTTAGGGCCAGCCGATACACCCTATCATGGCGGCAAATTCCTACAAAATCTGCTGCTGTTTGGGCGATTGTGTAAGGCACTGGGTATGGATGTCACCCCCAACTGCATGATGGATGTTTCTCACGCCCTGCAATTGGTAGATTTGGGTCAGCAGGAAGATGTCTACCATGCCTGCCGCGCTTTGATGGTGACACGCCAACGTGATTTAGACTTATTTGACCAAGCCTTCCATATTTTCTGGCAGACCCCCGTGGAAGATTGGGCCACGATGGAGCTTAAATCCCCCGGCAAACGAGTCCAGCGGCAGCAGCCCAACCCAACCTTTGGCAGCGCCCCTTCGACCACTAAAAATGGTCAGGCGACCAGCGAAACCGAGACGATTACCTTTGTCCCGACCTACAGTAATTATGAAACCCTGCGCACCAAAAATTTCGCCGAGATGACGGGTGAAGAAATCCTTGCCGCCAAACGTATCATGGAACGGCTGGCGTGGTCACTAGGGATGCGCCAAACGCGACGTTTTCATCCCGGCAGCGGCGACCAATTGGATTTGCGCCATCTGTTCCGCGAAAACATGCGTTATGCGGGTGAATTGATTAATCTGCCAACACGTGTGCCAACCTTCAAGCCCCGCCCATTGGTCATGATTTGTGATATCAGTGGCAGCATGGAACGTTATACCCGTTTATTGCTGCATTTTGTCCATACCCTGTCGCAAAGTATCTATCAGGTCGAATCCTTTGTATTCAGCACCCGTCTGAGCCGCATTACCCGTATTATTCGACGCAAGGCGGTTGATCGAGCGCTGGCCGAAGTCGGGCTTACCGTGAAAGACTGGGGCGGTGGCACCAAAATCGGTGATGCCCTGCACAACTTCAATTATCAATGGGCACGGCGTGTCTTGGGGCGTGGCGCGGTGGTGCTTCTCATTACCGATGGGTGGGATCGTGGCGATCCCGATGTACTGCGGGCGGAAATTGAACGGCTGCAACGCAACTGCCACCGTCTGATTTGGCTCAATCCGCTGCTCGGCTCACCCGATTATGAACCGCTGACACGCGGCGCTCAGGCCATGCTGCCCTGCGTTGATGATTTTTTGCCCGTGCATAATCTCGCCAGCCTTGAAAATCTGGCAAAAGAATTGTGGAAGGTCAATTGGCGTCGTCCAACCCGCGTAAGACACGGGCATCTTGTTTTGTCAGAGAACTAAATATCTAGGAGTGCATTTTGGCGAACAAAAGCATTTTCATTTCTTACTCAAGTCGTCATCGCTTTGCAACAGCCAAGTTTGTAGAATTCCTTGAGCATCAGGGCTACGACAACGGAGAGATTTTTTGGGACAAATATTTAGTGCCTGCACAAGACTGGCGGGAAGAGCTAAAAAGTGAAATCCGAGGAAGAGACATCTTTTTGTATTTGTTGACCCCTGAATCAATCAAGTCGGTATATTGTCAAAACGAATACAACTTAGCAGCCGACGAACAGAAATTGTTTATTCCAGTCGCAACTCATCCGGAAATCTCAAATCTTCCAGATCAGATAAGAAGGACTCAAATCATAGATTTTACAAGTGATATACCAAGAGCAGAAATGGATTTGCTTGAAACTCTTAAGGGCGAGAAATTTTATAGGCTTAAACTACAGGACAAAATTGATCCTATTTTCGCGGTTTACCATTTAGATGAAATTATTGAAGAAATTGAAGACTTACTTAGAAAAGCCTATATAAATGTGTTATATGCTATAAGAGAGGGAGCTACCCACCTAGATGGTGAATATCATAAACCACTGTTTTTTCACTTCCAAGAACTTAGAAATATTTATGTTCCTATAGGAAACGCCAATTGGTTTAACCAAGTTCTCAAAGATTTAGAAGTCCATCTGCAACATGTCGCCATATATAGGAATAGTTATAGAGTTGACGAAGCCGACAAATTGGCAGAACAAATTAAAAATTCTGCAATTAAGGCTCTAAATCTACTATCACAAATTCGGTGGCAGTAGATTACGGACGGAAATTCTATTTCCGATCCGCAAGTAGAATTAATGGTAAGGTGAAATTATGTTAGACATTCTGGATACCGTACAAAACTGGTTAAATGAAAAACACCCCATCGCGCTTGCCACCGTCGTCAATACATGGGGATCGTCTCCGCGTCCTGCTGGGTCAAAAATGGCCGTCACTGCTGATATGGTAATCATTGGCTCGGTCAGTGCAGGGTGTGTGGAAAATGCGGTCATCCAAGAGGCACTCGACAGCCTGCAAGATCGCAAACCCCGTCTGTTACACTATGGGGTCAGCGATGACACCGCATGGGATGTTGGTCTGACATGTGGCGGCAAGATTTCGATTTATGTCGAGCCACTGGATGCCCGATTTTGGCAATTAGCCACCGACCTCGTGCGCCGCGATAGCCCCCATGCCGCTGTCACCATCCTAGAAGGCGATTTGGCCGGAAAAAAGATACTGGTCGGTTCCGACGGCGCGATTTTGTATGGCAGCGATGGACTTGCCCCAAATCAAACCGCTATGCTGGCGGATGCCGCCCGTCAAAGCCTGCACGCGGGTCAAACCAACGCCTGTACCATCGCCGAATTGAATGTGCTGATTGAGGTACATGTACCACGACCCCGCTTGATTATTGTTGGAGGGGCACATGTGGCAATGGCGCTGCAAAAATTTGCCCAACAGTTGGGGTTTCAGGTCATGCTGGTTGATCCACGCAAAGCCTTTGCCACGCCCGAACGCTTCCCAGATGTCGCCCAAATATTGCACACCTATCCCGATAAGGCCCTGCCCCAAATTGGCCTGACCGCCGAAACCTACCTTGCCGTTTTGACCCACGACCCCAAGATTGACGACCCCGCCCTTATAACAGCCCTGCCCGCTGGTGTGCATTATATCGGTGTTCTCAGTAGCCGCCGCACCCATGAAAAGCGTATCGAGCGCCTCACCGCACAAGGGGTAGACACCCGCCTATTTGACCAAATTCATACTCCCATTGGCCTCAATATCGGGGCGAAGACACCCGAAGAAATCGCACTGGCTATTATGGCGGAAATAATTGCGGTCAAAAACGGAGTGGCCCAATGAAATTTGGCCCGGTAGCAGTGGACGAGGCGGTTGGCAAAATTCTAGCGCATAATCTGGTCGGGCTGGATGGCAAAAAATTACTTGGCAAAGGGCATTTAGTAAGCCAAGATAATGTTGAAACTCTCCGCGCCAACGGATACTCAAGTGTGGTGATCGCCGCCCTCGATCCCACCGATCTAGGTGAAAATGAAGCGGCCCGTCGTGTTGGGATGGCGATTGCGGGGCCAAATGTACGGGTGGTTGCTCCCGGCGTGGGGCGGGCCAATTTGTCGGCGGAGGTAGATGGCCCACTCTATGTCAATGTGCCGTTGTTACACCGCTTCAACAGCATTGATGAGGGCATCACCATCGCCACCCTGCGCGAGCACACCCCTGTCAAAACCCGCACCTTGATTACCCTCGTCAAGATTATCCCGTTTGGGATTCCTGCCGCACGGGTCGAAGATGTCGAGGCTATCGCCCGCGAATTTGGCCCGGTGGTCTCGGTACGACCTCTCAAGCCGACAGCCGTTTCCCTTATTATCTCCGGCCCGGAACGCGCCCGTGAACGCCTACTAGGGGACTTTACGCCACCAGTGGAACAGCGGATTCAGGCATTGGGCAGTTCACTGAAATCAGTCAACTTTGTCCCGCATACGGCTGAGGCGATTGTGCAAGCGTTATGTAATCAACAAGCCGCCGAATCGGGTTTGATTATTCTGGCGGGGATTTCGGCCATCATTGACCGGGATGATGTTGTCCCAACGGCATTACGGCAAGCAGGGGGTAGCGTCAGCCATTTTGGGGCGCCCGTTGACCCCGGCAGTCTATTGATGTTGGGCTATCTAGGCAATATCCCGGTGATTGGCGCTCCCGGCTGCATCAAATCGTACAAAACCAACATCATTGATTGGATTTTGCCGCGCCTGTTGGCAGGCGAACGCCTCACCCATGCCGATTTGATTGAGATGGGACATGGCGGCCTGCTAGACGACATCCATGATCGCCCCATGCCCCGCGAAAATAGCGAGGATTAGGCTGATGCTTGGGGAAGCCGATTTTTTTCCAGCCAGCGCACCCCAAAATCCACCACCCCGCGCTGTGAAATGAGACGGGCTTCTGCTTGCCCCACTTTGCCGGGGATGTAGCCAATACTCGTTTCATAATCCGCCCCACACTGCTCAAAATCGTCGGCGTCATAGGCCAACATGTCATAAGCTATCCATCGGCGTTCGCCATTAACCAAAATCGCGCTGCCCTGTTTTTCCGACACCTTGCCCCAATAATTGCTGCGATGTTCGGCCAGATGGAGTGAGGTGTTATTGCCATGAACCACCCCCAATAACAACACCTGCCCATCTAGGTCGTAAATCCGCGCAAGGGGAGACCGTTCGCCAAATTGGGCATCCAGTTGATGCTCGGCGGTAATCCATTCGGCACGTTGACCCCACGCCGCAAACGACCCTGTTGGATGATAGCTCCGCATGACACCGGGCCAGCGTCGAAAGGTCTCCGCAATAATCCCCATTTGGCGAGTGGGGGTGGTAGCCGGATCAAAAGCGGGCCATTCATCATAAACGATCTGCCACCAGTCCTGTGGAATGGGCGGGTTTTGCCAATGGGCTGGGTCGCTGTTATCTGAGGAGTGGCTCGGCATCACCACTGTCCCCGTCGGCGTTAGCACATCCATAATCGCCTGAATCACTGGGATAGGCCCGCCCGCCGTCCAGCCGAGTTTGCTCATGGCGGAGTGCATAATAATCACCATCCCCGGTTGGACACCGAGTTGCTCAAAGTCGCGGCGCAGGGTGGCACGGGTATTGGGAGTGGGGGTTTGTTTTACAACAATGCCTTCATTCATAGAATGCCTCATTTTTGGCGATAGATAAATTAGGTCTGTCAACCGCTGTAAGTCTAACAAAAGATGCGTGTTAGGAAACTGTGGGGTTGTGGTCTGGTATTCACTGCGCCTTTCTGGTAAGATACGCCCACCAATTTCAGAAATGGCTTGACAAGGGCTTGTAACAATGAAAGTTATTCTCACTGAATATGTCTATATGCACGGCGTCGCGGGCGACGTGGTTGAAGTAGCGGATGGTTTTGCACGCAATTTCCTCATTCCACGTGGCAAAGCCGAAAAAGCCACCCCCGCCGCGCTCAAAAAACACCAACAATTGATGGAACTGTCGGTTCAGCGTCGCAAAGAACTGAATTCACGGCTGGTCGAAGTCGCCCAGAAAATTGATGGAGTGGAACTTGTTTTTGGTCGCAAGGCCGGACGCAATAATAAACTTTATGGTTCGGTCACGACGGTAGATATTGCCAAAGCGCTGTTGGACAAAACTGGCATTGATATTGATCGTCGCCGCATCAGTGACCGCACCCTGCGCGAAATCGGCAAGTTCGAAGTTCCGGTTCGTATGGGCAGCGATCTGGCCCCCAATGTTCACGTTGTCATTCTGCGCGAAGAAGACGTTGAAAAATATCTCGCGGGTCAACAGGTGGATGTGCCAGTCCATACAGCGGAAGAATATATCGAAGTTGAAGAGGCTGTCGAAGAAGAAGCAGTGGCTGAAGAAGCGGCTGAATAATTCTGCCGCGCATCCGACCTCGGAATAAACGATAGAGAACAACTCAGTGAGTGATCTGGAAATTCTGGGGGCGCAATTTCGTCGGGCGCGGGAAGATCGTCGTCTGACCTTTGAGCAAATCGAGCGTCAAACACGTATCCGCGCCCATTACCTAGAAGCCATTGAACTAGGCAATTTTGGCGTTATCCCATCGCCCGTGCAACTACGCGGCTTTATACGTAATTATGCCCGTGCAGTCGGTCTCGATCCTGATTTAATGCTGGGACAAGTTGAAGAAGCACTGGCGAATTCGGGTAGCCGCCGACAGAAAAAAACCAAAAAAGACACAATTTCTGGCAATACCCCCCCTGACGGATCGGTTGTTATTCCCGACACCCTTGAAACCTATCGCGCCCCGGTCATTGTACCGCGTGCCTCGCATTCCAATATTGAGGTGACAGCCGCGCCAACCTATGCCCCGCGCAACCGCAACCCGCTTCGTACCATTTTCGCGGTAATCGTGGCAACCTTGCTGACCGGGGTGATTATTGGTGGATTGTTGGTGGCTATCAATGATTTGGCGGAAAAAAGCAATCAGCCAACCCGACCCTCACCCCTAGTGGAAATTAATAATATCAATAATCCGCCACCAATCATTGCCACCAGTACCCCAACATTCGGAGGAGTAGTTGTGCCTCCCCCTAGCACCAATCAAACCCTTGAATTTAACTCGTCCAGCAGCCTTTACATCTCTATCGCGGCTGTCCAACGGGCATGGGTGCGGGTGACTACAGATGGGGCTATCCAATTTGAAGGGATTCTCGCCCCCGGTGATGGATTGGGCTATCCGGCTGACCAAAGCATTACCCTCAAAACCACCAACGCGGGTGGTTTACAAGTGACCATTAATGGGCAGGAATTTCGCTTGGGGGAGCCACGCCAGTCCTTTGAGCAAACCTTTACCCTCGATGGTTTGATTACGCCGACCTTTGCGCCAACCAATACCCCAACGATTACCTATACCCCATCGGCGACCAACACACCGGGGGCATCCATCACCCCCACTTTGACGGAAACCCCAACTTTGGAAAGCAATACCACCGGAGATAGTGCGCCAGTTTCGCCAAGCAACACCACAGCACTGTTGGCAAGTCCGGGAGTGGTCTCCCCAACGCCGCTGCCCCCCATCGGTGAAATTTCGGCATCCACTACCACTCCATCACCGACCATCCCAAATTCCGTAACAACCAACACATTGCCCCCAACGGTAGAGGTTTCTTCGCCAACGCCACTGGTGTTAAATTCGCCGACCTATACCCCCTCCCGTACTCCAACCTATACCCCACCTCCATCCGCCACGCCGAATATCACCATGACTCCCTCGCCATTTTTGCCCGCAAGAATTACTCGAACCCCCACCCTTACAAAATAGCGTTCATTTTCGAGCCGTCGTTCATTACAATAGCCCGCATCTACTCGAACCCCACTTGGAAGGAAATGGCTGGCATGACCCAGTTTTATGACACGATTGCACGCTTTTATGACGCCGAAAATCTGGATATGACCGATGATTTGGCTTTTTACAGCGAACTCGCCGCCGAATATGGCGAACCTATTTTGGATGTGGGCTGTGGGACAGGTCGGGTGATGCTACATCTGGCACAGGAAGGCTATCAATGCGTTGGGGTGGATACTTCGCCTCAAATGCTGGCACGGGGTAAACGTAAGGTTGAGTCATTAGGGGCGGATGTTGCGGAACTGGCCCGTTTTGTCGAAGGAGATATTGCCACCTACAGCGCTCCCAACACGTATAACATGATTTTGCTGCCCTATCATGCGTTTATGCACTTTCAAGAACAAGAACAGCAACTAGCCATTCTACAACAGCTAAAAACAAATTTGGCCGAGGATGGGATCATCGTTTTTGATTTGCCGAATGCTGGAGAAGCCTTTAGCACACAAGACGACCACACCATTTCGCTTGAGCGCACCTTTATCGAACCCGAAACGGGCCATCTGGTGATGCAGCAGTCGGTGAGTCAATTAGACCGCGCCGAGCAATTGCTATATATCACATGGATTTATGATGAGGTTACATCCGATGGCACGGTAAAACGCACGGTTGCCCCGCTGGTGCTGCGCTATGTATTTCTGAGCGAACTCAAGCTGTTGTTAGCCGCTAGTGAATTAGAACTATTTGAGGTACACGGAGATTATGATGGCAGTCCCTATGCAGACGGCAGTCCACGCATGATTGTGGTGGCGGGTAAGGCCAACTAAAAAAATGCTTTCGGGTCGGAAGCTTCTTCGTGGTGTTCGTGTTTGGCCGTCGCAGTGTGTTTGACCGTGTGACCATTTTTGCCTGATTCTAGGCGGGGAATGACGCTCAGAACAAAAGTAAAGAGGAAGGTCGAGCCGACTGCTAAAATGTATAACTCATAACCAACGACGATACCTACAATCGCCACCATCCAAATACTGGCAGCGGTTGTTAATCCATGAACGCTCGTTTTGCGCTGAAGCACCACGCCTGCCCCCAAAAAACCAATCCCAGTCAGGAGATTAGCTGTCATACGGGCTTCGCTGTCCGAACCGTAAATGATGCGGGACATAATCGTCAGCAAAGCACAACTCATACACACCAACATGTGGGTACGGAGGCCTGCTGGACGCTGACGTTTTTCACGGTCAAGGCCGGGGATAATTGCCAAAACACCAGCAATGGCAACTACGACAAGTGCGTTCCACTGCTCGGAACTATATTCCATTTTACGCTAACCACCTATCAAGACCGTCGGTGCGCCTGAAATGATCGTTGTCGAAACGGGTGCGCCGGATTGGTTATTCACGCCAGAGACCATTGAAGTCGAGCGAGCCGCTGGGCGTCCCCCGATCATCACCGTCATTGACCCCATGGTAATCGCCCCTGAAATGGCAGCCCCAGCCACCAAATCCCCAACGACAGCGGCGGGCATCCCACCAATCAACACATTGGGAACACCCGGCCCGGTAATTGCATCACCAGTGGCAGACATATCAGCTAGACGTGCGGCGGGAAATGACATAGGTGGTTCAATTCCTTTCCAAGTTCGTTAAATTTATTTTACCGTATATGAGACAGCAGGTCAATTTAGCGGCGCTCATCGTCAGGTAGGGCAATACGCAATGCGTCATAAAGAGAGCGTACTGGAATCACCTCGATTTTGCCAGCGGATTTCTCATCTCCCCGACGAGAACGTGGCACAATCGCCCGTCGAAAGCCTAACTTAGCCGCCTCATTTAGTCGGGTCGTTAATTGGCTGACAGCACGCAGTTCACCACTTAAACCGATTTCACCTACAATCGCCAAATCTGCCGGAACGGGGATATTACGGGCGCTGGACGCAATCGCAATCGCCACTGCCAAGTCTGCGGCGGGTTCATCAATCGTCAGACCCGCCACTACATTGACAAATACATCTTGTTCGTAAAGGCGGAAGCCGACCCGCTGGGTTAAGACGGCAATCAGCAGTTGCAGGCGGTTAAAATCTACCCCATTGGCCGTGCGGCGCGGATTGGGATAGGCGGTCTGACTGGTCAGGGCTTGTACCTCAACCAATAACGGGCGTGTGCCTTCCATCGTAAGGGCAATGGCACTTCCCGGAGCGTTGACGACCCGTTCGGCCAAAAATACTTCGGACGGATTACTGACCTCAACCATACCACTGCCCTGCATTTCAAAGACACCTGTTTCGTTGGTCGCCCCAAACCGATTTTTGACACTTCGCAGCAGCCGATAAACCTGAAATGTATCCCCTTCAAGATACAACACCACGTCTACGATATGTTCCAAAACACGCGGGCCAGCAATCGTACCCTCTTTGGTGACGTGCCCGACCAAAATAATCGCAATCCCGCTGGATTTTGCCAACATTTGTAGACGAGCCGCACATTCACGTACTTGACTGACGCTGCCTGCTGAATAGGCTTTATCTTCGGTATAGGTGGTCTGGATAGAATCTACAATCACCATCAGAGGTTGAACTTCTTGGATATGCTCCACAATCGTTTCAAGCGAGGTCTCGGTAACAAGAAATAAATCTTGGGCTTGAATGCCGAGGCGTTCCCCACGCATCTTGATTTGTTGTTCGCTTTCTTCACCAGAGACATACAGCACTCGCCCTAGATCATGCGCCAATTCCGCCGCGATTTGCAGCAGGAGGGTGCTTTTGCCAATGCCGGGGTCACCCCCGACCAAAACGAGACTCCCCGGCACTAAGCCGCCGCCCAAGACTCGCGAAAATTCTTGATTGCGAACAGGCCAGCGTTTGGTACTGGCTTGCTCAACTTCGTGAAAGCGTTTAGCTTTGGAACGGGTCGCCGCACCTAACGATTGACGGGCGGAGGGGGCGGGTTCGGGTTCCTCAACCACTTCCACCATCGTGTTGAACTTGCCACACTGGGTACATTTCCCCATATAACGCAGCGAACGCCAACCGCATTCGGAGCATTCGTAATAGGTTTGGGCTTTTTTCTTCGCCATGCATCCTCAACTCTTGTATGTTTGTGGTAGAAGGGCGATTATAATCCGAACACGGGTTCTACACAATCGGAAGCGGTTTTTGATACAAATCGAAAAGCAGGGATATAATTTGACCGCAATTATCCATCCAACAACAGTGGGAATCCATGAGCATCTTCAATAACCGACGCCTCACCAATCAAACATTTAAATTGGACATCGAACGAATGCAGCGCGGTTGGTATTCCGACAAATACTTCGAGAATATCAGCATTATGCTCAATACCCTGCATGAACAAGGATACACCTTCCAAGCCGAGAGTCCGCGCTTCACTGCCGAGCAAAATCAGCACTATCGAGGTTTCCCGATGGGTGATATTGAAGTCGAGATGCAGTGGTTCAATCGGCGTAAACCTGCCACCTTGATTGGCGGAGTGGATAAAGCCCTAGCCATGCTCTATCACTGCGCGGGGTATCCCAACGAGGATGGTACATTCACCCGCACATGGCAGGAATTGGAAGTTGAAGCGATACAGGACGGCGTATTTACGCATTACAACGGTGACTCGACCAATGTAGAACCCGTGCTAAAAGTGCGTGGGCCATATCGCTATTTTGCAATGCTCGAAACCCCAACACTCGGTATTTTGTCGCGGGTCAGCCGTATCGCTACCAATGTGTACAACACACTCGTCGCGGCACGGGGTAAACAGGTCTTATTTTTTCCGGCCCGGTTCGATGTCCACGAGGTTCAGGCGGCTGATGGCTATGCCTATGATTTGGCAGTGCAGCGGTATAACATGGACTATGGCGCAAAAGTACGCAGCCTAG
The DNA here is from genome assembly GCA_024434115.1 of Chloroflexota bacterium. GTDB lineage: Bacteria > Chloroflexota > Anaerolineae > Aggregatilineales > J027 > CFX10. The sequence continues at coordinate 313,400 of QMIT01000007.1, forward strand.
TCAGCACCGACGCGCAGGGCGATTGGTGGGGCGGTGATGGTGGTGGAACAGTACCTCATGCCGTCATTGCTTGTTTTTTGGGCAATACCACCGAAGCGATGCTGCAATTTGCGGCTACACAACCACCCCATGTTCCCCGTATTGCGCTGGTGGATTTTAATAACGACTCAGTTGGCACATCTCTAGCCGTCGCCCAAGCCATGTTTGAGCGCTATCAGGTTCTAAAAGCTGCTGGTAATGACCACGAAGCCGATAAATTCCGATTATTTGGCGTGCGGCTGGATACCAGTGGTAACATGCGCGATATTGCCCTTGACCCCATCGGTGATCCCAAACTAGATTTTGGGGTCAATCCACGTCTCGTGGTGATGGTACGCAAAGCATTAAACAGCGCATGGGAACAATGGGGGGTGTCCCGTGAATGGGAGGTCGAAGCGCAACACTACTGTCAGAATATTAAACTTGTGGTGGGGGGTGGCTTTACACCAGAAAAAATTGGCAGTTTTGAGGCCCTCGGTGTCCCCTCCGATATTTATGGTGTGGGGTCAAGCCTTATGCTCAATGAAAGCAGCACCAATACGGACTTTACCGCCGATGTGGTACGGGTCAAAATTCACGACGAGTGGATTGATATGGCAAAAATAGGCCGCCGCGCCTGCGATAACCCTGACCTCGAAGCTATACGGTTTGATTACATGGACGCTGTATGATCCTGCCCCAATCTTTGGGAGTGTCCAAGATGCGAATTTTGGGATATTAAAATTAATGCCTTGGCGTATTGAAGTCGCCAATTTTCCAGTGAACCGACAGATCTGGCACGGAACAAAGGAGTAAACTGCGTGAGTGTTCGATTTCGCAAAAGCGTCAAAATTCTGCCCGGAGTACGGGTGAATCTCAGTAAATCGGGGCCATCGCTGAGTATTGGCGGCGGCGGCCTAACCCTAAATTATAGTAAACTAGGGGTACGCACAACGGCGGATCTTCCCGGCGGCTTGTATTACACCAAATTGCACGGGGACGCCGATGAAAAAACCACCAAATCCAAAACTGAAGAAACCCTGACCGCCGAAGCCGATTCCAAGAAACTGGATACCGATTTTTTTGACCGTATCCGAATGTCAGAGGACGAAGAGCAGTTTGTCAAAGGACTCAAGGAGTTTGCGGCAGGCAACGCAGAAACGGCACTAACCCATCTAAGCCAAGCCACCGACATTCCTGATGGGGCGTTTTTGGCCGGGGCAGTCGCTTTGAGCCTTGAAAAATACACCGAGAGTTTACAATATCTGGAAAAAGCCGCCGCACAAAAGGACAAATTGGGTGAGCGTTTTAAGAAATATGGCGTCTCATCGGAGGTCGAAGTCCCAATTACCGAAGAAATCTCGGTGCTACAAGAAGCTGACGAGCGCGGCTTGATTCTGCTGCTTGCCGAAGCCTATCAGCACACAGGCAACATGGAACGGGCCACTGATGCCATGCGTGAATTGCTCAAACTCATTCCCCCGGAAGACATTGTGGCGCGATTGTCGTTGGTCGAAATGCTCTCCGACAGTAAGGGCGACAACGTTGAAACCTGCAAGGAGATTATCGCGCTGGTTGGGGATATTCCTAACGAGACACCTTTCCACACCATGCTGCTGCTCTACAAAGCTCGTGCGCTGCGAAAAGTAGGATTAAATGACATCGCCAAGAAAACCCTAAGTGATGCCCTGCGGCGCACCAAAGATCGTTCGACAGAAGTGTTGAATACCCTGCGTTATGAACGTGCCATTTTGTTGGATGCAATGGGCCAAAAAGCCGCCGCCCGCAAGGATTTGGAAACGATCTTCGCCTCCGACCCCCATTTTGAAGATGTAGCCGAACGGCTGAATATCAGCGCATAAAGGAAATTGGGCAGGCATGATAACCTGCCCATTTGCTTTCTTAATCTATTGGGTCGGTTGATTTCACCAATCGCAGACCAATATTGGCAAATCGTGCAAATGCTTCGTTTGCCATCGCGTCAAAATCAATTTCAGGATGGGCCACTGATGATGTGCAGTCCATCAAAATGCGCAGTTTGGCGACAATCTCCGGGCTGCTGGCATAAAAACGCATCATCGAACCCACTGTTTCCAAAACGCAGTGGCTCTTGGCTTGCCCTGCAATAAACACCAGATCATGCGAGGCGACCATCTCCAAAAATGGGATATTGAGATTGCCCATCGGCGTTTCGGAGACTTTGACCTCCGGCTCAAGGATGGAATAGTGTTCCGTTTTGGGAATCGAGCCTTTGGTCAGAAATATTGGAGCACTTTGACGGGCCGCCGCATGATAGGCAATCGCTTCATAAATGGTGGGGGTAATGGCATGACCCGGTGTGCCAATCATGGTGTGATAGGGCCAGATCATCAACTGTTTTTTGGCGTGTTCCTCCAACTGCTCCAAATATTCCATTGACCATGCTTCTTCATAGAGGGGTGTCCAATAACCTGCTTTGGCTTCGGCGCTGGTAATGATGGTAAACGGCTCCGGATAGGCCCCACCGCGATCCATCCACCATGTTGGATAGAAAATTTGCACCGGCACATGGCTGTCCAGTGAAGCGGCTATGGTCGTAATACGCGCCGCATGGCGATACAGCCATTCCACTGTGCGCTGCGTATCCTTGACTGCGCCGGGAACGCTTAATGTGCCATCAGGGTGAATAAAATCCACCTGCGGGTCTACTAACAACAGCAAAATTTTCACTTCGTCATCTTTGGCGGGGTTAAAGCCTGCGACTTGCCCTTCTAAAACCGCTTGGGCCGTATTAGGTGGCATCAAACGGCCAACACTTTCAGGATGATAGTAAGACGGAAATGACAATCTTCACCTCACATTTCCAACAGGGCGATTTTGTGTGAGAATTATAGCGGGTTTGAAAATGAAATAAGAGAACATCGGAGTAGGAGTCAATCCAATGGCAGATACTATCAAGTTGTATCACGTCCATTCAACACTGCCTGTATTGGAAGTTAAAGGGATTAAATGCCAAAACATCCACGTCAGTTGGTTCAGGCGGGGCAGAGCAGAACCACCGGCGCCCTATGAAATCCTCATCAATGATTATGATCCCTCGGCTGGTCATGCGATTCATGCCCAAAACGCCGTTAAAGAACTGTTCACCATTGAAGAGGCCGATGCCTTTAGCGCCTATCTGATCCGCAGCAAGATTGACGCGACCCCCATCATCAAAGCCGCTGAACTACCATTTGATATGAAACGAGCAGGTTTCTTGGAATTCGCCGTTGGGGAAGCCGCCGGGTTTTATCGGGCTTCTGAAGAGGACGATTATGATCTACCCTTCGAAGTTTGGGGATATTATGATGCCAAAGATCAGTACGTATCGGCTTGGGCAGAAAAGCCAATTGACCCGGAAATTGATCTCGTCCAGAAGTTGCTGGAGCAGTCCATCGCACTCGGATTACGCCGCAAGTCAAAACCAGAGACAATACGCAACATTGCTCACCAGTTGTTGAGCAAAGGGTATCGCGTCGTCATCAGCAAATAAACAACAAGGGCAGATTCATCACCTGCCCTGTTTTTTCACGTCACGCGGTTTGATCCACTTTTGGCAAAATATACTTCGCCACATCCGCATCATTCATGGGGGTCGGCACATCACGGAAAAGGTACCAGTGTTCGGTATGTTCAGCAGTGGTGGCTGGGGCTAATTCAACCAACGGGCCAAGCGTCTCAATTTCGAGCATATCCGCATCGGTATAGGTTTCGACATTGCTGCCAAAATCCGGGGATTCCGCGCCGGGGACAACATCAAACCGCTTCACCAACAAGGTGTTATTACGAACATAGGCCACCCAACCCTGCGGCACATACATTCCGACTTTTTGAGAATGGGGGATACTGGAATCCTGTCGGAGCATAATATACTCCGAACCCCATGTCCAACGTGGGTCAGCCATATCGGTATAGGCCCATAAAGCCAAACGGCGGTTCGGCAGCAAATTCCCTGAATGCGAACCAGCGGGGGGTAAGGGAACGATGATTTTTCCGCCGGGGGCCGTGACGCTGAGTGCCCATACCGCCAACTTAATCGGCCATAGGGTAGTGTTGCGGAGACGATGGGTCACTTTGACATGCGACGCATTGGGCGAAAGGGTTATATCCAACTCTTTTTGAATCCCCGTTGAGGCTTCGACGGGCTGAATGACCCGCACAAAACTAGTATGGTCTTCGATCTGAATTGGGCCGTTATCGGGGAAATAGGAACGCGGGTTGGCTTCCGGGGCGTGCCACAAACGATGGCCGCCATAGATACGCCATTCGTCGCCACCCGTTTTGCCTACGAACTGAGCATACTCTTTCAATAAATTTTCTTCACCGATGAACCCAAACCGGATGATACGTGGCCCAACATCCCCGGTGACAATGAGTTCAATTGTTTGATTTGCCAGCCGATAACAATTCGGCCAGCCTGCATACTGCACTTTTTCCAACCTTACACCCATCCTTTTGGCAAGCTCATGGTTAAAGTCGCGCCCTGATTTTTTCCGGCGCTTTCAGCCCATATGCGTCCACGATGGGCTTCAACGACGGCCTTTGCAATGGAAAGGCCCAATCCCATCCCACCATGACGCCGGGTCATGTGATCTTCCACTTGATAAAACGGTTTAAAGATATTTTCCAAATCCCGTTCAGGAATACCGACTCCATCATCTTGAACACAAATCCAAACCTCTTGGGGGCGGTCAATCACCTTAATTTGGATATTGCCCTCTTGCGGCGTAAATTTGATAGCGTTATTTACAATATTGGTCAAAGCCATCAGCAGCAAAGCGCGATCCGCATAAACGACCACATCCGGGTCAGGATGACCCAACGTCAGCACTTGGTCATTGGCCGAGGCCAGTGCCAAGACATCTCCGCGCACTAATTGTAGCAAGCTCGACAATGAAACTTCGTCTCGCTGCAATTCGGAATCGCCAATTTTTAGGAAGCGCAAATTGGTCATATCTTCTATCAAATTCCGCATTTTGAGGGCGCTGTTCAAGACGGCATCGGCATGGTCGCCAAGTTCGCCCTGCGCTTCATCTTTTAGGAAACTCGCATAGCCCAAAATGACCCCTAGAGGCGTGCGGAGTTCGTGCGAGGCAATCGCAATAAAATCGTTTTTAAGTTTATCTACTTGGCTCAGTTCAGCATTGGCTTTTTGTAACTGATCTACCAATTCAGCTTTTTCCAGCGCGATGGCGGCTTGGGATGCCAAAATTTCGAGATAATTCTGGTCATCGGGTTCCCAGTGGTCGCCAATTTTATTGACGGCCTCCAATGCCCCCACGACACGATCTTTGATTCGCATAGGAACACCCAACAACGAACGGGTTTTGAAGCCGCTTTGGTCATCGGTGTTACGATAATGGCGGGGGTCTTGGCTGACATCATCCAGCACAATCGCCTGATTTTCTTTGATGATATGGCCCGCAATGCTGCCTTCCAGCGGGACGGGAATCCGCACCAATTTTTCAGCTTGGGCTGCTCCTGTCGGCATGGCGACAAAGTGAAGTTGATGGGTGTTGCGATCCATTAAAATGACGGAGGCTGATTCCGCATTCAAGATTTCTGCAGAGGCATCCATCAGTTGGGTCAAGATTTCCTCGGTAGAAAGGCTCGAATTTAAAATGAGGCTGACCTCAACCAAGCGGTTAAGGCTGCGCATCGCTCTGGATTGGCGATTTTCGATAGATTGTGCCTGATTAGTCATAACTTTCCCCAGTGCCTTTGCATTTCTGCAACCCATGCGTTTTCGAAAATCCTGTCCCCCATCGCATTAAATCCTACTCAAATTCAGAAAAAGCGGCAACTCACAAACCCTGATCTCGTGCTCGAAGTATAATTTAAACATACCCTCAACCAACCATGAAAGACGCTGACCATGCCTTATCAAGTCGTCCCCGCATCCGAAGTTGATTTCAATGCCTTCGTGCAAGCCTTTAACGAAGCCTATGAGCACTATTTTGTGCATATCCAATTGACCCCCGCCAACCTATTGTCATTAATCAAACGGGATGCGATTGATTTGGACGCCAGCGTTGCCAGCGTTGACGAGGAGGGCCGTGTAGTTGGGGTAGCGATGTTAGCCATTCGTCCGCCGCGCAGTTGGGTGGGGGGTGTAGGCGTAGTCGAGCAACATCGCCAAAAAGGAATCGCCCGCAACATGATGCACGCCTTGATCCAAAATGCACGCCAAAAAGGACTTGCCAGCGTCGAATTGGAGGTCATCACCCAAAACACCAAAGCCTATGACCTCTATGAAGATTTGGGATTCAAGACCCAACGCCGTTTGTTGATTTTGCAGCGTCCTGCCGGGGATGCCGTCATACCGTCGGGGTTTGTAGTCCGCGAATGCGCGGCATTAGAGGCGCTTGAATATTTTGAACGCTTCCACGACACCCCTAACGCATGGCAGCGCAGTCTTCCAGCCCTACAATCCTTTGCATTTGGTCATCTGGAAGGATGGACAATCGCACGGGAACATAATCCCACGCAGGTGGTTGGCTATGCGGCGGGTTGGCCGAATGACGAGCATATTCAGTGGATGGATATTGCGATTGATCCCCAAGCCAGCCAACGCGCCGAAATTGGCATCGCTCTGTTAGCAACCGTACATCATGAACTCCCAATGGCAACCGGCGCTATTGTCAATTTGGGCGAACATGACGCGGAAGTCGTTTCGTTCGAAGCGCTTGGCTATACCGAGGTCATGGCTCAATTTGAAATGCGGCTTGATCTTTAGTTATTGGGGTTCATTGACGAATCGCATGACGATTTTTAGGCGACCCAATTCAATTTCATCTCCATCACGCAGAGGGTAAAGCTGATCCGGTTCAATCGGAGTTTGATTAAGCGACGAGCCATTGGTGCTGCCCAAATCCTCTATATACAATCCATCCTCGCGCTTGATAATATTGGCGTGTTTACGGGAGACACCCGCAATTTGCCCTCCAAACGGCGTTAAATCCAGATCGGGCATAAAATTGGCGACGACATCGGAACGGCCAACCAGTGTCTTTTCCTTGACTTCAAAGCTAAGGGTAGTAACGGTCTTGCCCGGCCCACCAAATTGCAGCAGCAGATAACGTGGCGCTGGTTCAAGATGGGGGTTGGTCAAACTAGGATGTAAATTCGGTTCAGGAATTTCAGCGGCGGGTTTGCCCAGTAATGATGTTTGGCGTTGACGGGGTTCAGAAGTCACGGCATTCTCTCCCTAAACCTACAAACCATGCGCGATGATAATCAATACAAGTTGGGTAACAACCAGCATGATTCTAACTATTTCCAAACTTTATGCAAACGGTTTTCTAAAAAAATATGGAGTCGGGCTGCTTGGTCTCATCATTTTGACCCTCCTCGCGGGCTTTGCCATCCATCAAAAGACTCAACCGTCTAAAACGCAAACTGGTGTTATCCAGAGTCATGCCTTTGAGCCTGCTGCCTTGTTGCCCCACGCTGCGATCTGGCATCCTGCGGGTGACGCCGCCCTACTATATCAACCCTATGATGGCAGTATCAAGCCTACCCGCCTATTCTGGATGGAGGGTATTCCCCGCCAATGGGATGTATTCCTCACAGGCAACAGCGACGAGAGCGCCCATCTGGTTTGGCTAAATACGGATGGCAGACTTTGGTATAGCCAGATAAACCCCGATGGTACAAAAAAGTTGTTGGCACTCAATCTTGTGTTTGGCAATGTCCATTCGATGACCGCCACTCGCCTGCCCGATGGGAATTTGGCGATTATCTGGCAAAATGAACGTCAAGCACTCGGCATTATTTGGGTAGATGTGTTAGGGCGAAAGATTGCCGAACAGACAATTACCGCCAATGCCACACACTTTGATCTCACAGCGGATCGTAAGGGGACACTTTATCTGACGTGGGCTTCTATGCAGCAAATTTCGATTTTATCGTTTACTACTGAGGCGATTGGCAACCTCGACCTAGAAGACGCGGGCCATTTAGACTTATCTTTACCAACCAGCGAATGGCTCGATACCTTACGCATTTTGATAGACGATGAATGGGCCTATGTGATTTGGGGGATAAATACCGCCGCGAATCCGCAAACGACTCACTTCAAGGTCAGCCCATTCCTAAAATCCGATATTCGTCCTAATGTGCCTCTGCCAGGAATCTCCCCTTTTGCTCTAATGCTGGTTGAGAATGATGAATCTATCCCATTGCGTTGGCCCGGAGAAGTGCAAAATTGGGATGAGTCGCGTGCCCAACTTCCGCTGACGGCCTATCTTGAGCAGCGGTGGACGACCATCTTGCTCAATTTTGCGGATGGTGGTTACATCGGCTATGAAATCTTGTCCGATCAGCCTGCCAATGCCAGCCAACCGCGTGTCCTGATTTGGGATGGGCAACGGGCTGCTGCATGGGTACGAATTAATTCGGATGGGCAGTTGATACAGGAGATTATCCCCTAAGACGAGGATGCGTAGGTCAAACACATAGCGCCTAACAAAAAGGGACGACTATAATAGCCCACTCGTTGCGGAGAATGAACCAATTTGATAAGAGGTAGATGGTGATTAAGCGGAGTATGTTCTTTATTTTAGTGTGTATCGTCGCGGGAACATCTTTCTGGCCTATGGTGATGGTCAGCCGCGCCCAAGAAAATCAGAGTGCTGTCGTGGTCGTTATGCAGCCACCCGCTGACTTGGAAGCAGCAACGATTTCGCGGTTTGATGAAAACAAACGCGATATTCTGGAAAATTTATTGGTTGGCCTGACCCGTTTTAATGCCAATAGTGGGCAAATTGAACCCTATCTGGCAAAAGATTGGACGGTGAGCGCGGATGGTTTGACATGGACGTTTAATCTGCGTGATGACATCCAGTGGGTTGAGGTGCAAAACGGCGAACCGACTGCACTACGTCCGGTAGTGGCGGGCGACATTGTGTTTGCCATTCAACGAGCCTGTGACCCTAATCGGCCCTCCCCTGTCACCAGCAACATGGCAATAATCGTCGGCTGTCGGGAGGTGGCGACGGCCCTCGATAGCTGGGAAATAACCCAAGAGGCCCTTGATCAGAGGATTGGTGTTAAAGCCTTAGATGACCAGACGGTTGAATTTAAGCTGCTGTTTCCGGCGGCCTATTTCTTGACCCTGACCGCTCTACCCGAATTTCGCCCCCTGCCACAGGAACGGATCATTGGCAGCAATCTTTGGCCTGTGGGAACGGATATTATGACCAGCGGCGCATGGGTAGTCACCTCATGGGATGCCCTACAAATGACGCTTGAGACCAATCCGTTTTGGCCGTTGGAGCGCGAGGGTAATCTGGACAGCGTGACGATTCGGTTTGATGTGGGGGCGGATGTGTTACCAAACCAATTTGCCAGTGGGGATGTGGCAATTGCGCGTACCGACGCCCTCACCGCCGCATCAATTGGGGCGACTGATTCATCTCTCGTCAAAATTGGCGAAGGCGAAACACTCACCCTGCTCGGCTTCAGCATGGAATATCCTGATCTAAATAATCCCCTATTGCGACGTGCCCTAGCCCTAGCCATTGACCACGACTATATCGCCCAAAATGTGGTGGTGGGTGATACGAAATTCTTGGCGGCGACCCGTTTCACTCCACGCAATGTGATGGCCGCTCCGAGCGCTCCCGGTGCAGGCTTCGACCCCGTTACGGCGCAAAGCCTCTTAGCAGAATCCGGTCATGCCAACTGCGCTTTTTCGGAACGGCTTCGAATCGCGGTGGAAAACGACGCCATTGCCACGCTGGTAACCCAACTAACCATTCAGCAGTGGCAAATTAATCTTGGCTGCCCCGACGGAACATTTGAATTGGTCGTGCTGACCCGTCAAGAAGTCGTCAACAATGTCCATGCCAATATAGATTTCGGTGAGGGTCAAACACGATACCATCTATGGCTCATCACTTGGACAGGCGATTATCCTGATGCCGACGCTTGGGCATCATATGCGTTGGATTGCGAATTTGGATATTTGAGAGTGGGACGTGCCTGTGATAATGCCGACGCGTTGTTTCGTCTAGCCGCCACAACTTACGACATTCGCAGTCGTTTGGATGCCTATACCCGCGCCGAAACCGATCTTTTTGGGCCAAGCGGAAGTTTTCCGGTCATCCCAATTGTCATAAATAGTCAAATTCGAGTTCAGCAAAAATGGTTGAGTAGCGTCGCCAGTTACGGCCCCTTCCAATTGGATCGCTGGGTGGTTAATCGCGGAGAGTAGTTAAACGAAAGGGACATCCTGTTTGGGTGTCCCTTTTAAGATTATCCTTAATTAAACATCTTCGGGAGCGTCATAATCATCATCACTAATTTCGTGATAAGGGTTATCCCCTTCACCCGGAATATCTTCACCGGGGTCGTCTTGTAAGGGGACAGGTGGTGTTACGATATTGCCGTCGGTGCTAGTAGTACGAATCGTCGGATGTACGCCGGTAGCCCGTTTGGGACGATCCTGCGACTCTTTTTTCTTGGTCGGATCAACCGTTTCTGCCTCAACCGAATTCATAGCCAAATAGCGCTTTGTTGTTGGCCCGATTTCCCGGTCCGGTGCAACAACATCCCTAAACTGCTGTGTCGTTTCACGATGCAGCGAAATGTCCTCACTAGACTCGGAGGATTCGGGGGTCAGTGGATAGTTCACTATTTCACACATGACATCGCCCCCTGAGATATGCACCAGTCACCTTGCATTTCCAATAAAAATGACTGTGCAGATGAGTGTACCACCTTTATGCTAATATGCCCAAACTTTTTTACATGAAGTTGGTGATAATTGACGATTTTGCTTGCAAAAGGCTATATCTAAGCCATAAACAAGTAAAGGATACTCCAATCCTTTTGTGAGTAGCCTTTCATCAATTTCTGAACAATCATCGCACTTATGAGCGCAGATGTCGGAGTGCCTCAAAATGTTGCCGTTCTTCATCTGACAATCGCTCTGGCAAACGCACATTGGCGGTTGCGTACAAGTCACCCGCTTCGGAGGGGTTCTTCAATTTGGGCATCCCTTTGCCGCGCAGCCGGAAGCGTCGTCCGTTTTGCGTCTCCGCCGGGATGTTTAGATTCACCGGGCCATCCAGCGTCGTCACACTGGCAACTCCGCCCAAAATCGCCGTGTAGAGCGGGAGGTCAAATTCGGTATAGAGATCATCGCCGCGCAGTTCAAAGCGCTCGTCTGGCAAAACTTCGATCACTAGATACAGATCGCCACGTTCTGCGCCATTCCATCCCGGTTGACCCATGCCTGCCAGACGAATTTTGGAACTCGTCTTGACGCCAGCGGGAATTTTAACTTGCTGGGTTTGCCCATCTTTCGAGATTTGGCGTGTCGTTCCATGATAGGCTTCACCGAGCGTAATCTGAAGTGGCTGTTGAATATCTTGTCCACGACGGGGTTGAGCGCTTCGGCGACCCGTGCCGCCAACATTGCCGCCAAACAAAGTCTCAAAAAAATCTGAGAACCCGCCATTGCCGCCAAACAAATCTTCAAGGTCTTCGACATTGGTATAGGTGGTATAACCGCCCGGAGTGCCACCTCCAGCCCTCGACCATGCACTCCAATCGAAACCACCCGCGCCACCCCCCTGTTGATAACGCTCCCATTCACGACCAAAACGATCATATTTGGCGCGTTTTTCAGGATCGCCCAACACTTGATAGGCTTCGTTAACCTCTTTGATTTTTTCTTGGGCTTCTTTGTTATTCGGATTTGTATCGGGGTGATATTGACGGGCCAAGCGCCGATAGGCCTTTTTAATTTCTTTATCGTCGGCGCTACGCGACACACCTAAAATTTGATAATAGTCCTTGTAGTCCACTGCTGTCCCCTACACACACTACAAAATGTCCCTTTGATTTGGAATAAGTCCTAGTGTAGAGATTAGCATAGGAGTGTTAGAGTAATGCTAGAACAATCAATGGAAAACTATTAGAAATAGGGAGGTGAAAAAACAAAAGATGCCGCATTCAAGCGAAAACGGCATCTGGAGTATTCAAGCGATGGGCAGTTAGGGTCTAGCTTAGGTGGCGCTCAATCTTGCTTAGGATACGGTCTTTGTTCTGGAAGCCAACCACCCGCTCAACGGGTTGACCACCCTTAAACAAAATCAGGGTTGGGATGCCCATGATGCCATATTGCTGCAAAATATCCTGATTGAGATCGGCATCCAGCTTGCCCACACGCAGCTTGCCTTGAAGTTCGGTTGAAATTTCGTCCACAATTGGGCCAATCATCTTACAAGGCCCGCACCATTCCGCCCAAAAGTCCACCAAAACCGGAGTCTCTGAATTTAAGACTTCAGTCTGAAAATTGTCGCCTGTTACCTCAAAGGTCTTTTGACCCATTGCAACTTCTCCTAACACTTGATTGATTGGATGATGGTAAGGTCGGAAAATTGGACTGTCAACAGTATTTTTGTTAAATTTTTACCAATCGTATTTTGCAAAAGTAGTTTCGAGTCATATTATGACAGATGCTTCACTGCACAAAAACCTTACTGAACGCCAAGAGCAACTGCTGGCTTCGCTGATTCGGGCCTATATCGCCCGCCCCGAACCCGTTAGTTCCAAAACCTTGACGCTGACCACTGAACGCAACCTCAGCAGCGCCACCATTCGGAATGAAATGGTGGTACTCGAGGAAAAAGGCTATATCCGTTCACCCCATACCTCCGCAGGACGGATTCCCACTGAGGACGGGTATCGCTATTTTGTACAATATTTGTTGAGCAACCCCAGCCTGCCCTTGCCAGAAGTCGAATCCATCCAGTCGCAACTGCGTGATACCCCGCTTGAGATGGAATCGTGGTTGCAAACTGCGACGCTTATTCTTGCCAAACAAACGCGCAGTGCCGCATTGGTGACAGAACCACGTGTTTGGGCCGAGCAACGCTTTAAACACATCGAACTCATTAGCACACATGGCAGGCTCATTTTGATGGTCTTGGTGCTTTCAACAGGCAGTGTACACCAACAAATGCTGGTTATGTCCGAGGCCATTCCACAACCCATTTTGACCCAAGCCTCCGATTTGCTCAATCGGGTATGTGTAGATCAACTCGTGCAGGGGGTACGCGATCGCAGTCGAGGGTTATCCAGCATCTTGGCGCAAGAAATTGGGGAGTTAGCGGCGGATGCCCTGCAACAAGTCAGCGAATTGAGCAGCAAAATTCTCTATCGCGCCGGATTAAGTAATGTTTTGCCGGAATTTCAAGGCGAAGAGGGGGTACGACAAGCCTTGCAAGTTTTGGAGGGTCAGGTTGGGTTGGATGAAATTTTGAGCGAGATGGCAGATAAACAAATCGGCGGGGTGCAGGTTATTGTGGGTGGAGAGGGCCGCTGGGAGCAATTTAGCAATCTCAGCTTGGTGCTAGGTCGCTATGGCACAAGTCGGCTGATGGGGGCAATTGGTGTCATTGGCCCAACACGCCTTCATTACGATAATGCCATCTCTACTGTGAGTTATATCGCTGGGCAGGTCAGTGAATTTCTGTACGACCTGCATGGCGAGGGCAGAGAAGAAGAAAATGGGGAATCTTCACAAGACGCCGAAGCATCTCAAACAGGGGATGTTCAAGAATGAACATAGTAGCGGCAGTTTTGCTGGCAATTTTTGCGCTGATTCATGCTGTCCCAATGGGATTGGCTTTTAGGGAGCAGAAAATCCCACTCCTCAATTTCGGTCTCTGTATGCTGGGGGCATTGAATATCTTGGTGGGGATTTTTATGGCTACACAGGATGTCACACTTGGCGCACTGGCAGCAGCCATTGGCGTTATTTCGATTGATATAGCCGCCATCTTGAATGGCTATACACTCAACGAAAATGGCCCCAATTGGGTACATCATGGAGTACGAGCGGGCATCAGTGTTTTTCTGGTCGGGTTATTGGCACTTTATTCGTAGATCAACCACCGCGCTCACGGGCAAGGGACAGGGTTTCGGACAGCCACCCCAAAAAGGCTTCGACATCATTGACATCGTTAATTAACACATCCGCCGATGTTTGAAGTACACCTGCCATCTCAGGTTCGGAATTCAAAACACCGCAGCCTACTGCATAACAATTTTCACTTGAACGCAGTTTTTGAACCATGTTGAGTGGATCAAGGTCGCTTTGGTCATCCCCAATGTACAGTAGCGCGTCCAATTGCGCTTCTTCAACAATCTGGGCAATAACAGTTGATTTGTTGACTTCCAGCGGAGGACGAATTTCAAAGAGGCGTTTGCCCAATTTAACCATGAGGCCATGTCGGGAAGCGACTTCTCGGACAATCGGCTCTAAACTTTCCGCAGCGGCTTCCGGTTGAGGGGTAAAGCGATAATTAATTGAGGCTGTCGCATACTTATCTTCAATCCACATGCCAACCGTCATATGGGGGCGCAGTTCATCGAGCGCGGCGGCAAGGGCTTTGCGATGTTGGCGCACATTTTCATTCAGTACGCGACCACCCCCCACCCATCGCTCTAGGCCATTGTTACCAATATAGACGACTCCCGGCACCGCGACCCGTGCTTGCAGATCACGCACCGCACGACCCGAAACCACCGCCACCATTGGCAGCATCAACACAAATGTGCCCAACAATTCGCGGTTGCGTGGCGTAACGACTGCCGCTTCCGGCGTTTCAGCGATATGGCTAATTGTGCCATCCATATCGGTGATGATGCCAAGTCGTTTGGCTTTAAAAAGAGGTTGCAGCAGAGTATTGGTTACAGATCGCCAGTGAAGGGAAGATGTCTTGGTTTGCATATATGTCGTGTTAGCCTGCCTTATACCACTGCAACGGGAGGTTGCCCAGTGTACTTCTACCAAATATCGCTACTGGATTTTCCTTGATCATCTACAAAGTAGTTTTAAGAAGAAAGCTCGTAATAACCAAAAAGATTTTTTGTACCTTCATGATCAAGGACTGCCGATCTGCGACGAGGTAAAAAATATTCAGGCAAGTCACTAACTGGCTTTTTGAGTATCCCTAATACAATAATAAATGGAACGGCCATTCTTTGCAACAAAAACTCGTGCTCCATGCAATATCGTCAGGGAGCAGAAACCGTTACATCCAAAAACGCGATATTGTTGGCTTCATTCGTCTCGGTCACTTTATTATCAAAATCCACCTGATACAAGATACGTTGGGTTCCGGGTGCGTTAAAGGTAATGTTTAATCCATTTTGAGGCACGGTTGTCGCCGCACCGGGGGCAAGATTGGGTACATTTACGGTCACTTGCTCCCCACCCGGTAATGCAATCAATACATCAAATGAACCGCTGTCGCGTCCTCCATCATTTCGGATCAGTAGAGTATAGACAGCCGTACCTGTGCCATTCGAGCCAAGCTGAACCTGCAATAGACCACTTGGGCTGAGGGCTACCAAATCAGTGGGCTGTGTCTGTGGCTGGCTAGGAGTTGTCGCTGTTGGAGTCGGTGTTGAAGGGGCTGCCAAGACGGGAATAGTATTGCAATTCCCTGTCAATGTGACATAGGCCGCCGAAATCCAGCCAATTTGCGGGCTGGTCGTATCTTGCACCTGATACCAACTGCTATCCGAAAGACGGGCCAGCACAACCGGGGTTTCATTGACGACAAATTCGGTAATCACGTTGTCACGGGTGGTATCCGGCTGTGAGCGCATCCGCAACCCATTGATGTCTACACGGGCACGGCAGGTGGGGTCAACTGTGGGTACACCTGTCGGAAAGCCCCCTGTGCCACTGGGGTTGGTAGCGGCGAGTGTTGGGGCAACCGCAGAGTCAGTGACATTGATTTGTAGCGTTGCCGCAAGCCCCTGCGTAAATCCACGATACGGACGCACTGTTAGGGTATAAGTACCGGGTACGGATGAGGCCGTCCACGTAAGGTTCACCGTCAGTTCTTTATCACCAGTCGGAGAAGCGGAAGGCTTTTGGTCAACTATAATATTGTTCACCATAAGCTCAACCCGAGTAATACCCGAACCGCTGGGATCAGTGGCTTTCACTTGCAATGTGACGGCTGAATTACGTGGAACGCTAGTATTGGAGGCAGGCGATTCGATGGTCACGGAAGGATTACCAGAATTGGCTTGGCCGCCGTTTCCCCCATCCTCCTCGCTGCGTGACAAATTACAGGCAAGCATCGCCAACATTAAGATCACTATCATCAGCAGGATTGACCTGATAGACTGCGGCTTGCCGTGCCTCATAGTTAAACTCCAGTGAAGATGGTCGTTGATGCCGTTCCCTTCCACGGCGAAACGACTATGATTGTAGAACCTGATGTGAAGGTCTGCAACTAAAACCTTTGATTGTTCGGCGATATTATGAAAAACGTCTAGCTGAGTTTTACCTCCAACTTGCATCGTGCTACAATGCGTGAGAAATAAACTGGCGTATAATGTAAAAACTTCGCCACACGTTTTACCATTGGAGGCAAACCTCATGTCGAATCTACCTCCGGTTGAACCGCCGGATTTACGTAATCGTCGTCAGCAAAATCAAGGCTACGCCCAAAACAATTACCCACCTCAAAACTCCGACAATTATCCGCCGCCGGGTCAACCTAGACCGCAGCAACCGCGTCAACAACCTCAACAACCGCAGCAGCCCAGCTATCCGCCACCCAATCAGGGCAATTATCCGCCGCCCGGTTATAACCCGCCGCCGCAACAACCGCAGCAACCTCGGCCACAGCCGCGCCAACCACAGCAACCTCAACAACCAATCTATCCACCGCCGGGACAGCAACCACCCGCGTATACCCCCCAAGAACCGGAATGGGATGACCCCGTGCCGACAGCCCGACGTGGGGGTCAGCGTGGTTCATCCGCACCGAGCGCCCCCAGTGGATTGGAAGATGCGAATGCGCCAGATTTGCGCCGAGGCCGGAACTATGATAACTATGATACGCCGGGTCAACCTCCTGCTCGTCGCCGCACGGGTGGCGGTGGAATTTTTAGCGAAGGTCAGTTCGAGGCCCTTGTGTGGGGTATCGTCGTGATAATGCTAGGTTTTTCGGTCATCCTAGCGCTGACTTCCAATCCGGATTGGCTGACTTCCTATTGGCCCTTGTTCAGTGGTATTTTGTTATTTGGTTCAATTGTTTTCCAAAAGGCCATCATGGGTTGGCACATCAGTCCGCTTACCCAGTTATTGGCAACCCTGCTCATTTCCTACAGCATTACCCAATTACTTGCAGGGACGAATGATGACAATGGCTTTTTAACCCTTGTCGCTTACTATCTCGGCACATGTATCATCACTGCCGGTATCATGATTTTGTCTGGTATTTTCCGCCGATCCTAGTTAGGGAGGACTGTTTCTTTTATGGATGCAGAATTGACCACTGGTCGTTTGCAGAATAATCTCCAATATGCTCATCCACTCAGCCCGATTTTGCAAGCACCTGAAACTGCGAGCGATCTGGACATTCCAGTTTCCATTGTTATTGACATCATTGTTCGCATCCTGTTTAACGAAGGCCAAGTGAGTGTCAAGCGCTTTGCAGACATTATCAAACTGGAACCCCAAACACTCGACAATATCCTCGAAAAACTGCAATATGACAAGTTTGTCGAGGTTGCCAGCGCAGGCAAAATGGGGCGCTTCAGTTATGTCTACGCCTTAAGCGACGAAGGCACCAAACGTGCCCGTGAGGCAATGGAACGCAGTCAGTATATTGGCCCGGCCCCTGTGCCGATTGAAAAATATACCCAAGCGATTGTGCAGCAAACCAATTACAAGCTGCGGATGACAGTGGATCAGGTCAAAAATTCGCTGAACCATCTTATATTGCCGGAAACTTTTCATCGGCGCATTGGCCCGGCGGTGAACTCTGGTACATCCCTGTTCTTATATGGCCCGCCCGGTAACGGTAAAACGACGGTGGCCCAAGCGATTGCCAAACTCATCAGTGGGGCGGATCCGATTTGGATTCCTTACGCTGTCACTATCGCTGGGTTTATCGTCAATCTCTATGACCCGCTGTTGTTCGTGCCTGCCCAAGAAGGGCACCCGGTCATTGATGAAGTACGCAACATTGACCGTCGTTGGGGATTGTGGGATCGTCCGGCAGTCATGGTTGGCGGTGAATTGACGATGGCTGCACTTGACCTTCGGTACGACACCATCGCCAAATTTTATGAGGCACCCTTGCAATTTAAAGCCAATGGGGGGATGTTCCTGATTGACGACTTCGGACGGCAGATGGTTAGCCCGCAGGAACTGCTTAACCGCTGGATTGTGCCATTGGAATCGGGGTATGATTTTTTACGACTGCGAACGGGGCAGACCTTGCAAGTGCCGTTCCGCCAACTGATTGTGTTCAGTACCAACCTTGACCCGAATCAATTGGTGGACGGGGCATTCCTGCGCCGTATCCAAATGAAAGTCGAGGTCGAAAGCCCAGATGAGCGCATGTTCTTCCAGATTTTCGCCCGTATGTCACAAGCGATGAACGTGCCAATGGAAAAAGAGGGCTTTTTGCACTTGATCCAGCGTTGGTATCGGGAGACAGGACGTGAATTGCAGGCGGTTCATCCCCGCGATATTCTCAAAATTATCGTGGCAATGGCCGAATATGAAGGCATTCAGCCGCGCATGACACCCCAGATGATTGACGATGCGTGTAAAGCCTATTTTGTTCAAAGCAGCGGCATCAGCAATCCTAACTTCAATCCCAACATCCGACGGCTGCAACCTGAGGAATAGATCAAAACCAGGTGAGGGCAGGCAGACACACCCTGCCCTTTTTAATTATTCATACCGCAGCACATTTAACGGTTTTTCGCCACTTGCCCCCCACGCGGTTAACATAGCAGCGACCACTGAAATTCCAATACACAAGGCCATTAACCCCAACGCTGTGCCAATCGGAATAGCGTCAGTTAAATCGCCCTCAAAAATCCACGCCCAAATTTGAATAAGCAGCAGCACCGACGCCCCCACGCCAATCAACCCACCGAGAAAGCCCATCAGCCCATTTTCAATCAGCAGCATACTCAACACCCGTTCGCGCTGTACCCCCAGTGATTTCATGATGCCGATTTCACGGCGGCGTTCCATTGTGCTGAGAGCCACTGAGTTGGCAATCACCACCCCGCCCGTAATGAGCGTCAAAATCGAGACCAAGAAGGGCAGCAGGGTAAATTGGTCAATCAGGCGTTGTGCCAATTCACTTAATCGTTTGGCCTCAATTACAAAGGTGTAATCTACCTCGGTGGAGAGGCGGCGGCGCAGACGACCTATCTGACTTTCATCAATATCCACCACCGCACCAATGGCATTCGGACGGGTTTGGCTAAAGGCATCAATCGGGGCATAGATCGGGCTGCCTGCTGCCGACTGAATATCGCCTAACCGCTCATCGGATACTCCCACCACCCGAAACTTGAGGATTTCACCGGAGGATGGAAATTCCAACACCAAAATATCACCTGCCTCGATGCCTGCGGCTAACACCGCCTCATTGCCCGTGACGACGACCACCCGTTCCCCCGCGTCACCCGCATTGAGTTGGCGGTTGCCTTCATCGAAATTTTTATCGGGCAGGGTGCTGGTGACGGAACGACCATCCATCTGACCAACCGTTAAATCAAAGAAATTGGTCAAGTGTTGGGTTCGTTTCAGATCACCCCCGGCACTGCCCCCGATCACCGCAATCAAATCCGTGCGTTTCATTACCCGCCCATCGGCCTTGCGGAGTTCCACAAAATCGGTGATATAGTTGGTCACAAGGGTATAGCTGTGGACGCCATCGGTGGTCTCCAACACATTCACCAATTTATTTTGCGTTTCTTCAGAGGTAAATCCAGTTGCCACAAAGACATTGCCGCCAAGCGTATCTTCCAACGAAATTTCAAAGAGGCGTTTCACGGCAATTGCCAGCATTGTGACCAGACTCAGCGCCAAGACCCCGATGATAAAACCAAGCAGGGTAGACGACACCCGCCAGCGATTGGAGGATAAGGCCCGCAGCGAAACCTTGACATCCGGCAGGCCCATACTGGGAAAACGGGAGGTTAATTCGACCAGCAACCACAACACTGCAAACAACAGAGCCACCAAGATCAGCGCCGCTTCGACCAACGCGATATTCATGGAAATGTCCACAATGGTCTGCCATGTATCCGGATTGGACTTGTGTAGCCATTCATAAGCAGGCCAACCCATAGCCGCACCAATCCCGCCACCCAACGCCACCATTGCTACGAAACCGACCAGTCCACCCCCCATGGTCATTGCCAGACTGGGTTGGGTACGTAACCCATGTAAACTCAAGAGTAGACCAAGTAAAATGCCGACAATTAATGCCCCTAGCACGGTTGGCACGGTCAAATGGGTGGCGACAAGGGCAATGAGAATAATCCCGATAGCAAAAAATAGAACCCCTTGCAGCCCAGTCTGAAACAAGGTTCCGATGGTCAACAGCAAATATCGTCCTAACCTGCCCATCGTGCCTAATTCTTGGGGACGCCGTTTCAAGAAGGGCCGCCCCGCTGCGACGGCTGCTCCACCCATCCCCAACGACAGCGCCAGCACCGCCCCGACACTCACGATACTCCAACGACTGTCTGGGTCAGGACTAATGCCATTGCCCAAAATTGTCCATGCAATGAGGCCAAGCGTCACAAAAATCACCGTCATGACCAACAATGACTGCCAGATGCCCGTACTGGGGAGTTGGGTATCGTTGGGGCGCAAGACATTACCGGGGCGCACTTGTCCAGCGATGAGGGTTGGCAAAAATCCAAAAATAGTGGTGATGATAATGCCCAACAAGAAGCCGCGAATGACCGCCCCGCTGGAAAACACCCAATCCAATTCCGTGCCCCAGACCTGACCCGCAAAACCACGCAAGGCCCACGCCGCGAATAATCCAAATGGCACGCCAACCAGGCCACCTAAAATACCCATCAACACCGACTCGATCATAAATAAGAGCGTTACTTGACGGGCCTGCAAGCCAATCGTTTTCAGCACAGCAATTTCAACTGTGCGCCGCGCCACCACCACCAACATGGTATTGATGATGCCAACGCCGCCAATCAGCAGGGATACAAGGCCCATAATCAGCATTAAATTTTTGAGGGCGGTAGCAATCTGGGAATTGCGGTCACGTAAATCGGCGGTAGTACGAGCATTCACAAAGGGATAACGATTTTGAAGCTGTTGGGCAAATAGACGCACCTGTTCAGGATCAGTATCCGATAGGCGTACATACAACTGGCCTGCGTAACGATTGTCGTCACCCTCATCCGTCACCAGACCGGGGTCATAATCGGTATAGAGTGGGACAGCACTTAAATCCACATAATAGAAGCCAAAAATCGTCGTCACAAAATTATCGGTCAAGGCTTCAGCTTCAATCGGCACAATCCCACGAATGGTAAATAATGTGTCACCTGCACCACCCAACCTGACCTGATCGCCGATTTTGAGGTCATGGTCTTCAGCGGCATTATCGCTGACCACAATATCGGTTGGCTCGCGCATCACGTCACTTAATAATTGGCCGTCTTCGGTGCGGATTTCGCCGTAAATCGGATAGACGGGGTTGCCCTGTGCGTCCTTGACTTCAATCACCAACCCAATGACTGGCTCCGTTTCGTCCTGCCCCTCTTTTGACAGTCCCGCGTTGGCAAGGGGACTGCGGGCAAATTGGTGACGATAGCTCACAACGGCATCGGGGTCACGCTCTTTAATCCAGCGTTCAATCTCATGGATGCCCTTATCCGTAAAAACAAAGGCTCCCGCACCTGCCGGCTCAATCAACCCGGCATTTTTAGCAGGTTGGGTATCCCCTTGACGCTCCACACCCGGCATCGGCGGGATGATGTTGATGTCACCGCGATTCAGTTCTTGCAGATTGGTGGTCAACTTTTCCATCATCATGTCGCCGAGCGTCTGCAAACTGACCACTACCGCCACCCCCGCCGCGATACACAGTACCGCGAATAGGGTACGCAGTCGGCCTATGCGCAAATCATTAAGTGAATGTTCCGTATAAAACAGGAGCCGCTGCATTCCGATTACCTTTCCAGTACATGCCCAATCAAGCGGTCTTCAGTCAACTGTCCGTCCTCCAAACTCACCACACGATCCATTTGCTCGGCAATCGTGAGGTCGTGCGTCACCACAATCACGGTGGTATTCAACGTGCGGCGGATTTCTTTAAGGGCATCAATGACCTGCTGACCAGATTTCCTATCCAGATTGCCTGTTGGTTCGTCACACAACAAAATGGGCGGGGCATTAGCCAGCGCCCGTGCAATCGCCACTCGCTGCTGCTGTCCCCCGGATAATTGACGCGGTAGATGGTGGGTTCGGTCTGCCATACCCAACAGCGTGAGCAGTTCGCGTGCCCGTTCATTGGGGTCATACTTCGGATGTACAGCGAATCGTATCGGCAGCGCGACATTTTTGAGGGCCGTCAGTGTGGGGATAAGATGAAAAAACTGGAAAACAAAGCCGATTTTTTCATTCCGGACACGGGTCAGATGAAATTCATTCATATCCGAGATGTCAATGTCATCCAAATAGATGCGGCCCTTGGAAGGAGTATCCAACCCACCCAGCAAGCCCATCAAAGTGCTTTTGCCGCTGCCGGACGGCCCGACAATGGCTAACATCTGCCCGCACGGGACATCAAGGCTAATGCCATTGATGATAGACAAGGAACCCTCGCCTACCCGAACGATTTTATAGACTTCGACAGCGCGGACGGCAATATCAGCGTAATTTGAATTATCGGAAGGAGTCATTCGTCAAGTGCCTGAAATCCGCTGGCATCACCCGTTAACTGCGTGACCCGCAGTTCAGCGCCTTCCAGCAATTTCTGGCAATAGGCAGCTAAGGTTTGGCCCTGTTCAAACAAGGCCAATGATTCGTCCAATGCCAAATTGCTACCTTCCAGTTTTGCCACAATCGTTTCCAATTGGGCATAGGCTTCTTCAAACGTCAGATGGTCGAGTGCTTGGGTTGCCATTGCATATCCTCTTTGCCTTATCACCATTTTGGAACGGCCCTCGTGTTATAATAAAATCAACAAAGGTCGGATGATAGGCGTGTCTTTGCTTATTATAAGGCTTTACACATGATATTCGATTACTTCTCAGGAAAAATTAATGGGTATTAGCTCGACAGAAACGCCATCGGTGGAGGTGGTCATCCACCCCAATACCTATTCCAAAACCAGTGTTTGGATTGCTTTGTTTATTGCCATTGTCATCATAGGCGCGTGGCTGTTGGCGACCCCGGCAGGTGTTTTAGGGAAAGCCGATGCCGTGGGTTATGCCATCTGTCACCGCATCACCGTCCGCTCATTTGAAGCCTTTGATCGTCAACTGCCCCTTTGTGCTCGCTGCACCGGAATTTATTTGGGGGTGGTCTCCGGGTTGATGATGCTGATCGCGGGCGGACGCTCCAAAGCGATGCGACTCCCCAATTGGCGCATTTTGATTGTGCTTGGACTATTTGTGGTGGTATTGGGAATTGACGGCTTTAACAGCTATTTTCATCTATTCCCCGGATTCAAAGGTATCTATACCCCCAACAACACCCTCCGTCTGATTACCGGAGTATTCACTGGCTTGACCTTTATCAATTTGCTGTTACCTATTTTCAACAGCGCGGTGTGGGCCAAAGTGGATAATCACGCCCCGCTGGAAAATTTCAAAGAATTAACAGGCATGTGTCTGGTCGCCTGTCTGGTCATTGCCGCCGCCTTAAGCGAACGCTCTGGCATTCTCCTGATTTTTGGGGTGGTGAGCGCATTGGGAGTGGTGACAGTATTAACCATGATATGCAGTGTTATGGCGTTGGCCCTAATGCAGCGCAACCAAACTTATGTGGAATGGCGTGAATTGTGGCTACCTCTCTTGATTGGCCTAACCATCGCAATCACCATGATCGGGGGCATTGATTTCTTACGTTATATGTTCACAGGCACATGGGAAGGTTTCAATATAGATACATCGGCCTTTTTAGTCTGGAGAGTATGACATTATGGAAGCGATTCTTTCCGGCTTGGGGTTATCCACCAGCGCAGGACTTAACGCCTATCTGCCACTGATTTTGATGAACCTTGCGGCTCAAGCAGGCATCATAGATACCAAAGGTGTACCTGCCGAGGTGTTGACCTCCAAACCAGCCCTTGTGGTGTTCCTCATCCTATTGGTAATCGAAACCGTCGCCGACAAAATCCCGGCAGTGGATAGCGTCAACGATATTATCAATACCGCCATTCGTCCGACAGCCGGCGCGTTGATGATGGTGGTCAGCACCAGCGGCATGAGCGGTCAAGTTGACCCTGAAGTATTAACCATCATGAGCCTATTGGCGGGAAGTGCTTCGGCAGGGTCGGTTCATGCCGTCAAAGCGACGGCCCGTCCAGTCGTCACCCTTTCAACGGCAGGGATGGGCAATATGGTCGTCAGTGTCCTTGAGGACATCCTCGCTATCTTTATCTCATTGGTAGCGCTATTGATTCCGTTTTTCGTCGTGTTTTTCATGGCAAGTTTTGTGGGACTCATTTTATGGTGGATTTGGGAGCGTCAACGCAAAGATATGCTGCGCCAACGTGGATTAGCCTAAGGGGAAAAGAAAAACGTGGCTACCTATCAGAAAATTATCGTTCCACTAGATGGCTCTGGTTGGTCAGAACGAGCCGTGACCCACGCCGCTAAAATCGCGCTTGAGAATGACGCGGAATTAGTTTTGCTGCATGTCTATCATTCGCCGTTGGCCGAATATGCTGACACATTGGCACTTTCCAATCAGGCGGATATGGTCAACACTGAGCGCGATGAGATGAAACGCTATCTGATAGCCCTGCGGAATGACCTTCGCAGTCAGGGCGTCAAGGTACGCGGACATATTATCAATGGACGTGACCCCGCCCACAACATCATCAATTATGTGCGCGGCGAAGGGGCGGATTTGGTGGTGATGTCGTCACACGGACGTACCGGGCTGGCGAAATTGTTGTTCGGCAGTGTTGCCAGTAAAGTGATGCAGAGTCTCGATATTCCAGTGCTGCTTGTCCACCCCGATAAACCAGAAGAAGTGGCAGAAGATACCAGCGACCTCAGTCCGGGGGAGGATATAGATTAGAGATAGATCACGAACTGCGCCAAGCCGCGAAGAAATTGTAGGACACCAAAAACGATTGCTCCCCAAGCAATTATAGAGTGCCCCCCATCTTGTGCGGCTTGGAGTGTGCCAATGGTGATGGCTAATCCGATTAAACACACCACCCCGCCAATCCCCATATGTTTCAGGCCCACATTGCGTAATGCTTTTCGCTGCGTATTGCGTAGATTTTTAACGACTGCCGAGGCTGCTTCGGCTCTCAATCCTCTTCTCATAAGAATCTGTTCTATATCATGAGTGGACATCTTGTGTTTCATCATCTCGGCAGCATGTAGATAAACAGATTGGATTAATTGCTCCTGCTCGAGATTAGGTCTATTGGACATCTTTATAAGTTCCTTCGCCTTATATCACCCATTTTGGGAGTATATTGATTTGTGATAAAAAGCGCAAAAGGGAAAATAGGCCACTTTTCGCCATCCTCCCTTCTTAATCCAAAGACCGATTGGAGAGTAAAACTAATCGCCGGTATACACAACATTCACGGCTTGTTCAAGGGTACGCCGCATCTGCTCAAAATGATTATTTTCATGACGCAGGCCACCTACGACTGAGGCTACCGCGTTCAACTGGCGATACGAATGGGATTCCGGTGAAAATTCGCGGAAGGTATCCAGATGGGGTTGATCAGGCCACGTATTGAGATAACTCAGGCGGATACGACGGCTCTCTTCCAAACGGTGCAGCACTTCGGCTCTGGTTTTGACGAGATGCCAATCCGGTTCATAACGCAACCGCACCCCTTGTGGCAGCACCACGCCGCGTGCTAACAGTGACCCAAACGCTGCCCCCTCTTCCGCCGAAGCTGTGACATGCAGTACCAGATGAGCCAAATTCCACCCCTGATAGCGTTCATCCGCAGGCGCAAAGGGATCATCCGCGTCGGGGTCGTAAGGAATAAAGGTGATCTGCTCGTCGTCCGTATCTTTTAATAAATCCTCCATCCGGTCAATAGACCCATTAGTTGCAGCGCGTAAATCGTCGAGCGTAAGGGGTTTGGAAAACTCGAAAATCGTAACTTCTTTGTTGTTGAGACGGGTAAAATCGAGTAACAAGAGGCTTTCTCCCTAAATCATCCAATAGTTATCATGGTTGAATCGCCGCAAAAGGCCCCCCATGTGTCTCAACCAGATGTAACAACTCAGCGAGGCCAGCTTGGGCCTGTTGGCGTGTTGATTCATCGAGGTCGAGGGCCGCAAATTCATCCTCATCCAGCACCAGTGTGCGACCATTGGGATAGACCATCACATCCAAAGCAAGGTCATCGGCATAAATCGCGTGATTCTCAAAACGAGCCGGACGGGTGATATTGCAATACCAACCTTCAAGCGTGTCACTATCTCGATGATGTAAGGCGAAAATATTGTACCAACGGTCTGAAAAAAAACATTCCACCATGCGATCACCCTTCTTAAAGGTGTGGTACACCGTCGGATAATCGTTGCGGGCAAAATAGGCTTCTAACACGATACTGGTGGGGGAACGTTCCAATTCAACCCCCGTGTACCGCAAAACTTCCTGTCCCTGATGATTTAGTTTGTGAACGGTGATGGTCTGCCCCATGAAATCATCCCCTTAAGGCTGTCAATAATTGCGTTTCGAGCGCAATCATATCAGTTGGGTGCGCAGTAATCCATTCTTGGCGGGGTCGCGGTAGGGGGACTACCAATTCTTGAACAATGCGTCCCGGACGCTGGCTCAAGACCAACACCCGGTCAGCCAAATAGATTGCTTCTTCAACATCATGGGTCACAAACAGGATGGTATAGTTGAAATGCTGCCAGATATTGAGCAGCCAATCTTGCAGTTCGCGGCGGGTTAGGGCGTCCAATGCCCCAAACGGTTCATCCAGCAGCAAAATATCTTGCCCCGCCAGCACCGTCCGTAAAAACGCGGCCCGTTGGCGCATCCCCCCCGAAAGCTGGGCCGGAAAAGCATCTGCAAATCCGTCTAATCCGAACAGCGGCATCAATTCGCGGGCGCGTGCCTTCGCTTGACGGCGATTTCTACGCTGTACTTCGGGGGCTAAGATGACATTTTCCAAAACCGTGCGCCACGGCAGCAGGGCATCTTGTTGGGGCATATAGGCAACCTTCCCCAAGCGTTTGGCGCTTGCCTGCCCATGAATCCGAATCTGTCCGCTGTCGGGTTGAAGGAGGCCCACAATCAGTTCGAGGAGAGTGCTTTTGCCAGACCCGCTGGGGCCGATTAAGGTGACAAATTCGCCGGGTGCGAGGGCAAGGCTCAAATCTTGCAGAGCCAGAACGGGTTTCCCGGCCTCCCAGTAGGTGTAGGTAATGCGCTCAATCTCAAGTTTGGACATAAAACCTCTCTCCTTGACCTGCCCTCCCACCCCTCAGTCGAGCAGGTCAAAGAGAGAGGCGGAATCGGACTACTCCTCAACTGTACCCGGCAAAAACTCATTCGTGAAGACTTCAGATGTATCAAACGGCCCTTCAATGATGCCGTTTTCAATTAAGAAATCGGTGAAGCTCTGCCACACTTCGGCGCTTTGTTGTCCCCAACGCGGCCCATCCGCCATATATTGATCGGCCAGCCAGACGGCGCTGGTATTGACTAAATCAGCATCCAATTCTGGCACGGCCTCCAACAAAATCGCGGCAGCATCGGCGGGATTTTCAATCGCGTCAGCATAACCCCGTGCGGTGGCTTGGACAAAAGCGGCCACGACATCCGGATGATCGTCAATCATGCTTTGGGAGGTCAACAAAATCGGTGTGTAATAGTCCGGCACGCAGTCCAGATAATCTTGGAACATGACGGCATCCAGTTGCGTCCCGGCAACCTCCGCTTGAATTCCTTGCCAGCCATAGAATATCCACGAAAAGTCAATGCGGTCAGCGTTCATGAGTTCGATTGGGTCAGTAAACCCCACATCTATATAGCGACTTTCGTCCCATGTCGCGCCATTGCATTCCAACAAACGGGTTAGCATCGCGTTTTCCAAATCGGGTTGGCTGAAACCACCATACATCAAGGGTGCTAAATCGGCTGGCCCTTCAACGGGGTTATTGGCGGCAATCGTTGCAAAAGCCGAAGTGTTATGCTGAATGATGGCGGCGACGGAAATCACCTCTGAGCCATCTACCAACGCATAGGTGGTAAAATCTTGGAAGCCGACCCCAAATTCGACAATTCCGGCATCCAATGCCGCCTCAACCAGCGTGTCTACTGGCTCGATGATTTCCACATCCAGATTGGCTTCATCGTAATAACCCATTGCTTGGGCAACATAAAATCCAGTATGGTTGGTATTTGGTGTCCAATCCAGCATCAGCTTGACCGAGGTACGTTCATGGGCTTTGGCAAACTCGGTTGCTCCGCCTAATGGGTCGGATTTAGAGCCGTCGTCTTGTGCCATGACCGCTGCTGGAAGTAGCGCAATCATCAGGGCAATGATGATTGTTTTTAGAACAACTATCCTTTTCATGAGATTTGTATCCTTTAGAGATTCGATGATTTCAACTGTACGCCACGAATTTTTTGCCAGAGCGAATTTGACTGACGGCCTACCAACAACCAGCGTAAAGCCAGCATCTCGACCAACGTCACCAGCAAGACCAGCAGCACCGTCAATACAGCAATGACAATGACCACCAAAAACACCTGATCGGTATTGAATGAGCGGTAGGAACGCTGCAAAAATTTCCCCAAGCCCTCGCCTGAACCGACATATTCCCCGATGACCGCCCCGACAACACTGTAGGTAGCCGCCAAACGCAGACCGCTAAAAAAGGAGGGCATGGCGGTTGGCAGTCGAACTTTCCACCACGTCTGCAATTTATTCGCACCCATCGCCCGCAGCAAACGCATATGCAGTGGGTCGGTGCTGCGTAGGCCATCCAACGTGCTGACCATAATCGGAAAAAAGCAGAACAGCGTCACGACAACGATTTTTGGCCCATAGCCGAATCCAAACAGCAAAATCAATAGGACGGCGATGGCAAAGGTCGGAACGGTCTGGGTCAGTACCAACAATGGGTAGAGAATCCAGCGCAGCGGTGGAAACATATCCATAATTGAGGCTAGGCCAAGCCCAATCACGGTCGCAATGGCTAACCCGGTCAAGGTAGCCCATAGCGTATTCGGAATTTGGACTTCCATGAGGTCGCCACGATAGGTTTCCCAAGCCTGCCATACCTCATTTGCCGATGGGATGAGCCGACCTAGCTGATCGCGGCTTACAGCATTGGTATCCACATACAATTGGGCCATTCCCCCGGTCAAAAATACCAGCAGCAGGAGCATCAGAATAATCAGAACGATAATTCGCCCGATTTCCAATGGCATCCTCAAGAGGGTCCTTTTTGACGAGGGCGTGGCGGATCCATTCATGGTGTGCAACCTAGCGGTACTTGGCGAGTTTGTCGTCAATCGTAGAACCATTCACCGCATCTGAGATTTTGATAATCGTGACAGCCTTTTGTACCCCCGCGTCAAAACAGGCTTCATGAGCGGCTCGTGCTGCTTTGAGGCAATCTTCCAACTGCCCCTCCATCACCGTTTCCATTGGAGTAACGATATAGCGAATACCCGATGCTTGAATGGCGGCAATCGCTTTATCTACAACGGGATAGGGGTCATTGACAAACGGCAGTACCTGAACCCCCACAACAGTTGTTCGAGAACTAGACATAGGCGCTTTTCCTTTATGCGTGACCTATTGTATGGATAATCAGAAGCGTGCCACTTTTGAAGGTAACACTCGCCTCCGGTGAAATAATGACATTGCTGACTCCTCGTGCAGGCCCTAAATAGAGGGTTTCGTCGGACAGGGGATACTGCAATCCATAGGTTGTAATTCCCTGTGCATCTCCTTGAAAGGGAAGCAGGGAAACCGTATCGCCAATGGCCCCGCTTAAGGGATGTGTACCCGGCTGGATAACCCAGACTGATTGGTTATTGTCTACGAGACGAACCTTGCGATTTTGCATGGCTGGCAGCGTCAACAAATAGAGATTGCTGAGAGTATGGTCAATCCGCGCCCCCATTGCGGCCAATATAAAAATATCGCTGGCCCCGTGTTCAGTCGCTTCTAACAGGGCAAGTTCCAAATCCGTCTCATCTTTATCTGGAGGGAAACGGAGCAGTTCAGCGCCAGCCGATTCGAGGGTGTCTAGTGTATTGGGGTCAATGGAATCCATATCCCCGACGATGATATAGGGGCGCAATCCCATTTTTAAGGCCACATCTGCTCCGCCATCTGCACAGATAATCAGTGCGTCCGCCGCATGTTCGACGACGTTCCGCACGGCTTGGCCCATTTGGGGAGTTCCATTTGCCACGACGATGGCTTTTTTGAAACCAGACATAAACGAAAAACCACTCCTTTGAGGGAGTGGCTGAATGTGTATATTCGTGCGAACTCCCTCCGCCGGAATTACCCGGTTCAGGTTCAAGGGTCGGCATTGTCTTAAAATGCCCTCTCAGCCTGATTAGCTCAAGCTCCCCTGTAGCGATCAGTTGTAGTTAAGAGAAGTTAACATAGGGTCGGATATTTGTCAAACAAATTTTGGTCAAACGAGATTTTTGGCTTATATAGAGGGTTTCGGGTGAATAGTTAGGCAATTTAAAATTTTTCTAAATTTCGCCCTTGCGCCTCTCCGATTGACATGGTAAATTTGTAGCTGTACCGCAAGACAAGGGAAGAAGACGTTGGGGATAGCGGCAGCTATGCTAACG